>NZ_JALNTU010000004.1:0-518697 GCF_023161685.1 Vibrio sp. 1CM8B
TGAGGTGCATGAAAAAAGCCAACAGCTGACGCTGTTGGCTTAGTAGAAATACTGTCAACGTATTTTAGGACGAGACATTTTGCTTCTTAGCACAGCTACGAATTAGTCTTCATCGCTAAGGCTAGATATGCTTGTCGTTGCGCTGAAAACGAATAATATAAGTCAACTTTGGTCAGTAGATTGAGTTATTTGTAGCTCATTTTTAATGAACTACATTAGTGAGTTGTGTCGAATATTTACTGGTTAAACCTATGCGAGAATACTTTTAGCGCGAAAACTATGAAATTATTACAAGCGATTTTAAAAATTATTAGTATTTAATATGACGGTTTAATTAAAAGGAGTACACACAGTGATGGATAGTCTGGTTCTAGAGGGGAATAACGTTTTTAGGAAATCGTGGACTGCATATATAGACCCGATACTAACTTTAGTTATCCTTTTTATCATAGTGTATAACTTTCCTTTGATTTTCAGGTTATTACCTCGTGATCACCATGAGTCTATACTTATTGTGCTTATTGCTTTTTTAGCCGTTTATATATTTAGAATAATACTTAAAATATTTAAAATTAGGAGCGTAAAGATTTATATCAATGAGTCGGGGGTGTGGTGTTACTCTGGAATATTTCCGTGGAGTAAAGATACATATGGAGTCAAGTGGTGTAATTTTGAACAGGCTGTATGTTACCAGAATTTTTTCAACTGGTTATTTAAGTCTTATACTATAAAAATTAGCCAGCGGTTTACTCAAAGTAGTGAAATCGTGTTATCGCATATGGGGCATGGAGATGTTGTCACTGTAGCTATAAATCAATATAAAAAAAATGTCTTGCATGACAGGAATGATGTGCGATGAGAACTTACGGATTAACAGTTCTATACTAGCTTTTAGTTTATCTGTATTTAGCAACAAAATACAATCCTACTCGTATAATTCAGCGCTAAAGTTAGATTAGTTAAGAATTGAAATCTAGAATGTCAAAAAAGCGAACCAAGTGGTTCGCTTTTGTTTATTTAAAATCTACAAAATTAGTCTTCGTAGTTGTCGATGCTTGGGCAAGAACAGATTAGGTTACGGTCGCCGTATACGTTGTCTACACGGTTAACAGTAGGCCAGTACTTCGAGTTCTTCGTTGCTTTCGATGGGAAGCAAGCCAGTTCGCGAGAGTAAGGGCGATCCCATTCTGCGCCTGAAAGGTCAACTTGTGTGTGCGGTGCGTTCACTAGAGGGTTGTTGTCTAGTGGCCATTCACCCGCTTTCACTGCTGCCATTTCGTGACGGATAGCGATCATCGCTTCACAGAAACGGTCTAGCTCTTCTAAATCTTCAGATTCAGTTGGCTCAACCATTAGTGTGCCAGCTACTGGGAAAGACATAGTAGGCGCGTGGAAACCGAAGTCCATTAGACGCTTAGCAATATCTTCTTCGCTGATGCCTGTGTCTTCTTTAAGCGGGCGAATATCGATAATACATTCGTGCGCTACGCGGCCGTTAGTGCCACGGTAAAGAACAGGGTAGTGAGGACGTAGTTTCTCCATCACGTAGTTCGCGTTCAGAATCGCTACTTTAGTCGCGTCTGTTAGGCCAGGTTCGCCCATCATTGCGATGTAAGCCCAAGAGATAGGTAGGATTGAAGCGCTACCTAGATCTGCAGCCGATACCGCGTAGTCAGAACCTTGTACACCGTTTTCGATGTGACCTGGTAGGAAAGGTGCTAGGTGCGATTTAACGCCGATAGGACCCATACCCGGACCGCCACCACCGTGTGGGATACAGAATGTTTTGTGTAGGTTCAAGTGAGATACGTCTGAGCCGATGAAGCCTGGAGATGTTAGGCCTACTTGAGCGTTCATGTTCGCGCCGTCTAGGTAAACCTGACCGCCCGCTGCGTGTACTTGTTCACACACTTCTTTCACTTGCTCTTCGTATACGCCGTGTGTAGAAGGGTAAGTGATCATGATGCTTGATAGGTTTTCTTTGTGTTTCTCGATTTTCGCTGCTAGGTCAGTCATGTCGATGTTGCCATCTTCATCACACTTAACAACCACTACCTTCATTGAAACCATTGATGCTGTTGCAGGGTTAGTACCGTGCGCAGAGCTTGGAATCAGACAAACGTTACGGTGAGCTTCACCGCGGCTTGCGTGGTAACGTTGAATCGCGATTAGACCTGCGTATTCACCAGATGCACCAGAGTTAGGCTGTAGTGAGAAATCGTCGTAACCAGTGATTTCACATAGCTTCTCTTTTAGGTCTTTCGCTAGCGCTGTGTAGCCTGCTGCTTGATCAAGAGGTGCGAATGGGTGAATTGAACCAAACTCAGGCCATGTTACTGGAATCATCTCAGCAGCAGCGTTCAGCTTCATTGTACAGCTGCCCAGTGGGATCATGCCGTGCGTGAGTGAGAAGTCTTTGTTCTCAAGCTGTTTTAGGTAACGCATCATTTGCGTTTCGCTGTGGTGCGTGTTGAATACTGGGTGAGTTAGGAACTCTGATTCACGACGGCAGTTTTCTGGAATTGCGGCAAACTCGTTTGATGCAATGTCAGAAGATAGTGCTTGAACGTCTTCTTTCACGTCGAAGATTGCGAATAGGGCATTCACGTCGTCGACTGTGGTTGTTTCATCTAAGCTGATACCGATTTTGCCAACAAGTCGACGAAGGTTGATGTCTGCTGCTTGCGCTTTTGCGTACAGTGCATCTGTGTTCTCTTCAGAGTTGATTGTGATGGTATCAAAGAAGCTGTTGTTCGTTAGCTCGTAACCCGCTTTAGTCAAACCAGCCGCTAGGATAGCTGTCATGTGGTGTGTACGACGAGCAATAGTACGAAGGCCTTCTGCACCGTGGTAAACCGCGTAGAAAGACGCCATGTTTGCTAGAAGTGCTTGAGCTGTACAGATGTTCGATGTCGCTTTCTCGCGGCGGATGTGTTGCTCACGAGTTTGCATTGCCATACGTAGCGCTTGGTTACCGTGAGTATCGATAGATACGCCGATTACACGACCTGGCATTGTACGCTTATGCTTTTCACGAGTACCCATGAATGCTGCGTGTGGACCGCCGTAACCCATAGGAACGCCGAAACGTTGCGCTGAACCGATGACTACGTCTGCGCCCATTTCGCCAGCTGGCTTAAGTAGAGCAGAAGCAAGTAGGTCAGTTGCAACCGTTACAAGAGTCTTGTTTGCTTGAGCTTTCGCAATGATGTCTGTTAGATCACGAACTTCGCCTGTTGTACCAGGGTATTGAACTAACGCACCAAATACGTCTTGCTCTGGAAGTGTTTCAAGAGCGCCAACCATTACTTCAAAACCGATGTACTCAGCACGAGTTTTAACAACTTCTAGTGTTTGAGGGTGAACATCGTCAGCAACGAAGAATACTTTGCTCTTGCTTTTACCAGCACGCTTACACAGTGTCATAGCTTCGCCAGCCGCTGTAGCTTCATCAAGAAGAGACGCGTTCGCGATTTCCATACCAGTTAAGTCCATTACCATTTGTTGGTAATTCAGTAGAGCTTCAAGACGACCTTGAGAAATCTCTGGTTGGTATGGTGTGTAAGCTGTGTACCAGCCTGGGTTCTCTAAAACGTTACGTAGAATAACGTTTGGAGTGAATGTGTTGTAGTAGCCTTGGCCAATGAAAGTACGTTTCACTTGGTTTAGGTTAGCGATCTCTTTAAGAGAGGTCAGCATGTCCATTTCGCTCAATGGAGCAGCAAGTGTCATTGGTTTTTCAAGACGGATTTGTGCAGGAACCGTTTCGTCGATCAGTGCTTCTAAGCTAGTCGCGTTGATCGCTTCAAGCATTTTTTGCTGGTCTGCTTTATTAGAGCCGTTATGACGAGCAACAAACTCGTTTTGCGTACCCAAGTCTTTCAGTAATTGGCTTTGAAGTAATTCAGTCATGATATGTTCTACTTTCTCTCTGGAGCCGTGAGCTAGCCCCTAAAATTAAGCTGCTCCAAAAGAGCAGCTTTATCGTAATGAGGTTACCTATTAGTCTTCTTCGATAGAGCTTAGGTATTCTTCCGCATCTTTAAGGTTGTTTAGTTCAGATGCATCAGACATCTTCACTTTAACAATCCAACCACCTTCATAAGATTCTTCGTTAATTAACTCAGGGCTATCTTCTAATTCTTCGTTGATTTCTACGATTTCGCCAGAGATTGGTGCGTAGATATCAGAAGCTGCTTTCACTGATTCAACTAGAGAGAAGCTTTCGCCAGCTTCGATTTCGTCTCCAGTGTCAGGCAGGTCAACAAACACAACGTCACCTAGCATCTCTTGAGCGTGCTCAGAAATACCGATAGTCACAGTACCGTCACCGTTGTCTTTTACCCACTCGTGGCTGTCTGCAAACTTTAGTGTATTGTCCATTGCTTATTCTCCAAAAATTTATGAGGTTTTAATTTAAATCTTAAAAACGGTTTAACGGTAAAGAGGGAAGCGCTTGCAAAGCTCTTTAACTTGTTTGCGAACACGTTGCTCAACTTCAGCGTTGCCTTCAGGGCTCTCAACTAAGCCGTCAAGAACATCGCCGATCCATTCACCGATAAGTTTGAATTCTTCAGTGCCAAAACCACGACTGGTTCCAGCTGGCGTACCTAAACGAATGCCAGAAGTAATCATAGGCTTCTCTGTATCGAATGGTATGCCATTTTTGTTACATGTGATCCCTGCACGCTCTAATGCTTCTTCCGTTACGTTACCTTTCAAGCCCTTAGGACGAAGGTCAACCAGCATTAGGTGCGTGTCTGTTCCGCCAGTCACAATGTCACAACCGCGAGTTTGCAACACTTCAGCAAGAACTTTTGCGTTGTCGATCACTGAATCAATATAAGTATTAAATTCTGGGCCAAGTGCTTCGCCAAACGCCACTGCTTTAGCTGCGATAACGTGCATTAGTGGGCCGCCTTGAAGGCCAGGGAACACGGCAGAGTTGATCTTTTTGTTGATGTCTTCGTGGTTAGTAAGAATCATGCCGCCGCGTGGGCCACGAAGTGTTTTGTGCGTTGTTGTAGTCACAACGTGTGCGTGTGGTAGTGGGCTAGGGTGAGCACCTGTCGCGATAAGACCCGCGATGTGTGCCATATCGACCATTAGAATAGCGCCAACTTCGTCAGCAATTTCACGGAACTTAGCGAAATCGATAACGCGTGGGATAGCACTACCACCAGCAATAATCATTTTAGGTTGGCTTTCGATAGCTAAAGCGCGTACCGCTTCGTAATCGATTTCAAGAGTGTCGCGGTCTACGCCATATTGAACTGCGTTGAACCACTTACCAGACATTGCAGGGCGCGCACCGTGTGTAAGGTGGCCACCAGCGTCTAGAGACATACCTAGGATAGTGTCGCCAGGTTGAAGTAGGGCAAGTTTAACTGCGCCGTTCGCTTGAGCACCTGAGTGAGGTTGTACGTTTACGTATTCGCACTTGAACAGCTGTTTAGCACGTTCAATCGCGATAGCTTCTACTGTATCTACGTGCTCACAACCACCGTAGTAACGACGGCCTGGGTAGCCTTCTGCGTATTTGTTGGTCAGGCAAGTGCCTTGAGCTTGCATTACTGCTTTAGAAACGATGTTCTCAGAAGCAATAAGTTCGATTTGTTCGTTTTGACGAGTGTTCTCTGCTTGGATTCCAGCAAATACTGCGTCGTCAGTCGCAGATAGGTTCGTAGAGAAAAAACTGTCTAAGCTATGGTTTTGGTAAGCGTTCATTGTCGAGACCTTTCATTAAGCTAATGGTGATTGTTTTTATAGTCCATTAGGTCTTACGTTGATTTCTGCATCGGTATCGTTTGCGCTATATAGGTATAGATAAACGTGAATTGCGTTATAAATATACTCTTACAGCGTCTAAGCGATCGTTGTAGGGTCAATGCAGCACGAATTGTTTCCCAAAAAGTTCGGGTAAAAAACAGCTCTTACAAATGTTAAATCTATCATTTGCTGCAAGCTGAAGTAGCATCTCTTCATCTAACAAGTCGATAACATAGCTCCGATAAAATCAATTTTCAACAAAAATTTCCAATAGGAAACAACTTTTCTTGTTTTGCTACAGGGAGCACGCTTTATTTCTCTGTGTGCTCTTTAATCAACAAAGCGCTTCATGCAACAATGAAATTAATAGACAGGAAGCAAGAAATTAATGAGGGACCTATGTCAGAAGACATTTATGATGAGTACCCATCTTTAACGTTGGCGAAGGAAACGTTAGACCAGAATATCGAACCACTTAGGCTTGGCCAGCGTATTAAAGATATCCGCGGCAAGCTTGGGATTACGCTAGAAGAAGCAAGCCAAAGAACAGGCTTGGCGCGTTCTACGCTCAGCAAAATCGAGAACGAACAGATCTCACCAACCTTTCAAGCAATGCAAAAATTGGCGATGGGTTTGCAAATAGATATGCCGCAACTCTTTGAGCCGCCAAGGAAAAAAGTGGCAACAGGACGTCGTGACTTAACCAAGGCAGGCCAAGGTAAACCACACCCAACACCGACTTATGAACATGAGCTGCTTGCGACTGAGCTTTCTAATAAGAAGATGATGCCGTTTAAGAGCCGCGTGAGAGCACGTACTTTTGAAGAGTATAATGATTGGGTGCGTCATGACGGTGAAGAGTTCTTAATGATCATCTCTGGCGATGTGATGTTCTACTCAGAATTCTACGAACCTGTGCCAATGAGCGAAGGCGATAGCATGTATTACGATGCCAATATGGGCCACATGCTGATTTCGACCAGTACAGAAGATGCACTCATTTTGTGGGTGACTGCAAAATAAGTTAACAAACTTAGAATTTCTTATAGTGAATGCAAACGTTTGCTTTTGTTTCGAACGTTAGCCAACAGACGCGATATTGATGTGAAAATCATCAATATCGCGTTTTTGTATGTATCTATAAATTGTTTTTAAATTGTTAAATGTCACATTTTGAGCTGTTTTAATCTTGTTAAGGGTGTAAAACTCACTCAGGCTTGTTTATTATAGTGAACACGGTTTACTCATGTTGATTGAAGTTTACTGAAGTGAATTCTTAGAAAGTGAGTTGTATGGGATTTGTACAGCTAACAATATAAGCCTATATAAAAGACATCACTTTTTACTATCTACTGTTTCTAACGTTAATCCGTATCGTTAGAGGCGACTCTAAATAGAGATATAAGCGGCAGACTCGATTTTGGACAGCCTGCAACGCTTCATGGAGAATAAAATGACTCAAGAACACGCTAATCAAGACCTACTAAAAACACCACTGCATGCACTTCACGTCGAAGAGGGTGCGAAAATGGTTCCTTTCGCTGGCTACGATATGCCAGTTCAGTACCCACTAGGTGTAAAGAAAGAGCACTTACACACTCGTGACGCTGCCGGTCTTTTTGATGTTTCTCACATGGGGCAACTTCGTCTACATGGTGCAAACGCAGCTGCTGTCTTAGAATCTTTGGTTCCTGTAGATATTATCGATCTTCCTTCTGGTAAACAGCGTTACGCGTTCTTTACTAATGAGCAGGGCGGCATCATGGATGACCTTATGGTTGCAAACCTAGGCGATCACCTATTTGTTGTTGTGAACGCGGCTTGTAAAACACAAGATATCGACCACCTTACTGCGCACCTACCAGCTGACGTAGAGATGGAAGTGATTGATGACCGCGCTCTATTAGCACTTCAAGGCCCTAAAGCGTCTGAAGTTCTTGCTCGTTTCCAACCAAGCGTTGCAGACATGCTGTTCATGGACGTTCAAAAAGTCGATGTCGATGGTGTTGAATGCATCGTGAGCCGCAGTGGCTACACGGGCGAAGATGGTTACGAGATCTCTGTACCGAACGATCACGCTGAAGCACTCGCACGTAAGCTGACTTCAGAAGCTGAAGTTGAGTGGATTGGCCTTGGTGCTCGTGACTCACTTCGTCTTGAGTGTGGTCTATGTCTGTACGGTCACGATCTAGATACAACAACAACGCCAGTAGAAGCTAGCCTCCTATGGGGCATTCAAAAAGTGCGTCGTACTGACGGTGAACGTGCAGGCGGTTTCCCTGGCGCTGATATCATCCTTGAGCAAATCGCGACTAAAGACGTTCAACGCAAGCGTGTGGGTCTTGTTGGTCAGACTAAAGCACCAGTACGTGAAGGCACTGAGCTGTTCGATGCTGAAGACAACAAGATTGGCGTTGTAACGAGCGGTACAGCGGGTCCTAACGCGGGCAAGCCTGTTTCTATGGCTTACGTTCGCACTGACCTAGCGGTTATTGGCACTGAAGTATTCGCTGAAGTTCGTGGCAAGAAGCTACCTATGACAGTAGAAAAAATGCCATTCGTACCTCAACGTTACTACCGTGGCTAATCTCTTTTAAGAGAAACAACTAAGCTAAATGAAAGCCTATTGTTTACTTCTCTTTATTGGGAAGCCTAACGGTAGGCTTTTTGTTTTTGGTAGCGTATGTTTTTGCTAGCGTATAAGGTTTAGCGTTACCCACTAACAACGGTTACTTAAAATTCGTTTATAAAATGAGATATGTGGCGATATCGTTACAAATACTTACTATAATCACGGTTGTGACGTGTTATGGTGGCGATTCATCATTTTTGTAAATAAGTAGTAGGGGTTACAAGGAGTTAACTATGAACGTAAACCATACAATGAGTCCGGTTCGTAAAGCCGTTTTAGGGCTTTTAGCGCCATTGATTTACACATCAAGTGTTATGGCAACGCAAAACACGGACGAAAGTACTCCTGATGTGGGTGTAACACCTTATATTGTGAATGGCAGTGATGCCACAGTAGCTGAGTTTCCTTCGATGGCGAGCCTGTTTATTGACCGCATAGATTATGACGGTACCTATTCAACTGGCCCATATTGTGGTGCGACAATTTTAGATCCAACGCATATCTTAACGGCTGCGCACTGTATCTATGGTGATGAGAATGCTCAGTTGTTTACGGTTGTAGTACCTCAATTAGAAGACACTTCCCAATTTCCTAATAACATTGTCCAAAAAGCACGTGTATCTGAGGTTTACTATCGCAGCGATTATTCAAATGCGTTGAGCGACTTATTACGCAATGACGTTGCTATACTCAAGTTAGAAAGTGCACTGAATATTGATTCAGTTAACGATGTTGTTAAGCGTCCGTCAAATACTAACTATCGAATTGGCGTTAATGACTTTGTTGCTGTTGGGCATGGTGATACACGTTCAGGTTTTGACGGTACGACCTTATTGCAAAAAGCATCTCTTAATTACGTAGATAACGCGACTTGTGCAACTGCCTTTATTGATGGTTCGGCATTAACTGATAACCAAATATGTTTTAACGGTGATTACAGCATATTTACCGGGCTCTTTAATGGTACCTGCCAAGGCGACTCTGGCGGTCCTGTCTATTGGCAAGATGGTTCAACATATAGACAGGTAGGTATTACCAGTTTTGGCCCAGATACTTGTGGCGGTAGCTCTACGGTGACATCTGTATTCACTGAAATCCTTGACTATGAAGCTTGGATAGACAGTGTTATTGCTGGTACCGAAACTGCCAAGTTTGTTTCAACAGACGCTAAGCGAACAGCTTATGTGAATGCGCGAACTTCATCTGGTTCTGGCAGCAGCGGAGGTAGTGTTTCATTTGGTTTGCTAGGTATGCTGATGTTGATTGCTGGTGTTAGAAAAGCAGTTAAACGGTAGAACTTCAAAATGTTTGAACAAGTCGACGCTTTATCTAACGATAGCGTCGACTTTTACTTTTACAGTTGGTTAGTTGTTTGTCGAACTAGTTACTCAGCTCGATTACTGCTTTACGGCTGTATCTTTCTAGAATCTCATCCATCTCTTTTATCGCAGCATTGATGCTTTTAATCCCACCTTGCGCTACACCTTTTTCATTTTCGTTCAATGCAGAAAAAGCCTGCTTTAATTCCTTACCTTCCAACATGCTCCCGTGTAGCAACACCTCTTTGTAAGTGAGTAGCTTATGTTGTATTGCAATAATTTCTGGGCGGGGATTGTCTGATTCTAATGCGTGACTAATGCAAGGAAATGCCAATGTATAGTGATTCGCAATTTCCAATTTGACGTTTTTCTTATTCGCAATATGCAATTTTTTTAATTTCCCAACACTTGAGTCTTCAAGTCTTCTAGCCTTTACGCTCACGACCAATCAAAGCGTGAAAGTTTATGATACGTAACGTTTTTTAATAATTGGATAATATGCCTTTGATGGCTTATGTAAACCATCACAAGTCAATATGGTCTGCTTCTTGCTGAATTTAGGTCATAACTGTCTTTTGAGGATGAGCTTATGTCACAAGAACCCATAATAGTGGCGCTGATTGAGCGTAGGAAACAAGCTAACTTGTCTCAAGAAAAGTTAGCCTCGAGTTCAGGAATGAGTTTAAAAACCTATCAACGCATTGAACGTGGCGAGGCGGACATTAAGATGTCTCAGTATCGTTCAATCACCAGAACCTTAAAGGTAACGGATTTGGATGTGGTTCTTGATATTGTGGGTGCATCACAAGCAACAGCGGAAGACGTTGCAGCGGTCAGTCGCTTACTGACCAGCGAAGAGCGAATGTTGTTGATCAAACTGATTTTGTCGGTCAAAAAGAAGCAGTAATCTTACTTTCAAATAAACAGCGTAATGGATCTATTCGTTAGTTAAAGTGACAGATCTTTCTACAGTAATGTGGTTACTGAGGGCATGAAGCCATCAGCTCACTCTTCCACGTAGCTGTTTGGTTGTACTTCTCTGTTTCTTACTTTCTAAACGTCTTTTCTGAGAGCCACGCGTTGGCTTTGTTGCTCTTCTTACTTTTTGAACCTTTGTAGCTTCCAAGATCAATTCTTTCAAACGCACTAAAGCATCATCTCGGTTTTGTTCTTGAGTTCTATATTGTTGCGCCTTAATGATAATCACACCGTCTTTGGTGATGCGACTATCTTTGTGTGCCAAAAGCTTTTCTTTATAGAAGTCGGGCAGGGTGGAGTGTTTGATATCAAAACGTAAATGTATCGCGCTCGATACTTTATTGACGTTCTGACCGCCGGCTCCTTGGGCTCTGATCGCTGTTAACTGGAGTTCCCAGTCTTGAATCGAAACAGAGTTAGATATTTGTAACATAAACATCCATTTTGAACGGTAATATGGGGTCATGATACTGAATATTGGTTATGGTATCAGTAACTTTCTTAAAGAGTGGTAGTAGTGATGAAAATAGATTTAACGGCGTATGAAGGATTGATCTTTGATATGGACGGTACGCTGATCGATACAATGCCTGCACATGTAAAGGCGTGGCAGCAAACGGCTGAAGAGTTCGGCTTTCATTTTGAAGCGTCTTGGCTGCATAGCTTAGGTGGCATGCCGAGCTACAAAATAGCCGGTGAGGTGAACAGTAAATACGGTTTGTCTCTCGACCCACAAGCTGTGTCCACGTTTAAAATGGCATCGTTTGCGGCTATTGAAGACAAAGGAGACGTTATCCCTTGTACTCACTCTCTGCTGTTAGAGCATCTGGGTAATAAGAAGATTGCAGTAGGAACGGGCAGTCAACGTAAAAGTGCCGAACAGTTACTGGATAAGGCAGACATCTTGAGTAAGCTCGATATCCTAGTGACAGCAACAGACGTTAAGAATCACAAGCCCAATCCGGATACCTTCTTAGATGCGTGTTTTGGTATGGGTTTGCAGCCAAAGCAGTGTGTTGTTTTTGAAGATACGAACCTAGGTAAGCAGGCTGCTCATGCTGCGAACATGGATTGTATTCTTGTCGTTGAGGGGAGCAAGTTAGAATTTTATCCGGCTCCAAGCTGATCGGTTGCCGGGCAAGTGAATGCAATTGTCATTTGCTAGGCTATTTCGCTCATCTCTTTATCTAGGAATAAGCACACATTGTTTCTCCCTGCCGCTTTAGCTTCGTATAGGGCTAAATCGGCGCACTTGTAATTAAGTGCTGGATCATTTGTTACGTTAGTAATCCCACCGCTCACGGTGACTACGTTGTCGAGTTCGATACTGACAGCGATTCTGAGCCTATTAAGAACGTATTCAGCTTCTTCAGTTGTAGTGTGAGGCAGAATAACGCCAAATTCTTCACCACCAATACGAGCGACAAAATCTGTTTCACGGCATTCTCGCTGGAGTACTTGAGCAACGGTTTGAATGACGCGATCACCATAATCGTGACCAAATCTGTCGTTGATGCGTTTGAAGTGGTCTATATCTAAGATCGCTAAGCAAGACTGTTCACGAGTAGGATAACGATTCACACGAGAACACTCATCTCGCAGCTCAAGATCGAACTTACGGCGGTTCCAACACCCAGCTAAGGCATCTTTTTCGCTCAGGTTTCTCAGTTTGTTTTCTAGCTCTTTGTGTTTACTGATATCCACAAATGAAGCGACATAAAACTGAATCACATCTTTCGAATCTTTGATGGTTTGGATTCGCAGTATTTCCGTGATTAAAGACCCGTCTTTACGTCGGTTAACGACTTCGCCTTCCCACATGCCTTTCTCTTTGATGATACTCCACATCTTGATGTAGAACTCTTCATTGTAGCGGCCAGAGGCAAACATCGATGGTTGACGACCTTTTACGTCTTCTAACTCGTAGCCACTCACGCGGGTGAACTCTTGGTTTACTTTGATGATGCGGTTGTTTCTGTCGGTAATCACCAAGGCAGACATGCCATTCATTGCTGCTTTAGCCAGTTGGCTCTCGATACTGTTCTTCTTGTGATTGCTGTTCCACAATACGAAGCCAGCAGAGATCATTGAAATCAAGAAAGATAAAGTGATGATCTGAACGACAATCGCTTGTTTTTCTTGTCGGTATTGACTGCTGAACTGCTGATTTTCAATATGAAGAACCATGTAGATTGGGCCTTCGAACTGTTTTATGTTGGGGCTGATATCAGAGTGGAAATACCAGTTCTTACCATCAAAATAGCTAGAAGATTTCTTGTCTTGAATCGCAGTCCAAAGCTCCGGGTATAACTTTGCGTAAGTTCGCTCTGAACGTGACTCTATCACATGTCCGAAAGATTCCTTTGGGTCTGGCCCCATAATGATGTGTCCGGTTTTGTTGAGAATAATCGGAACAGCAGACGATGCACCAATCTGATAGTGAAGGCGCTTATAGATCTCGAGCATGTTTAGGTTTGCGATGAAGTAACCAATGATGCGATTGTTTTCAGCGACTGGCGTCATAATGCGAAGCGCTGGTATTAAAGGACGAACGATCTCTCCGTTTTCAACTTCTAGGTCAATGCCGCGAGAACTAACTTCACCAATCTTTAATCGTTGCAGTTCCTCATAGTAATCACGTGAAGACTTGTTCTGCAGTTCGTTATCTGGGACCACGATTGCTTGACCGTCTTTGTAGTTAACGCGGAACACTTCGTTGCCGGCTAGATCGAGATAACGAAGCTGAGAATAGTATTTTTGGCCACGAGCTAACATTACCCAAAGATCTTGTAGCGTTTCTTTGTGGATGAGTGAAGGTTCTTGAACAGCACGAAGTAACGTTTGAGAGTCTGCAATAGAAGGAACAGAGTTAGATATTTGCTCAACAATAACGGCGAGTTCGTGAAAACTGTATTCGATTTGGTTCTGGCTGGATTGTTTGATATTTAGCGTGTGCTGAGCATCGACCCTGTCAAATTCAGAGTTAATATAGAGGGCAGGGACTAATCCTAGGGCAAATATGGTGCATAGAAATTGCCCGACTAGTTTTTTTATACTTGTATTCATCACTGTCCTCAAAGAATCAGCGCAATACTATATATTTTATAAGGTTTTTAATGTGATCTTGCCCCAGAACTTAAGACAATATGCGCATATAACTACGTTTTTATTGCAACTTCTTGCACTTAAGCTTGATTGTTGAGCAATTACTTCGTTAGGAAATGATTGCTCAATATAGAACACCGGTCTGAAAATTGAGCCAGATTAATCGCGATTATTTGTCGTTTATCTAACTAAGGGTATTTAGCTTAGGCCGACGATATTTCCATTACTGTCAATATCTAACGACATGAACGCTGGTTTGTCAGGTAAGCCTGGCATGGTCATCACATTGCCACACAACGCGTAAATAAAGCCAGCACCAGCACACAATTTTAGCTCTCTAACGGGTACGTCAAATTGAGTGGGAGCACCTTTTATGTGTGCTTCTGTCGAGACCGATAGTGGTGTTTTTGCCAAACAAACTGATAGGTTGCTATAGCCATGCAGTTTGAATTCAGCTAGTTGTTTTTTAGCCAGTGGAGATAGTGAAATACTTGCCGCGCCATAACCGACTTCAGCGACAGCCATTAGCTTTTCTTCTAGGGTTTGCTCAGAGTGGTACAAAGGCTCAAATTCAGACTCCTTTTGGCAAGCTTCTACCACGGCGCGAGCCAGTTGAGTCGTCCCTTCGCCACCTTGACCAAATGCTTCGCTCACTTCAACGCTAACGCTTGGGTCGAAGTCGGTGATCATCTGTTTCAAAGCATCGAGCTCTTGAGCTGAGTCTTGTGGGAATTGGTTAATCGCAACAACTGTTGGCACTTGGTATTGCTTAACGTTGGTTATGTGCCATTTTAGGTTCTCAAACCCTGCAACAAGCGCGTCTTGGTCATCATTAAAGATTGAATCTGGTAGTGGGGTGCCCGGTCTTAAATCGTACAAACCTGAGTTCGCTTTTAATCCGCGTAGTGTCGCAACAACAACGGCACAGTCAGGCTTCTTGTTGGATGCCTTAACCTTGATGTTACATGCTTTCTCGAAACCCATGTCTGAGCCGAAACCGCCTTCAGTTACCACAAAGTCACTCAGTTTAAGAGCAATCTTATCGGCAATAATTGAAGAGTTACCATGTGCGATGTTTGCGAAAGGCCCGGCGTGAATTAGGGTAGGAACGCCTTCAAGGGTTTGCATCAATGTTGGTTCAATAGAATCCTTCATTGTTACGGTCATTGCGCCTGCAACATTGAAGTCATCTGCGGTTAACGGCAAGCCTTGTTTGTTGTAAGCAAGTACCACTCGTCCAATGCGCTTTCTTAAATCTTGAAGGTCATCTGCTAGAGCAAGGATAGCCATCAGCTCTGAAGCGGCTGAGATATCAAATCCATCTTCGCGCTCAAAGCCGTTAATTGTTTTGCTTGCTTCGTTCTTGCCTACCGTGATCATGCGTAACGCGCGATCATTATGGTCGAGTACACGTCGCCATACGATTCTAGTGGGGTCGATATCCAGTGCTTTTAAGCCTGAGCGCGCTTCAAAGGCTTCTAAGCCTTCACGCTGTTCATGATACAAACGTGCATCGATTGCTGCAGAGGCAAGGTTGTGAGCGGCCGTAACAGCATGAATGTCACCAGTTAGATGTAGGTTCAACTGTTCCATAGGAGCGACTTGAGAGTAGCCACCGCCAGCTGCGCCACCTTTAACACCAAATACAGGGCCCATTGAAGGCTGACGAATACACGCCATCGCTGATTGGTTAATTTTGGCAAGACCTTGTGCTAGCCCGATGGTGGTCACCGTTTTGCCTTCGCCGAGTGGCGTGGGTGTAATCGCCGTGACTACGACCAATTTACCATCTTGTTGGTTGGAGAGGCGTTCAAGTGATGTGAGAGACACTTTAGATTTGTATTGCCCTAATGGCTGATGTTCGTTGTGTTGTAGGCCAGCTTGCTTGGCAACCTCACTGATGTTTTTAAGGGGAGTAGAGCGACAAATATCAATATCAGACAGCATATTTGATCCTTATATCAGAACCGAAAGGTGGTACGTAAACGTTTGCGTGGCGATGGTACTGTATAAATCTGCCAAGTAAAGGCAAACCACACGAATTGTGTGCTGGAAGATAACAGATCTAAAGAGTCATTGCGCGAGATCAAATCTTAAACGAGCAAAATATTCGATCTGATTACCTACAGTTGCAGTTATATTGGTGTTGAATACAAAAAGGGCTGCATATAGCAGCCCTTCAACGAATAGGTAATCTGACTTGGCGTGAACCTCAATCAGCTAACCCCTAATATGGTCGATTAACGATCCCAGTATGTTTCTTCTAAGCTATCTTCGCGTTCAGGTAGCGCACGAGAAAGACGAGGAGAGTGCTGAGTCAACACTTCGTAGCTTACACGGTTTGCGTACTTACAAATTTGAGAAAGAGAAGAGTAAGTTAGACAAGTATGCTCGTGCTTCTCTGAGTTCGGTACGTTCACGTGGTGGTAGCTGTTTGCTGCCATGTCGTGAAGTAGTGCTGAAAGTGCACCATCACCAGCACCATTCGTGTTCTTAATCTCAAGTGGGCCACCTAGGTAAGGGCCAATATGAGAGTACACTTTTACAGGGTCTTTACAGTCTTGCTTACGCATCGCGCGGCTGAATTCATATTTATTGAACTCAGGGATGTTACCCGGTAACAATGGCAGTGTGGTTTCGCGTTTCGCTGGTTCGTCAGTGTAACCTGCCATGTATAGGCCAATAGGGCCAGCAGTACATAGAACTAGGTCGACCCATTCAAGCGCTTTGTTAGCCGCCAATAGAGGGTCTTTTTCACCCGTTAGCGCTTCACCTTCATCTTCGTTCATCGCGACGATGGTTACGTTTTCTTTCAGGTATTCTTGCCACCATTCAGCGTTGCCTTCGATCACATACTTAGTACCAAGTGTTAGTACAACAGGCACATTGTGCGCTTTCGCGTATTCAATCGCTTTTTGTACCGCTTTTGGCATCGGATCTTCAGGTTTGCCACGCATTAAGTATGACGACACAACCAATGCAGAAGCTTTCTCGAACACTTTTTCAGGAATGCTTTCTGGAAGAAGTTGGTTCATGTGGCCTTCGTTGATTGCAAACGTGCGTTCGCCATCTTCAGAAATCAGCGTGTAACAGCGACCAATTGGACCATCAACAGTCTGAAGGTGGTTTAGATTCATACGAGAAGAAGTGCGGCAAAGGTAACGATAACCAAATGAGCCAACTTCAATCTTCTTAGACATTACGCCAAGCAGGACAGATTTGCTGTCTGCAAGTACGGAATAGTTGTGCAGTGTGTTGCCGATAGTATCGCCAGGGTATTGATGCGTGATCAAACCGCGCTCAACTAACTCTTCATACAGCGCATCTGCTTTACTTTCTTCCAATACCAGTGAGTGACCTTTACTCAGCTCGTATTTTTCTAGGAACTCGTTGTCAACACGGGCTTCGATGTCAACAATCGTTTGACCTATACCGACCACTGTTGCGCGGTGTAGTTTAGGTGTTTGTTGAATTTGGTTGACCAACGGATCACGTGCGTGAGTTGGAAAGTAGTGCTTAGATTTACGCTGTCCAGGAAACTTCATATGAAAAATACAGTGAAAAAATTTTGCCGCATGATATCACATTTTGTTTCTGTTTCTTTCATTTTTATTACATTTTGAATCACCTGCGCAATGTCTGTACAGGTGATTAGGCTTACTTGTGCTTAAGGCTATTCAGCAGGAACAAGTGTTGCTGGATCTACGTAAGCCTCTGTACCCCAAAGAGGAACAGTTGAAAGGCTATGTTTGAAACTGCCTTCCGTTTCTTTGGTGGTGTAAGACAAGTAAAGCAGCGATTGATTCTCTGCATCGTAGATACGACGAACCTTCATTGTTTTAAAGAAGATACTTTTCGATTGCTTGAATACCACTTCGCCAGACTTACTCTTGTCTATTTGAGCAATCATTTCTGGTGTGATTTCACCTGTTTGACGACAAGAGATAGAGCTATCACTTGGATCAGAAAGGCTAAGGTTTGCTTCGATTGATGCGATATGACAGGTAACACCTGCGATCTTATCGTCATCTAATGAAGACATCTTGATATCCTTCATTGTGAAGAAACCCAGTGAGACGTCGCCAACCTCGTTGTCCGAACAGCCAGCTAACATTGTCACGATACCTGCTGCTATTAAGGCTTTTTTCATAAGAAGTCCTTTTTATTTATATAGTTCTGTTTACTATAAGGATATTGAAAGCTTGAATACGAGTGTAGAGCTTTTCGCTAAGTTCTTAAAGGATGTTGTTGGATAATGAAAAATATGAAGCATTTAAAGTACTTGTTGGCCTTGGTCATGCTCTGTATGCTCTCTGCTTGTAGCTCGGCACCTCAGCCGACCGTATGTCTTCCAAATAACTGCGATATTTGGGGATACTAACCGTAGGTACTAAAAGAATGAATAACGAAATACCTGAAATTGCACACAAGAAAAACCAATGGCTATTTAGTCAGCTCGATATTGCTTACCCCGCAAAAGAGAGCCTCCTCGGCCGTGAACTTTATCAAAGCAAACTCCCATCCAAGACATACCAACTCCTAGCACAAGATCAAACTCCTTCCCAAATTGATGAACTGCATAAAGTCGATTTCCATAAATTGACCGTGCTTTTTTCACTTAACCAAGCAAGCGTTTACCAAGATGAAACCGAAAGGGCACACATGCTTGAGTTCTTGAGCCAAATTATGCTTTCTGACGATCATGTCTTATATATTGGTACTCAAAATGGTGAAGTTGTGGCGAGCGCTATCGTCACAGAAGCGGATGGTTCCCTATTGATCTCGGATGTCGTTGCTGGAAATGGTCAAAGTATCAACAACTTTGCTAAGCAGTTACACGATTTTTGGGCACAAGATCATGCTTCTAGCGATAAAGTGTGGATCGAGAACTAAAGATTCTTTGACAAAGCGTTAATCTAAGTACAATACCCCGTCTTATTTAAAGGGTATTGTATGTACAAGCTATTGATATCAATCGCTGTATTGTGTGTTAGCGCTTATTCTTCACTCAGCTTTGCTAACGACTGGGATATAAAACGCATCCTAGTTTTACACTCATACGAACCTTCTTATCAATGGACTGCTGACTTCCAAAAAGGGATAAACAGTGCGTTCAGCCAGTCTCAAACCGAAGTTAAACTCTCAATCGAGTATTTGGATTCAAAGCGTGTCAACAGCCCTGAGTATTACGAATCTCTTGCGCACTATTTACGTGTGAAATATGCAGGTTATAAATTTGATGGCGTAATTGCGACGGACGATAACGCGGCCAATTTCTTGGAATCACTGCCTAATTTGATCGATCGCTCCACACCTGTCGTTGCTGCCGGCATCAATGATTTCAGCACTGACATGTACGCGGTGTCTGACCGAGCAACCGTGCTATATGAGAACGATCAGATAGACGTTAATATTAAGCTGATCTCCAAAT
Source organism: Vibrio sp. 1CM8B (assembly GCF_023161685.1). Taxonomy (NCBI): domain Bacteria; kingdom Pseudomonadati; phylum Pseudomonadota; class Gammaproteobacteria; order Vibrionales; family Vibrionaceae; genus Vibrio; species Vibrio sp. 1CM8B. Next base: position 19,235 of record NZ_JALNTU010000004.1, read on the forward strand.
TAAGACCTAATCTAAAGAATCTCTATTTTGTAAATGATTACAGTGTAACGTCTGAGCTGATTCACAAAGAAATGAACAGAATGATGGCTGAATTTCCAAATATTAATCTCATAGAAATTCGCGATCTCTCGCTTGAGCATACGAGACAGTTTTTGGAAGGGATCTCTGCGGACGATGCGGTATTGCTCAGTCATTACAACACCGAGTTGAAGCAAGGGGTTTACCACACTTACCAAGAGATTGCGGATACGTTGTCAAAAGCGAGTGCTGCTCCGGTGTTTGCTTTGTGGCAGTTCTATATTTCGGGTGATGTACTCGGTGGTTACGTTAATCACTCACAAAGCATGGGTGAAGAGGCAGTCGATGCGTTGGATAAATACCTTCCTCTTGGTTTTACGACACCATTAACTCCCGGAGACAACAAACGTTTTGTATTCAATTACCCTGCAATGAAACGATACGGGATTAGTGCAAACGCGTTACCTGACGAAGCGGTTTTCATTAATGAGCCTTCGTCCTTTATTCGCAAAAACTTCCAGTTGTTATTGGGGCTGTCGATGGTGATTGCGGGTTTAAGCCTGATCATCTTGATGCAATTCGTTACTCTGCGCCAAAAGAAAGAGTTGGCGAATAAGAACAAACGAATCTTAAAGCTTCAGAAACAGACCTTGAATATCCAAAAGGATATGATTCATGTTCTCGGAGAAGCAATTGAAACCCGCTCTGGCGAAACGGGCAATCACGTTAAGCGTGTTGCCAAGTTGTCTGCACTGCTTGCTAAGTATCGTGGCTTGAGCCATCGCGAAGTCGAGATGATTGAGATCATCAGCCCAATGCACGATGTGGGTAAGATTTCTGTCCCTGAATCGATCTTGGATAAACCTGGGAAATTAACCGACCAAGAGTGGGAAGTGATGAAGCTTCACACTACGGCTGGCTACAACTTATTGAAGAGCGGATCTGGTGATATTACCAACCTCGCAGCAATCATTGCTAACGAACATCATGAGCGTTGGGATGGTGCTGGATATCCGAATGGCAAAGTAGGTGATGAAATACACCTGTTTGCTCGTATCACTGCCGTAGCCGATGTGTTTGATGCGCTGCTTAGTGCACGTTGCTACAAAGAACCGTGGCCGTTAGAGATGGTGGTCGATTTGTTTGAGCGAGAGTGTGGTTACCAGTTTGATCCTCAGCTAACTAAATTGCTACTGAAACACTTACCCGAGTTTGTCGCTATCCGAGATTCGTATCCCGATACTGGAACTATAGAATATGCGTCTGCACCTACTATTGAAGCAAAGGTATTAGAAGAGTCGGTTGTTAGCTAACCGTAGCTCTCTTTGAGTTGCCTATACGTCTTGGCTTCTTTATTAATTCGCCTCAAGCTGACTAGGAACTTGTGATTTATATTTTCCACTGAAATTGAGTTACTTATGTAAACCTCGCAGTATTTGGTCTCGTAGAATCTGGGTTAATTTGATGAAAACTGTTGCTTATGCTGAGCGATAAAGTGATCAACTCCATATTTCGCGAAGAGAAATAAGCCTGTATCCGCAAACTGTTACCTCAATCATCTCGCCCATTGAAAGAACACTATAGGATAAAACTTGGATTCAATCTAAGTGAGATACCTATGCGGTTAGAACAGACTAAATGTGTGATTTTCGATTGTGACGGAACACTTATCGATAGTGAAAAGCTGTGCTGCCAAGCTTTGGTGAACGTTTTCACTGGCTTTGGGGCGGAGCTAAACGTCAACGACTGCTATGCGCATTTCCAAGGCGGGAAGCTAGCTGACATCTTAATGGATACACAAGAACGTCTTGGGTTATCTATTTCGATTGATACACTTGAGCCGTTATATCGCACCGAATTAGAAGCACTGTTCCAGCGTCATTTAAAGCCGATGGATGGCGCTATCGAACTTATTGAATTCCTCAAACAACAAGACATCGAGTTCTGTATCGCTTCCAATGCACCGAAATCTAGAGTTGAATCTTCATTGGCGATGACAGGCATGCTAGACGACTTCAAAGGCAAAGTGTTTTCAGCTTTTGATGCTAATAGTTGGAAGCCAGAGCCTGATCTAATCATGTACACGGCCATGAACATGGGCTTTCTACCGAATGAGTGCATCTATGTGGATGATACGTTGAAAGGAATTGAGGCTGGTGTTCGCGCGGGTATCCAATCGTTTCGATTACGCCCGAGTATTGATGAAGCAATCGTAGATCCCGAAGCCGACTCAGCAGAACTCGCGGCTCAGGATATCTACAGTTTAGAAGAAATTTCAGTTTGGATTAATGGCAAGCACTGCTCACATGGTGGTATATCGAATTCTGCAGTTTTGGTGGGGTAGAGCTTAATTGAAGGCTGACTACCTTACTAAATTGTTTGGTATGGAAACCGCAAGATGCACAAGTAAACTTCTCTCCACTTTCTGAAAGCAGATACTCATCGTGTTGGCATAAAGGGCATGTAATGTCGTCGGTGTTTGGTGTTTCTGTTTTATTCATTATGTGTCACCTGCAGCAAGAGGGTAAGCGAAAAAAGACCCGTTCAATTAGATTACTCCTAAGCTCGAATATTAGACAGTTCTGACACTTCTTAATTTCTCCTTTGCGACTTGCTTCATGGTAATTGATAATGTCATCGTTATTGACCATGCCTCTTGTAATGTTATTAAACAAAAGCCAAAAAAAAGGACCCATTACGAGTCCTCATTAGTTTGTTTTCAATTCGCGCCGCTAGTTCGCCAGTTGAGCCTTAAGTGCGGTAGCGTGCCAACGTCTGAGACAGAGAAACTGACGCTTCTGTTAGCCTAGAGACGCCATTTGATGAATTCTGAGCCACGTCTTTAATCACATCGGATTGGCTGCGAATATCGTTAAGTTCAGCTGCAATCGTATTGGCAACGTTACTTTGCTCATCGGCTGATGTTGCGATTTGGATACTCATGTCCATCAGTGCTTGAGCTGAATCTGCAATAGAATTTACGTCGTGACCAATGTCCGAAATCAGTTGGCTACTGGTTTGCGCTTGATCAACCGTTTGTTCGGTGATCTTCGCGATATTTTGGCTCTCTTGCTGCAAGCGTTCAATCATCGCTTGGATTTCAACGGTAGCTGACTGAGTGCGGCTTGCCAGTGTTCTTACTTCATCAGCAACAACAGCGAAACCTCGGCCTTGTTCGCCCGCACGAGCGGCTTCAATCGCGGCATTCAAAGCAAGTAAGTTAGTTTGCTCTGAAATAGCATTGATCGTCGTGATGACCTCGTTAATTTGGCTCGTGTTGACATTCAAGCTAGTAACAGAAGATGAGGTTTGCTCAATCAAAGAAGAAAGGGTGGTAATTTCCGAGATTGCCTGTTGAACCTTCGCGTGGCTATCGTTGATTTGCTGCGCGTCTTGCTCAGTTTGTTCAGTTGAACGTGCAGATATGTTCGAGACTTCATTTGCCGAAGCTGTCATCTGATCCATTGCTGTCGCTACAGAGTCTAGAGAGGCGTTTTGGCTCATGATTTGTGTTTCGCTGCGCTTCATCTCTGTTTCGAAAGAAGCCGACGTTTCACTTAGCGTTGCTGCACTGTGGTTTACGTTGTTGACTAACTCACTAAGCGTGTCCATTGAACGGTCAAGCGCACAACCAATCGTACCAAACTCGTCACGGCCAGGGTGGAAGCCAAGGCGTGATGTTAGGTCCCCATCACCAATCTTTTGAGTCGTTGAGTAAAGAACCCAAAGTGCGCCGCCTAGGAAAGTCGCTACCCAGTAACAGAAAAGACCAAAAGGCACACACCACAAGAAGCTCAGTAATAAAGTGTACAGTGCTTGCTGCTTTTGATTCTGTATATCGTTAGTTGAAACGGTAAGTGAGTAGTAGTTGCCATCTTGTGCGAGTGCTGTGGCAGTCACCGAACCATTGTTTGAAATAGTGGTTTGTTGAGCGCGAGTTTGCTGACTAACAGAGCGAACAGAAGCAGGGGAATCTGATGCTGATAAAATGCCTTGCAGTTGATACTCGACCTGCTGTTTTGCAGTTACGTCAATGTGTTCCATTTTGTTGACGTAGTTCAGTCCAGCTAGGCTTGCCAAAGCGGCAAAAAAGATTAAGAAAATGACCCAAAACTTGTCGTTGATCGACATCTTGATAAACAGTTTGTCTATCGTTCGAAATTGTACTTCTTTCATAAAAACTCCACGGTAAATCCTTTACCGTGGACTCTAAATAACCGACCTCAATAAAAATGTGACTTCAATCGACTAATTGTGAAAATTAATGATAGTGTGATATCAATTATGAGATCTGAATCAAGTAAATTAGTTCACTATAGGTTTATTAGCCTAAAGAAGGCAGTAACCCTACTGAAATAAGAACTTGAATGGCAATGATAAATACGCCAACGCTACCTGCTAAAAACAGCGCTTTGCTACCGCCTAACACTTGGTAACTGGCTTCTGGAGATTGAGGTTTGACAGAGAAATCAGTGTAACGAACCTTGTAGACCATCACTGTAGGTAACAGAATCGCGAGCACTGAAAGTGCAATGGCTGCGTAGCCTAAAGCCATGATGAAGCCTTGTGGGTAAAATAAGGCAAAACCCAGTGGCGGTAAGAAGGTGATAGCAGCTGTCTTAACACGTTTTGCGTTACCTAGTTTCTTGCTCAGCGAGTCGCCCATGAATTCAAATAAGCCCAAGCTCACACCAATAAAAGATGTCAGCAGTGCAAGGTCCGCGAATACACCGACGATCACGCTTAGGTTGGATTGATGAACAGTTTGCGATAGTGAGACTAATAGCGCGCCTAAACTTGTATCAGACAATAATTGCTCTTGGCTAATCACACCCAAAGTAACACTTTGCCAGAAAACGTAGATAACCAGAGGCAGTGCCGAGCCAATAATCATTACCTTACGTAAAGAACGAACGTCACCATCTAGGTATCGAACAATTGATGGGATGCTGCCGTGGAAACCAAAAGAGGTAAACACAACCGGAATCGCCGCAACAATCAGGCCTTGCTGTAAAGGCATGCTCATTAAGTATTGAGAGGTAATGTTTGGAGCTAGGAAGCTGAGTACCAACACCATCGCGATAAGCTTTAAGCCAAACAAAACGCGGTTAACTTTATCAACACTGTGTGTACCAATCGTCACAACGCCAGCAACTAATAGGGTAAATAAAAGCGTGGTGATTTGAGCATTGAGTTCGATACCCGCGATATCCGAAATTCGTTGGTTAAATTGCGCACCGCCGCCAGCTATGTATGCCGCACACAGAGCGTAGAAAAGAAACATCACCGCGAAGCTCGCAATCCACTTTCCTTTTTTCCCTAAAATGGTATGAGCTAACGTGTGTAGGGTAGCGTCAGATTCTGCGAATTGGTGAAGTTCTACCATTAATAGCGCCGTAAAGGCCATTAACGCCCATAAACCCAGCATCAAGAAAAGTGAAGTTGAAAAGCCAATACCTGCAGAAGCAAGTGGAAGAGCGAGCATGCCAGCACCGATGGTTGTGCCTGCAATGATCAAAGTACTACCAAAAACCTTTGATTTATTCATTGTATATAATTCTTTACGTTAGGATGTGTTTTCATTGTAATTCTTCTAGCTTAAGCGCATAAACCCAAAGAATATCTCGATTTTGAAGTATTCTGATTGAGTTTAATTCCAAATGCAATGCCTAATGTAATTAAAAATATCCACTGTAAATTAATATTTACATAAAGGGGCGTGGCAGCATTCAAATGAGCAAAGCAAACGTTTGACCATGATCGGCTTCAAAATTTATAGAGTAATTTGTTGTACTTGGTGTAAGGTGGCAGTACATATGTCGTTCGCGTATACCCCTTTAGCGTAAAAAAGCGTTAATGATCGCGAGTAGCTTTAAGCTATGAATATGGAATGGGTAGAGTAGAGTGCGTTCATCAAAGTGACATAATATAAGTCCAAGATGGTGCACTAGTTAATAGGACATCATGTCCACATCAAGGAATAGAGGGGGCACAATGAGTGACCAATCTTATAATGACGAAAGTCTAGAGTTGTTAGATGCTATGGAAATTGGCATTGATTTGTCTGGCTATGAACAGACAGTGAAACAGTTAGCAGAAGAGCTTTTCAAGTCTTCGAACTAAGCTTTTAAGATCTTTAATTGAGTTTCAACTGAAACGTTTAAAGCTAAAAGTTTTCTTAGCTAAAGCTTCTCAAAGCAAACAATTCTAAACTGAGCAAATCTTATTCGCTCACACGTCATACCAAAACTATCCTCATTAAAGTTCGCGAAGATAAACGAGTACGTTTACCATGTTACTTAGTTCTCGATACTTTAATGAGGTTCAATGAACTTTCTCGCACACCTTCACATCGCCAAGCACTGTAACAGCAACTTAGCAGGTAACCTGTTAGGTGATTTTGTTAAAGGCGACCCTAATAAACACTACTCTGATTCCCTTTCTGACGGTATTAGGCTTCATCGATTTGTTGATAGCTATACTGATCGTCATGATGTATCTCGTTCTGCAAAATCACTTTTCTCAGACCAAACACGACGCTTTGCGCCTATCGCACTCGATGTATTTTGGGATCACTGCTTAGCCAATCATTGGGCTCAGTTTTCACAGCAGACATTAGAGCGTTTTTGTTTCGATAGCCATGAGCAGATCTTTGAACATCAAGAGCCACACTGGCCAGAAAATTTCGTTATGGTTCATCAGAAAATGGCTGAGCATAGATGGTTAGAGAGCTATCAAGACATGTCGTCTATAGAGGTGGTATTGCAGCGAATGGCGTTGAGAAGGCCCAAGCTCGGTATGCTCGAGGCATGTTACGATGACCTCGAACGTCACTACGATACGTTGCAGTGTCACTTTAATGAGCTTTATCCCAACGTTTTAGAAGAAGCGAAGCAGTTTAATACGCTTCAAATGAAGAAAAATCAAAAGGAAAGGTAAACAGCGTAATGCAGGTTTGCTACAATCCGCGCCTATTTAATCTTTGAGCATCATACTATGTCTGAATCTACAAAATCTTTTAACCAACTAGGATTATCTGAGCATCTTCTTGCCACGCTATCAGAGCTTAATTTTACGGTTCCGACCAGCGTTCAAGAACAAGCGATTCCATTGGTATTAGAAGGCAAAGATGTACTGGCTGGTGCTCAAACGGGTACAGGTAAAACGGCCGCGTTTGGTTTACCGATTATTCAAAGATTAATCGAGACAAAAGACAACGTTATTCCGAACCCTAAGCTCGTTCGTGCGCTTGTGTTAGTACCAACTCGTGAATTGGCACAACAGGTTTTCGATAACTTAACTAGCTACGCAAAGGGCACCGACATTAAAGTCGTGGTGGCTTACGGCGGCGTTAGCATGAAGGTGCAAACTGATAACCTACGCGGTGGCGCAGATATTCTTGTCGCGACGCCTGGTCGCCTTATTGATCACATGTTCACTAGAAACATCATGTTGAGCCAAACGGAAGTACTGGTACTGGATGAAGCTGACCGTATGTTAGATATGGGTTTCATGCCTGACATCAAGCGTATTCTTTCTCGCATGAACGAAGTGCGTCAAACCCTGTTCTTCTCTGCAACGTTTGATAACAAAATCAAAGCGATTGCACACCGTATGATGCAAAAGCCAAGTGAAATTCAAGTTACGCCAAAAAACAGCACTGCTGAAACCGTAACACAGATGGTTTACCCGGTAGATAAGTCGCGTAAAAGTGAATTATTAGCGTATTTGATTGGCTCAAAAAACTGGCAACAAGTGTTGGTGTTCACTAAGACTAAGCAGGGCACTGATGCTCTCGTTAAAGAGCTTAAGTTAGACGGCATTAAAGCGGCATCAATCAATGGCGATAAGAGCCAAGGTGCGCGTCAAAAAGCCTTAGACGATTTCAAGTCAGGCAAAGTTCGTGCGTTGATCGCGACCGACGTGGCAGCTCGTGGTATCGATATCCAACAGTTAGAACAAGTTGTGAACTATGACATGCCATTCAAAGCAGAAGATTACGTTCACCGTATCGGACGAACTGGCCGTGCGGGCAACAGTGGTTTAGCGATCTCTTTGATGAGTCAGGACGAAGCTTACCTACTGGGTGATATTGAGCGATTACTTGATACACGCTTGCCTCAAGAGTGGCTAGAGGGCTTTGAACCAAGCCTAGAAAAAGATCTAGCACCCGATCGTGGTGGTCGCAGCAAGAGCCGTTCATCAGAAAAACGTAAGATGAAAGCAAAGCTTAAGATTCATCAAAATCGTGGTAAAGCACGTCGCTAACAAGCTGGCCAAAGCTCCAGTTTAGAGATCTCTACATATAAAAATGCGCCGTTACAGTTAATTCTGTAACGGCGCATTTTTGTTTCAAGTAAATCAAATTACGACCAAGGAAGATAAAAACATTGGATTAATGATGTTCTTGATTGCACTTCCATTCACATGGCACTTCGTAAATTAGCTCTTCAATCGAGGTTGGATTTAGAACCCACTCTTCACCAATATTGAACTTGCTCACCATCTGCGTGTTGAAAAGCTGCCAATGCTTAAGTAGGGCATCTTCGGGTGAGGTGACCATATCACCTTCATTCCAAGTGCTCTCCATAAAGGGAGTGAGACATACTGCTCCGTGCGCATACATGATCATTTGCCACTTAATCTCATAAATGTTGATCAAGCTCTCTGGATTCGCATCGTTATATTGTTCAGCTAACATGTTGATTTCTTTTTCGACATCGCCAACATTGTCGATAAAGTAATCGACCAAGTTATCTTTTTGACGAACAGAGTCAGTGATAAGTTGCATCGGTTTTCGTGAGTGAATCATGTTGCTAAAGAGGCGCATACTAAATAAATAGATAGTAATGTTTGGTGCGACGTCTTTTGGTAATTCTTCCATAATCTTAGCAATATAAGACTGAAAATAGGCGTGTAAACAATCGCTTATCGCATGCCAGATTTTTTCTTTGCTGCCAAAGTGGTGGCGAATAAGGCTATGCGATACACCTGCTTTCTCACTGATGTTACGAAGCGAAACGCTATCATAACCCTGCTCACAGAACATATCCGCAGCAACACCCATGATCAAAAATCTAGTCTCTTCAGCGTCTTTTGCGCTTCTTCTACCTTGTTTCTTTTCGGTCATCTTCATTTCACATAATTACCTGATTACCACATTCTACACTGTTTTTACTGAAATAAAAAATACTGCACAACTGGAAAGTAAAGCTTGAGAATTATTTAATATTAAATATACTGCCCACCTGTGTAATAAATCATAATAATTAAATGGAGAGGCATCATGCAGTCCAATTTGTCTATCAATGCCATATCGAGCAAGCGCATGGGAGCTGTTATTGCAGCACTATTGCTCGCAGGCTCTCTAACTGGATGTGACAAAGTTCAGTCAGAGGAAAATGAGCAGGTAATCAAGCCAGTCAAGCTGTTCGAAATCCCGCAACAGACTGATATTGATCTTGATAGCTTCATTGCAAAGGTTGATGCAACTGACCGTGCGGCACTTTCTTTCCAAGTAGGTGGTGATATAGAAACCTTCGATGTTCGTATGGGACAAGAAGTGAAGAAAGGTCAGGTGTTAGCCGTATTAGACGCGACGGATTACCGTATTGCCGTTGACGCAGCCCAAGCTAAATTTGATCTTGCAAACAGCCAATACAAACAAGCTTCTGAGCTATATGCGAAAAAACTGGTCAGTACCGATTACTACGACCAAGCCGTAAACACTTTTACTGCCGCTGAAGTTGAGTTGGACCAAGCAAAAACAAACCTTGGCTACACTACCTTAGTTGCTCCATTCGATGGCGTGGTATCGATGGTGTTTGGAAAGCAATATCAATTGATCGCAGAAAAGCAGCCAGTACTGAATATTTTGAATCACAGTGAAATGGATGTGACATTTTCAATTCCAGTATCAAAGCTTGAAGACCGTTCTATTCAAGACCTAACGAGCTCAAACATGTGGGTTGTGATGGACAGCCACCGCGGTATTCGTATCTCGACTCGCTTCAAAGAAATCTCGACGCAACCAGATGAAGACACCAACAGCTACCAAGCGGTTGTGTCTATCGAAAAGCCAGAAGGCATCAATCTACTTTCTGGTATGACAGCGCAAGTTGAAGTTCAGAAAAGTAAATCTGACTACGGCATTGGTATTGTGGATTCAGCTTGGTTAAACAAAGACGCAGGCCATGGTGAATTATGGCGCTATAACCCTGACTCTCAACTGATTTCTAAAGTACAAGTCCTTCTTGATGAGCAAGGCAAGGTTATCGACGGATTGTCGTCTGGTGACCTTATCGTTGAAGCGGGTGTGGATGTGTTATCAGACGGACAACAAGTAAAAGCTTGGCTTCGTGAGGGCGGTATTTAATGAACCTTTCAAAATTATCAGTTGTTGTCGCGTCGGCTCTGTTACTTCAAGCCTGTAACAATGAAGCTGTACACCGTGAACAACCGCCTCTGTTGGTTTCTACCTTTGAAGTTGGCGCGCCGCTGACTAATCAGTTCAGAAGTTTTAATGGGCAGGTGATGCCAGCTGAATTGACTCCCTTGGCATTTAAGCTAGCAGGCGAGATTCAACAAGTACTAGTCGAAGCGGGCGATAACGTCGAAAAAGGGCAGTTATTAGCCACCTTAGATAATGCAACGTACGTCCAAGATCTGACTGATGCTCAATCTCAATTCAAACTGGCGAGCAAACAGTTGGCTCGTGGTACTGAGATGTTTGGCAGCGAAATGTTATCGCAATCAGAACACGACCAACTGACGGCTAACTACAAGCTCGCATCGGCGAATTTGGCGGCGGCAAAACGCAAGCTAAGTTACACAGAGCTTCTTGCGCCATTCTCCGGAACAGTCTCAACTGTCGATAAGCAACGATTCGAAAATACGACGCCTGGAGAAACACTACTGAGTGTGTACCAGAACGACAAAGTGTATGTGCGAATTCAAGTATCAGATTCGATCTTGGCGTCAATTAGCCCAGATATGCGTTCAAATAGCTATCGTCCTGAGGCGACCTTTGGCGGTCACACAGGCCAGTATCCACTGACGTATCTTGAACACACCAGCGAATTGCACCCACAATCCCGTACCTACGAGTTTTGGATGCAGATGCAGCAGCCTGAAAGTGAAATTCTGCCGGGCACGAGCGTTACGGTGAACGTGGATATGGCGAAAGCCGGCTTGAGCGATGTTCAAGGCTACCAGTTACCAATGACAACACTAGAAGCTGGCTCTGAAGCGAATCAATTCTATGTGTGGAAAATGGAAGACGGGCAAGCATTCAAAAGCGAAGTAGAAGTCGACAAGATCAGTGGCCAAGGCGCATTAATCGCTCATGGCGTTGAGCAAGGTGATCGACTCGTAAACTCGAATCTAAGAAAACTCCGTGACGGAATCCAATTGTCAGGAAAAGCAGAATGAACATCGCAGAATATTCAATAAAAAACAAAGTAATCAGCTGGCTGTTTCTAGTCATTTTAGCCATTGGCGGTGTGTCGTCTTTTGGCAACCTATCCCGTTTAGAAGACCCAGCTTTTACCATTAAAGATGCAATGATTATTTCAACTTACCCTGGCGCAACGTCAATGGAAGTTGAAGAGGAGTTGACGTATCCACTTGAAAAAGAGATACGACAGCTCCCTTACATCGATAAGATCACATCGACCTCATCGAATGGTATGTCTCAAATTATGGTCAGCATGAAGATGGACTACGGTCCGGACGAGCTACCACAAATCTGGGATGAAATGCGTCGTAAGATCAACGACCTACAGCCAATGCTGCCGAGTGGTGTTAACTCTGTTCAGATCATCGATGATTTTGGTGATGTGTTTGGCGTGATGATCATGCTGACGGGTGATGGTTACGATTACGTCGAGCTCAAACAGTATGCTGATTATCTCACACGTGAAATCGAACTGGTTGAAGGCGTAGGCAAGGTAAGTATCGCAGGCGACCAACAAGAGCAATTGTTCGTTGAGATGTCACTTGAGCGTTTAGCGGCGTTAAATCTAGACATGTCGACGGTGACAGCATTGCTCGCACAGCAAAACAGTGTGGTATCGGCTGGCGAGGTAATGCTCAATGGTCAAAGCCTAACCATCAAACCTAACGGCACCCTGAGCACGGTTGAAGAGTTAGAAAACTTAATCATTCATGGTCGCGATACGGGTAACCTAATTCGCTTGAAAGATGTCGCTGAGGTCACTCGCGGAATCCAAGAAAAACCAGGGAATGTATTAACTTACAACGGCAAACCAGCGATCAACCTAGGCATTGCGTTCTCTTCAGGCGTAAACGTCGTCGAAATTGGTAACGCGCTTGATGCAGAACTTGATCGTTTAGAAAGCATTAAGCCAGCCGGTGTTGAGTTGAATTACTTCTACAACCAAGCACAAGAAGTGGACAAGTCCGTTGCTGATTTCTTGATCAGCCTAGTGGAAGCGGTCGCAATTGTTATCATCGTACTTCTGTTCGCGATGGGCTTACGCAGTGGTTTGATCATCGGTTTAGTATTGCTACTGACGGTGTTCGGTACGTTCATCTTGATGGACTACAACGATGTTGAACTGCACCGTATCTCGCTGGGCGCTTTGATCATTGCGCTAGGTATGCTGGTGGATAACGCGATTGTTGTCGTTGAAGGTATTTTGGTTGGCTTGAAGAAAGGCAAAACCAAGCTTCGAGCAGCGAAAGACATCGTGAAGCAAACACAATGGCCACTGTTAGGTGCGACCATTATCGCTATCACAGCGTTTGCACCGATTGGTTTGTCGAAAGATGCGACAGGCGAGTTCATGGGTTCGCTGTTCTGGGTACTGTGTTTCTCACTGTTTTTGAGTTGGGTAACAGCACTAACACTAACGCCATTCCTTGCCGAGATGTTGCTTAAAGAAGAAGACAAGGTTGATGAGAACGAAGACCCATACAAAGGCATCCTTTTTGTTGTATTCGGTGCGTGTCTGAAAGTAGCACTTCGATTTAGATGGCTTACCGTAGTCAGTATGGTCGCGCTATTGGCAGTTTCTGTGGTCGGTTTTGGTATGGTGAAGCAGCAGTTCTTCCCGCCATCAAACACGCCAATGTTCTATGTAGACATGTGGATGCCGGAAGGCACTGATGTTCGTGAAACGATCAAGCAGACAGAAAAAGTTGAAAGCTACATTCGCCAGCAAGACGATGTTGAGTTTGTGACAACAACGGTTGGACAGGGCATGCAACGCTTTGCGCTGACATATCAACCCGAGAAAAGTTACGAAGCGTACAGTCAACTGCAGGTACGAACGACTGACCGAGACACCATGTTTAAAGTCCTCGAAGGGCTAGACAAGGACTTGGCCAATAAATTTGAGCAACCTACGTTCCAATTTAAACTGATTGAGTTTGGCCCGTCGCCAGCTTCAAAAATAGAAGCTCGCATTAGTGGAGCAGACCCGCAGATCCTTCGTAGCATCGCTGTTGAGGTAGAAGACATCTTGTTGGCGGACCCTGGTTCTCGAAATGTGCGTCATGACTGGCGCGAACGCACCAAAGAACTCGTGCCATTGTTTAACGAATCAAAGGCACGTCGCCTTGGCATTTCAAAGACGGATCTGTCTGAGACACTACAGATGGCATTTGGCGGTTACAACATCGGTCTACTGCGTGATGGTACGCACATGTTACCTATCGTGGCACGCCTGCCTGAAGAAGAGCGTTTTGACTTTGAATCACTGAACAATGTGAAGATTTGGAGCCCATCACTGCAAACCTATATCCCTGTAGAGCAAGTGATCGATGGGGTTGAGCTTCAATGGTCTGAGCCACTGATTCAACGTCGTGACAGAAAGCGTACGTTAACGGTTCTGGCTGATCACGATGTATTGGGTGATGAAACACCAGCTAGCTTGTTTGCTCGAGTAAAGCCAAAGGTTGAAGCACTCGATTTACCAGCAGGTTACAACATTAGTTGGGGCGGCGAGTACGAGAGTTCTAAAGATGCTCAAGAATCTCTATTTGGTTCACTGCCAATGGGTTACTTGCTGATGTTTATTATCACTATGCTTCTGTTTAACTCGGTTCGTAAGCCACTTGTGATTTGGTTTACGGTGCCACTCTCTATCATTGGTGTTTCGATTGGTCTGTTAGGTACTAATATGCCATTCAGCTTCACTGCGTTCTTAGGTCTATTGAGTCTAAGTGGCATGATTTTGAAGAACGGCATCGTATTGCTTGACCAGATCAACAGTGAGCTACAAACAGGTAAAGACCCATATTTAGCCATTGTCGATAGCGCGATCAGTCGTGTGCGACCGGTATCTATGGCAGCACTAACGACTATCTTGGGCATGATTCCCTTGGTATTCGATGCATTTTTCGGCTCGATGGCGATTACCATCATGGCAGGCTTAGGCTTTGCTACCGTACTAACGCTAATAGTAGTACCGGTGATGTTCGCTATTTTATATAGAATCAAACCGTCCACTGCGGGTTATTAGGGAATGATATAAAACAGATTCTTTTAAGCCAGCCCAGTCAAATTTGACTGGGTTTTTTTATGCGTGTTGTCCCGTCCTGTAATGTGTTGACACGTGAGAGCGGCAAGAGGGTACGAATAGGCAAGCATTAAAAAAGCCGCTACTCAATGGTCAAGCGGCTTTGAGAAGGATAGGGCGATTCTAGATTGCTAGGCGTATGTCTAATTCAATCGGTTTTGGCATGGCTAAGTGATAGCCTTGATACATATTGAAGCCTAAGCTCTGCATAGCTTGGAGTTGTTGTTGGGTTTCTATGCCTTCAATCACTGTCTTTGCGCCAATTTGGTTTGCAAGATCAAGCACTAACTCCATTTCTCGAGTGTCGCCTTGTTCAAAGTCCAACATAACCGAGCGGTCTATCTTGATGATATGAGGGTTAATGTGACGAACGCGTTGTTCGGTTGATGCTTGTGTTCCAAAATCATCGACCGCTATTTGAAAGCCATTATCCGCAAGAGAAAGAGCGGCATCTTTCAAACGCTCTTCACTTTCTGCATTAAGCTCTACCAACTCCATCACTATCTGTTCACATGAAAGGTTAAGCTCGTGAAGGCGTTTAGCTAACAAGCTATCGCTGACCTTCTCTGCAGCAAACAACTCACCAACGTTTGGAAGAACGTTCAAAAATAGGTGTAAATGACGGATTGTCGATTGTGCGAAGTTACGGATATGAATCGCTCGACTCAGCCTCTCGACATTGATTTTGTCTGTGCTTGAGGTTTCGTCGGAATGGAAGAAGTGATCAGGACGAACAATATCACCTTTGTTATTTGAAATGCGCACCAAAGCCTCAACACCTATTTGAGTCATAGAAGAGTCGAATATAGGTTGATAGACGCTCCTAAGCGTCAGGTCTTGGTATTTCGCAATAAACTGCATATCAGCATCTACGGATATACAGCTAATAAATTCACTTCTGTCTGATAAAATCATAGTCGCTAGTAAAGAGGGCTTATTCAATGGCGGACGTACATGTCGCGGCTGTCACAATATTGACAGGTGTAAGTAAATTGTCAATTAATAAAAACTCATTTGTAGAGCCAATATTTAAATAAATATAATTAACGAAAAAACAGCATGATAATTGATATTAGTCATTAAAATTACTTATCATTCACCATTAATAATGACTATTGTGAATTTAATCTCTGAGTAATCTATCTCATATCAACACCAATCAATATAAGCTTTCAACGCTAATACACCAGGTAAAAGTAAGGATAAAGCCTCAGGTTATGGGGGAATGTCAAAGTTACATTATTAACAAACAACTCTGTTTGCATATAAATGATATCTACTTCTCAAAATATGAACGATGAGCTGATAAGTTATTATTTTATCGAAGATAAACTTTGATTGATTATTGGGTAGGGCTTGAGTTGGGTTTTATAAAATATTGGGATGGAGGTCTAACTATTTACTTTCAAGACTGATTAAAAAAGTTGACCCGTATTCTTACTGCCATTGAAGTACTGCGTAAAGTTGCAGGTATTTACGAACCAGTTGTTTATTTCCTGACCGCTTTAAAGGGTGTCCAAATTTAATGAAGCAAGGGCTGATTTTAAAATTATTATTTAAGTCAGTAGCGAATTGAGAATCACTCTCTCTTAGCGTGATACCTTGTTGGCTATATTCCGTGATCTCGTCTGGGAGTTCACCCATCCACCAATGCAATAATTCGCCACTGTTTTTACTTCGGCTAATCCAATGGTCGGAGACAATGATCAAAACGTCATTGGGTTGAATGGAAAATCCATACTCTTGTTGCCAATTATGGATGTCCAACATCAACTTCCTACGACACGTTTTCCCGGCGCTCACCATATGATGACTGATCATCCAAACGGTACCTATTTCGGAAGATATTCGGAAGTGTCGAGGCGTTTCGCCAGAAGAAAGCATTTCAAGTGGGCTGATGTTGCTTGCATGATTAAAGCTAACGAAGGTGTGCTCCATTCGGCGAGCAAATGCCTTTCCTATATGGTGCTCACTGATCCCTTGATTGTGCACCGTAGGGTAGTGGCGTTCACAGAGCTTTAGGCAATCGTCTTGAAACTGATTAACGCTTTTAATCACTAGATCTAATAACAATGAAGTCCCTTATACACGGTTACTATCTTATTGATGGGCAATAGTACGGTAATTGCGGTGCCATTACCTATCGTCAAAGTGCGAGTTCTTGATCCCTCTATCAAAATTAGCCATAACTGAGCGATTTTATGGATAGCACTGGCACTCTACTGGTCTGTAAACTAAATTATGAGGAATTATAGCTAGTTAGAAAACTTCAACTGATTAGCAAAGTTACAGTGAGCTAACGAAATTATAGTTTAGTTAGCGAATCACGATTGATCTACCTACTCTTTATTTGGAAACATTCATGACCATTCAATTAGATTCGAAACAAAAGTCTGAGCTTACTCATACGCTCCAAAAGTACCTGCAAGATGAACTCGATGTGGAGCTTGGTCAGTTCGACACGGAGTTCTTGGTCGATTTCATCAGCAAAAAATTTGGCGCAGTTTATTACAACAAGGGGATAGAAGACGCTCAAAAAGTGATGGAACGTAAGATGTTAGACATCTCAGATGAACTCTACGAGATCGAACAAATCGTTGAGATTTAAACCCAACAAGCGCTTGTTAGACAAAGAAATTTATCAATAAAGCAACTTGTTCAAAAATTTCGAATAACTCGTTTAATTTGAAATGATGTAACTAATGTAAAGCTTGGTAAATAATATGTTACACAAACTTAGTGTAGGGTACGATTTTCAAAACTACACGACTCGTTAACATTCGGAAGAGATGCATGGACAACAACGTTAGAAATTACAACCCTTTAGCTAGAGCGATGCATTGGATTTCAGCACTCGCGATATTTGGTTTGTTTGGTGTAGGCCTGTGGATGGTTGATCTTTCATACTACAGCGAGTGGTACAAAACAGCACCAGACTACCACCGCTCGGTAGGCATTCTTTTGGCTGCTGTTACCGTTATCCGCTTGGTTTGGAAGCTAGTTACCGCGTCACCTAAAGTGGAAGGTAAAAGCTATGAAGTTGTAGCAGCGAAGATCGCTCACGGCTTTATGTACATTAACTTAGCAGTTTTATTTATTTCAGGTTATTTGATTTCAACATCAGATGGTCGCGGGATCGACGTATTCAATTGGTTCACTGTACCAAGTATGGGTGAACTGTTTGCAAACCAATCTGATCTCGCAGGAACGATTCACTACTATGCTGCATGGGTACTGATCATCATGGCATCAGTGCACGCCTTAGCGGCGATAAAACACCACGTTATCGACAAAGACGATACGCTACGAAAAATGATAGGAGCTTCAAAATGAAAAAGTCAATTATCGCTACAGGATTAGCATTTGCAATGGCAATGCCTTTCGCTGCGAACGCCGCTGATTACGTGATTGATACAAAAGGTGCGCATGCTTCAGTTAACTTTAAAGTTAGCCACCTAGGTTACAGCTTTATCCAAGGTCGTTTTAACACATTCTCAGGTGACTTCTCATTTGATGAAAGCAACGTTGAAGCGTCTACAGTAAACGTAACGGTTGATACTACAAGCCTTGATTCAAACCACGCAGAGCGTGATAAGCATATCCGTAGCGGTGATTTCATCGATGCTGGTAAGTTTTCTGATGCGACATTCAACAGCACAAAAGTGGTTGATAAAGGTGACGGCAAACTTGAAGTTATGGGTGATCTGAAACTTCACGGTGTGACTAAGCCTATCGTTATCGAAGCTGAATTCATCGGTGCTGGTCAAGACCCATGGGGCGGTGAGCGTGCAGGTTTCGTTGGTACAACTCGTCTAGAGCTTGCTGACTTCAACATTCCAGTAATGGGCGCTTCAAGCTATGTAGATATGGATCTACACGTTGAAGGCGTAAAGAAGTAATCTAGCTTTCTAGCTTTCTAGCTTTCTAGCTTTCTGACAGGTATCAACATTTTTTAGAGACATCAAAATTTTGGTCGATACTAAATAGGTCAGCAGTTAGAAATAGAGAAAGGCGCAAAGTTTTCACTTTGCGCCTTTTTTATTGAGATAAATGGCAACGTGTTTAGGTCTGTTTTGTGTCAAACCGTTTAGTACGTTAAAAGCCACCATTTGCCTCTAGCCAGTCAACGTTGCCATGACTGAGTTATCTAATTGAACTACTAATCCCTAATAGTTCACCTTAAGATTAGTTAAGCCGTTTCTAGTTCAGCTTTAGGAACCACGTTTAGTCGGTCACCGTAGATTGGACGCAGTGCTTGCATTACTTCAATACGAGTCAACACACCCACCATTACGCCATTTTCTAACACTGGAAGCATATGTGGTTGGCTAACTTTCATCGCTTTTGCACGCTCTTCTAGAGAAAGAGATGTCAGGCGAGTTGCGAAGCCCATGCTTGTCGTCGGGTACAGTTGCTCTTTGTCGATGCATAGGAACTCAGCAACGTCTACTAGCTTGTCGTTTGCATCGATTGCCACAACATCACGGCTCATTAGGTCTACGACTTTTTGGCCTTTAGTTGGGATGTAATCTTGGCACCAAAGGTCAACCATTACGTCATGAACAGAGAAGATACCCACTAGACGGCCTTCAACATCACAAACAGGAGCGCTAACAAGTTGCGCGTCTAAAAGTGTATCAATCGCGACTGATGTTGGCATTTCTACGCTCAGTGTAATTGGTTGAGTGTTCATGATTTGCTTGATAGTAGTTGCTGTGTTCATAGTAATTTCCTTAACTGACGTAATTTCTGTTGTTTGTGTGATAGCAGTAATTTTTGCTGCTTTAAGTTGTGGGCGACGGTAGATACTCCAGTTGGCTAAGCCGACCAATACTGAACCACCTACGATGTTGCCGATTGTCACTGGTATTAAGTTTGCGGTGACAAATTGCATGACGTTTAAGTCTGCGTACTGCGCTGGTGTTGCGCCGATTTGCATCCAGAAGCTTTCCGGGGCGAATGTTTGAATCGTGATGCCTAGAGGAACCATGAACATATTCGCCACACAGTGTTCAAAGCCTGAGCTTACGAACATTGCAACGGGTAACACGGTCATCATTGCTTTGGTCATTGCGTTAGCAGAGCTGAACGTTAACCAAATGGCTAAACACACCAACAAGTTACAAAGCACACCCAAAGCAAACGCTTGAACTGGGCTGTGGTGCAGCTTGTGTTGAGCAATGTTTAGAGCGTTTAAGCCCCATTGCCCGCCATCCAGTTGATACAAGCCTGCAGCGCTTACCAAAGCCAATAGGAACATGGCACCGATAAAGTTGCCGACATACACCTTGCCCCAGATAGACAGCATCTTAGTGAAGGTGATTTGCTTGTTAGCCCATGAGATGCTCGATAACACTGAGCTGGTAAATAGCTCACCACCGCAAATCACAATCAAGATCAAACCCATACTGAAGGCAAGACCGCCGGCTAAGCGACTTAATCCCCATCCAGCATCAGCGCTGCCCGTGGTTACCGTGATGTAGAATAGAAAAGCAAGCCCGATGAATGCGCCAGCCATGATTGCCAAACTCAATGTCATGCTGCTGGTTTTATTTGCTTTACTTAATGCAAACTTCTCTGCTTCCGCCATCATTTCTGTTGGTGAGAACAGTTGATGATTTTCAGAAGTGCTGGTTGCCATATCCCCCCCTTGAACAATCCGTCATGTGTAATTCCTAGTGTTAATGACTTGGTTAATCAGTAATGTTTTGCAGGGCTCGTTGTGTCCTGCCATTTCAGATTAGGGCGTTGAGGGGTAGAGGTAAAATTGATAATTTTTAGAAACCACATCAAATTTATTGATATAGATTTGGTTACGCGTAGAATGAAATTGATTGCTCATCGGCTTTATAAAAAACGAGCATCAGGACACAAATAATTAAAAGCATTAAGGATGAATTTTGCGTTATTCATTAAAGCAACTCGCGGTATTTGATGCAGTAGCAGACTCCGGGAGCGTTAGTCAGGCAGCAGACAAATTGGCGTTGACTCAGTCGGCGACAAGTATGTCTCTTGCACAGTTGGAAAAAATGCTCGGCAGGCCTTTGTTTGAAAGGCAGGGCAAGCAAATGGCCCTGACTCATTGGGGCATGTGGTTAAGGCCAAAAGCGAAACGTTTACTGCAAGATGCGCAGCAAATTGAGATGGGTTTTTACGAGCAGCATTTGTTGAGTGGCGAACTCAAATTAGGTGCTAGCCAAACTCCAGCGGAACACCTCGTTCCGGATCTCATCAGTATTATTGATAACGACTTTCCTGAGATGCGAATCTCGCTTGGCGTGCAAAGTACCGACGCAGTCATTGATGGTGTATTAGATTATCAATATGACTTGGGCGTTATCGAAGGTCGTTGTGATGACAACCGAGTTCACCAAGAAGTGTGGTGTACTGACCATTTAACGGTTGTTACGTCGGCCCATCACCCGTTTGCGAAGCGTGAACGAGTAAGCTTGGCACAGTTAGAACAAGCGAAGTGGGTATTACGCGAACATGGTTCGGGTACTCGCAAAGTTTTTGATAGCTCTATTCATCATTTAATTGGCGATCTCGATGTTTGGCGAGAGTATGAACACGTTCCTGTTTTAAGAAGTTTGGTTGCAAACGGCCCATATTTAACGTGTTTACCTTATCTAGATGTCGAACAGTTTGTTGAGTCAGGTCAACTGGTGACGTTGAATGTTCCTGAGCTTGAAATGGAAAGAACCTTGTCCTTTATTTGGCGTGCTGACATGGCAGAGAACCCACTTGCTGAATGTATCAAGCGTGAAGGTAAGCGCATGATGAAAGGCAAACGGTCGGTTCTTTAGTCACTATTCAACACCAATGCTAATAACTAAATGTGTTGAATAAGCGATTTCGGTCTCTATATGGTGATAAATACATGTTCGCATACATTATTAATGTGATCGTGATCGGCTAAATAAGGGCTATCTTCCCATAGTATGCTTACTTGATTTTAAGTGAGGCTAAATCCGGTTGCGGACAATTACGTAATTAGGCTTTAGAAATAGTATGAGTACATTAGTCGCGATTTCATTAACAACAGGTATTTTGTCAGGTCTATGGGGATGGATTGCTATCTCTTTCGGCTTATTGTCATGGGCAGGTTTCTTAGGTTGCACCAGTTACTTTGCTTCGCCAACTGGCGGCGTTAAAGGACTAGCAGGTAGCCTATTGACCAACATGACAGGCGTATTCTGGGCAATGGTGATTATCGAAAGCTCAACCTTCGCAGGGTTAGAGATTTTAGGCTACATGATTACTGCTATTGTGGCTTTCTTTATGTGTATTCAAGCGAAACAAGCGTGGCTAGGTTATATCCCAGGAACCTTCATCGGTTGCTGTGCGACGTTTGCTGCAGGTGGCGATTGGCAACTTGTAGTACCATCTTTACTGCTTGGTGGTGTATTTGGATACTTAATGAAAGCAACGGGGCTATGGCTTCACGAGAAATCGACTCAATCTTCGGAAGTTGTTGAACAACACGCTAAACAGGCAAAGGCTTAATTCGTTAACCTAACCTTAGCTAGTCACTGTGAACTCTTGCAAGATAACCCCCAATTAATTTGTATATCGATTTATACAGGCACACCGTTTGGTGTGCCTTTTTTGGTTGAGGCGACTAGCTAAATATTTCATCAGTAGAGCAACTGATAGTATCTATAAGACAAATTATGCTTAGGTATTTCCGTTCGCCATGGTGATCACGCGTTTTAATGTCCATCTTAATAAAAGCGGTATGCATTCTTGTCCTTGATTCTCGCAATGAGAAACAATGGCGAGTGCAAGGTCGGGTTTTGCATGTTTCTTCAATACCTTGGCAACCACTTTCTTCGGAGGGATAGGGTGATCGTATGGAATCTTAACCATGTCACGGAAAAAGCTCTCAAACCCATTCATATAAAGGTAATGCTCGATATCTTTATCAGGCAGTTCCGTGAGTCGATGTCTTTCCTGATCATTACCAAGCTTCGATAACACTGTCGCGGCATACTTTTTACCAGCGGCATCGCCGTCAGTCACCACATGCCAATCAATACCAAACTCTTGCGCGACCTTAATCAGCGCCTTAAGCCCCGATTGAGCGAACTCTATAATTTGCACACCTTCCGCGGCTAGGTTATAGCCACATTGGTTGGCAAGTTCATTGAACAACCAAACCTCGGTTTCACCTTCGACTAATAGCCAACAGCGAGCAAACAGTGCCCCAGAGCGGTGGAAGCGGATATGAAAACCAATTCGACGAAGTTCATCCTTACTGAAATGGTTCATGTTGAGTTGATTGGCGATGGTTTTATCTGACTGACGAACCAAGCGACGAATCGATTGAAGTGGGACCGCCGCAAGTAGGTCGCCACTGTTGGTGGTGAGGATTTTCTGCATGGGCAACTTCTGCATCAAGCTCCAAGCTCTTGCCAAGTGTGTTGGGTGCAATCGACCTTCTGGATCTTCAAGGATCAAAAGAGGGCGTGCACATCGTCTTAAGTCGTTTGGCCCTTTAGCTTGTAGATAAGCGTTAAGTAACCCCATGAATAATAAGCGGGTTTGTTTATTTTTGGTTTCTTCGACGAGTTGATGAATACTCTGATCATTGGCACCCGCAGAATAAAGCAATCCGTCTCGCTGTTTTCTAGGGTTACGACGAGAAGTACTTTTGAAAGAAAAATAGTGCTCAATCAAACTTTGCATCGACTCTAGGCTACTGCGCATTTCACCTTTATTAACATGACCAGGAATCGCCATTAGACGACGGCATGTGTTGTCGATTCGTTTTTCTATTCTTGCTTGGCGACCATTACCGTTATTGGCACCGTTTCCGTTTGTGCCATTTCCATTGCTAGCGTGATGATTCCCGTTTGAATTTGCATTATTAGCGTGACTGTTATTAGCGTGAACATTACTAGGCAGGTGAGCATTGTGGTTAAGGGACTTGCCGTTGAAAGGACGATCAAAGTGCCTTGCATCACGCAAACGGATGACGGGATGTAAGGTCATTAATTCTTGAGCTAGCTTTTCAGAATGATGAAGCTTGAGCGGATTACCGTCCAAACCGAGAAATGCATAGTGTGTGGTTGTCTCATACTGTTCTAACGTCGCGCTGATTCGGTAATAGATGCGAAATACGCCAAACTCATCTTGAACCCAAATAGGTTTGAGTTTGCGATAACGACCTGCGTTAAGTTCGCTCTTTTCGTTAGCTTTTAAAGCGAGAACAATTTGAAGGTGTTGAGACTGTGGATGTGAAACTGAGTAATCGACATGAAAATCGGTCATTTCAAAGTGATATGGCACACCGTCTGAGGGCAGAACGACGGAAAGGGCATCCAATAATGAAGACTTACCCCAAGTATTTTCACCAATAAGTGTGGTTAGCTCGTCAAACGCGAGTGACATGCGCTTGATACCTCGAAAGCCAGAAATCTCGATTCTTTCTAGTTGCATAGGCTTACTCCTAACGGAAGGCTCTGCTAATTATTTGAAAGCTAACAGATATCTTTAATCATAATCGAAAAATCCAAATCCGGTATGCTCACCTGTCACAAAACCCGTTGTTTATTAATACGGTGCAAAATGAGATTTTTGATCTATCTCGAGTATTTTTTTGCAGTGCAGTTTCATAAAATTCACGATTCTGTCATGATTCTCGACCTAGTATGAAGGGACAAAGAGAGAAGAAAATATGACTAAAAAGAATAAGCCGACAAAAATAGTGTTGGCACACATCAACGACACCCACTCATACTTTGAACCAACCTCGTTACAGCTATCACTTAAAATGAACAACCACATCATTGAACCTTATGTCAGTGCTGGTGGCTTTGCTCGAATTTCAACACGCTTCAAACAAATAGAACAAGATGCCCAGCGTCAGAAGGTTGGAACCTTATTCCTGCACGCTGGCGACTGCTTCCAGGGCACTTTGTACTTTTCTTTATTCAAAGGAAAAGCCAACGCCGATTTGTTGAATGCCCTTAATATAGATGCCATGACGCTCGGTAATCACGAGTTAGACATGGGTAATGAGCCCGTTGCGATTTTCGCGAAAAGAATCAAATTCCCACTGTTGGCTGGTAACTGGAATCTATCGAATGAGGATATCAAAAAAACTCATACGCTAGCGGACAACGACATTGTTAAGCCTTATCTGCCTGAAACACGAAGTGCTTCTTTTATAACGAAAGAGTTTGATGGCGAGAAGGTCGCAATATTCGGCTTAAGCATCGACAAGATGGCAGGCATCGCTAACCCAGATATCGATACACCGTTTGAAAATGCTTTGGAAACAGCTAAATCGACCATTGAGCAAATCCATCAAGCAGGCATCAACAAGATTGTGTTACTTAGTCATCTTGGTTACGAGGCTGATTTAGAGTTAGCAGCCAACGTAACAGGTATTGGCGTCATCGTTGGTGGTCATAGTCATCGCTTACAAGGTGATTTCTCTGATATCGGCTTAGTTAAAGATGATGAATACGGTGTGAAAATTGGCGATACCTATGTTGTCCAAGCGGGTTTCCACGCCATGAGCCTAGGACACTGCGAAATTGAGTTCGATTCTCAAGGTAAAGTGACGCACTTCAATGGTAAAAACGAACTGTTATTAGGCCGTCGACTCTTTATAGACGCGAAACTGAGTGAAGTAGGGCAAGACGATGCTCATGATATGGCGTGTGAGTTTTTGAACAATCACCTCAATATCGCAGTGTGTAAGAAAGATCCTGAACTGCAGAGCATTCTGACGGATAAATACCAGCCGCGAGTACGAAAGCTTCAGCAGCAAGTGATTGCTCATGCAGCCACTAAACTTCGCCATGTACGTATCCCAGATGATAAAGGTCCGAGCCAACTAGCCCCTTTGGTTGCTCAATCATTTCACCATCTAATGAATAAGAAAGGGCATCAGGTTGACTTTGCCATTCACAACGCCGGTGGTGTTAGAAATTCACTGAATAGCGGCGATGTTTCTGTTGCCGATATTGCCGGAAAACTACTACCGTTTGCCGTACCCATTGGTGTGTATGAAGTAAAAGGTGAAACGATCGCTGGTATGCTTGAAGGTGCAATCAATAACGCGATTGATAATGGTGTCGTGGGCACAGGTTCAGGCAGCTTTCCTTATACGCATAACCTAAGGTTTTGTTACCACAAAGAAGCGCCTTTAGGGCACAGGATTCACCATCTAGAAATCCACTCTGATGATTCAGGTTGGCAAGCTGTTTCTCGCAACCGCATATACCGTGGCGCGTCGTCTGCCTACACAATGAAAGGGAAAGAGGGCTATAACGCTGTGTTGGATATGATCGGTGATGGCACGGTAACCACTGACTCTATGGCAGACTGCTTCATCGAGTTTCTGCAAGACCACCCAGAGTCGCTTCAACTCAATGAACCGTTGAATTGCATGGAGTGTTTTAGATAACCACAACTGATGCTGATGCTTAATGTTATTACGTTGGGTTATTTATAAAATTGGCATTGTTTATGCTTTATCTCTGCAGGTCGCCTACTTGTGGAGATATGCATGGATAAGAAAGATTGGTTAGATGCGGTAGCGGTTGTCGGTTGGGTGTCAGTTTGGTCAGCGTTAGTGTATTTGGTGCCTACTACAGGTTTGTAATGGTTCTGCGCGCTGGATAAGACTAGCTTTTGAACAGCCGCAGTATTCTTATTATCAATACACGCTGTACCAAGCGTAAGTGGAAGAAATAAAAAAGGAGCAGATTGCTCCTTTTTTGCTTTTTCCGTGCAAATTTATATAGACGAAACACAATCAGAGGATTATTATCCACGCGTTTGGGGAGTAGTTAGCGCAAGTTTACATATCGTCATCTCGTTAGGCCAAGAGTCTATCCGGTATGTAAAGGTGAAATCCCATATTTCACTTCAACGAGACCAACGCAATCACAGTCAAGATCCGTAATGGAACTTGATATGCTTTGTTTGCGGAAGGTCTTTGTACAGTTCTTCCGCCCGGAGGAATAATGAACTCAACTCAATCTCTATTATCTACAAATAGTGAATCCTTTTTTTCATCGCCAATCATGACGACTTATGCGGGCTTTTTCCTGCTGACGGTTATTCTCGTCTCTATTGATATCTATCAGACTCGTGGCGGCAACGTTACTATCAAGAAAGCGGCAATCTGGAGTGTATTCTGGTTTGTACTTGCGTTTTTGTTTGCTGGCTCGATTTACCTATTTTGGGACATTTATGCGCCGAATAGTGACTACACAGCGCAAAAAGCAACCGTGTCATTCATTACGGGTTACTTGTTAGAAAAATCCCTTAGCGTAGACAACTTGTTTGTTTTTGCGATGATCTTTGCTCAATACCAAGTTCCTGAGCATCTAAGACCTCGTGCGCTTCTTTGGGGGGTAATTGGTGCATTGGTGCTTCGTGCAATTATGATCGCACTAGGCGCACAGCTATTGGCGGAATACCACTGGGTACTTTACGTGTTCGCTGCGTTCTTGATTGGTACGGGTATTAAGCTGGCATTAGACAAGGGCGAAGAAGAGAGTGTGAATACACTGCCTGAAAAGCTACTTCGTAAAGTGATGCCGGTAACAGAGGATTTCCATGGCCCTGCATTAATGGTTAAACAGGGTGCTAAATGGGCATTCACTCCAATGATGTTGGTCATCGGTGCGATCGCAGTGATGGACGTGATGTTTGCATTGGACTCTATACCTGCGATCTTTGCGGTAACACAAGAACCGTTCTTGGTATTAGCGGCAAACGTATTTGCGTTACTTGGCCTTCGTTCGTTGTATTTTGTACTGCAAGGTATGATGGACAAGTTCATCTACTTGAAACCGGCACTGGCATTCATCATGGTGTTCATCGGTGTGAAAATGCTATTGGTTGACAGTGAGTGGGCTATCCCAACTTATTGGTCGCTTGCTGTGCTGATTTCGACTATGACGATTGCGGTTATAGCGTCGGTTTATGCGAAGAAGCCAGGCATTGAACAAGTAAATTAAAAACAAATATAACTTATCGAAAATTCGATAATGAACACGTGGCTGATGAAGTGGAAAATTTATTTATGTAAATTTTTTGTGACATTGGCCACTGTTGTTTGCGGGATATTTGTACTAAATGCATGATTTAAACACTACATTGAATTTATACTCACATAGTCTGCATATCTATCTTGTGGTATTGTTAATGGTTTGTTTTATTAGAAAAACTAATCCCAAAATCTAATTTTAGTCATTTTTTAACCGGCAAAAGATCACCTATTATTCTTGTCATCAGAACGAAACACATTAATAAATTTATAGAGAGGCAATCATGGCTCAAGCAGTACAAATGAATACTATCGCTGTTCCTAACTCTATGGATAAGAAGACCTACTCGGTTAACTTCAAAGGATTGATTGCACACATTTTCGATATTCTTTTCGTAGACAACTCTCCACGTAGTTACTACGCAAGCGACCTATCTGGTCACATGCAACGCGATATCGGTATTAACCGTTAATCTCAGCGTTAACATGTAAATATAGAATTTTAAGAAAACGCCAGCTTCTAAAGCTGGCGTTTTTGTATCTGAAATAAACTCTACCTCTTCGTAAACTGAGCACCTGAAAGAAAAACCTAGGCATCACGGTCTGTATTTGAGCGTCATTCAATTCGCTTTGTACAAGGATCTCGGTATGTCACACGCCAAACGCAATTCATCATTGATCAAATTTTGTTTATTTGCCTTACCGATCGGCTTCTATTCCTCAGTGTCGCTTGCACAAACCTGGAGTAATCAAGGCCAGCCCGCACAGGTTATCGAGCTCTTCACATCTGAAGGTTGTTCAAGTTGTCCACCTGCTGATGCTTACCTAAGTACTTTTGAAGACCATCCCAAACTTTGGACAAAAATCATTCTGCTTGCCTATCACGTCGATTATTGGGATTACCTAGGTTGGGGCGACAAGTTCGCGAGTAAGGCGTTCAGTCAGAAGCAACGACTGTATAAAGCTTACGGCTTAACAAGTGGGGTTTACACGCCGGGCTTTGTTGTCGATGGAAAAGAGTGGCGCGGTTACTTTAACTGGTTAGACAGAACGTTACCTTCGCTTAAACAACAAAATAACCCCAAGCTAACGGTCAACCATAAAGGCGATACGTTCAGCGTAAGTTACGAAGGTAAAGGCGATTATGTTGCTCATATAGCTTTACTGGCGATGAACGAAGTCACCAGTGTTAAGGCGGGCGAGAACAGGGGTAAGAAACTCGAGCATGATTTTGTCGTGGTTTACGACGGTTACCAACGTGGTGAGTCTGAATGGCAATTTAATATCAATTTCGAGCCACTCGTGGCAACACCAGACGCAGTAGCCGTTTGGTTGACCGAGCCGAACTCATATACACCGGAACAAACGGTAGCAGGGTGGCTAAACTAACTGCCAACCACGACAATTGCGTAGCTAGAATATTCTTAAACGAATTAGGTACGGCGAGTATCGAGGTTCTCACATCAATAACTTGGTTTCTGATGGGTATTAATCGGTGAAATAGAAGCGAAAGGGCGATTTAGTTACGTAATACTGCTGAAATACGTTAATATAGCGCGCTATTATTTTAGCTTTGAGTTCCTGCAATTAATGACTAACACCACTACACCAACCAACTTCTCTGATCTTGGCTTAATCTCTCCTTTGATGGCTCGTTTATCTGAGCTTGAATACCAACAGCCAACGCCTATCCAAGCGCAAGTTATTCCAAGTGTGTTAGCAGGACGCGATTTAATTGCAGGCGCAAATACCGGTTCAGGTAAAACCGCAGCATTTGCACTGCCACTGTTACAAAAGATTCATGAAGATGCCCCTCTGGACCGTCGTTCAGGCAAAGGTAACTTTGTTTCTGGCCTTATCCTGGTGCCTACTCGTGAACTTGCTAAGCAAGTGGCTGACAGCGTTAAGTCTTACGCTGTGCATTTCAATGGCGCGATTAAAACGGTTTGTGTGTTTGGTGGTGTATCGGTAAACACTCAGATGCAGGCGCTACGTGGCGGCACTGATATTTTGGTGGCAACACCGGGTCGTCTGCTTGACCTTATTTCAAGCAACGCTATCAAGCTAGACAAAGTAAAAACGTTAGTGCTTGATGAAGCTGACCGAATGCTAAGCCTAGGTTTTACCGAAGAACTTGATGCAATCTTGAAGCTCTTGCCGAACAAGAAACAAACCTTGTTGTTCTCTGCAACTTTCCCAGAGCAAGTTAAAACGCTGACTCACGAACTTCTAAGCGATCCAATTGAAGTTCAACTTCAAAGTGCCAATGCGAGCACACTGGTTCAACGTGTATTCGAAGTAGAAAAAGGTCGCAAGACAGCGTTACTCGCACACCTAATTCAACAACACGAATGGCGCCAAGCTCTGATCTTCGTTAATGCGAAGAACAGCTGTGAACACTTAGCAGACAAGCTTTACAAGCGCGGTATCATCGCAGAAGTATTCCACGGCGATAAAGGGCAAGGTTCACGTACTCGTATCCTAGAAGATTTCAAATCTGGCGAGATTGATGTTCTTATCGCGACAGACATCGCGGCACGTGGTCTGGATATTGAGAAGCTTCCTGTGGTAATCAACTTTGACTTGCCGCGTAGCCCATCAGACTACATGCACCGTATCGGCCGAAGTGGTCGTGCAGGCGAGGTTGGTCTTGCACTATCTCTGATCGATCACGAAGATTACCACCACTTCAAAATCATCGAGAAGAAGAACAAGATTCGTCTTGAGCGTGAGCAAATTGAAGGCTTTGAAGTGGATGAAGAAGCGACAGCTGAACTTATCGCTGCACTAAAACCTGTTGCGCCACCGGCTGGTACAGGCAAGAAGAAAAAGAAGAAGAAAGCTCCACAAAACCAAGATGTGTGGCTAAACAACAACTGATCTTGAGTCAGTAAACTATATGAGTCAGCGAGCTATATGACTCGGTAAACAATAGACATTCAAAAGGCGCTTAATTGCGCCTTTTTTGTTTTTCTAATCCCAAGTTAAGCGAATCCGCGTAACGAGACTAAGCGATACTTTTGACTCTAAAAAGGTCGGTAAATAATTTGCCTATCATCAAAATGATGAGCAGTGTGGTTAACATTAGCAATGGTGTTTGAATCTGATAAACCGGTGTTAGATTAAGCGCGCCAGATGTCAGTACGACCAGCAGGTTTATACCAAGTATTCGATGCACCATAAGTTTAGGTGTCGCAAACACTTTCCATATCACTATGCTGTTGATGAAATAGAACAACGCCAATTGCCACAATTCAGTCATCATCGGCATGATAAAGATATATTGAAGCAAGATAACCGTGCCCGTTCCAATGACACCAAAAAACGCATCCTTAATAACACTTGGCGGCATAGTTGGAAGCATTGAAGAAAATATGCCAGCAATCATCGGGAAAATAAAACCACCCGGTACAGGCAGGTATATCCAAACCAATAACGACGTGACGAACATCGAGACACCTTGTAAGACTTTTCTCCCATCTTCATTAAGGTGTTGAACAAACGTACGGTGCTCATGGTGCCAAGAAACGTTTTTCTTCTCACTCATTACAAATGGCACATCATCAATTAGTGACGTGTTTGGTGCCATTAACTCCAGTTTTTCCATTTTTTGGGTGAGAGCGACCCAATCAATAGTTTGAGTCAGTTCACCCGAGGCGATCTCAAGCAGACGCTCTTGAATATGCGCCATCTCATTGATTCGTAAACGCCATGCGTGAATATTTTCTTTTAGGTGATAACTGCCAGTGAGCGGCAAATCCAACAGTTGATAGAGCTTTTCAATATTAGCGGTATTGGATTCTAGGGCTTCTATATCAAGGTTATTGGTATCGCTCATTGCTGTTATGAGTGTTTCTCTGCTTGTTTCAAAACGTTGTACAAAGTTCTGCTCAGTGTTTACAGGCCAGATCAGACGATAAACAATCGAGAAGGTGATAACGCCAAGTAGAGTTTCTTGTATTCGAAGCACTGCAAAATAGAATGTAATTTGGTTATCGAATCCACCCATACAAGAGATGATGGAGCAAACTGCAAAGCCTATGGAAAAGACATAACCGTATTTTTCATCACTCGACATGAAGATGCATGTACCGAGAAATAAGGTGAAAAACATCAGAAATAGAAAGCGGTCCTGAGAAAACATCGCAATCAAGAAAAAGGCATAACCAGTCCCTAATAAGGTGCCCATTAATCGGTTATGACCTTTGTTTATTGAATGAGCAAAGCTCTCGTTCAGTGCCATGACCGCAACCGCAATTGCCGCCCAATAAGGTTTCTCCCATTGAAACCACAACGCAACACAGATAGAGATAACAATAGCGAGAGCCGCTTTAATGGCTTCTTTTGTTGATGCACTGAACATAAAAGCCATCCAACTATTTGATTATTTTGAGTGAAGCTGTCATGCCAACACGAAGTTGTAAGTCTTCAGGCACGTTATCAAGCTCTACTTTGACTGGTATACGTTGAGCAAGACGAATCCATTGAAAGTTTGGGTTCACGTTAGGAAGAAGGTCATTACCTGTGCTGCCGTCTTGTGTTGCAATACCAAAGCCAATGCTTTTGATATGGCCTTCTAATTGAATATTGTTGTGCATCATAAGAGTGACAAGCGCTTTGTCGTTAGGGCCAACATTCACCAGATCAGTTTCTTTGAAATAGCCTTCGATCCAGAAACTGTCTTCATCGATCAGCGCAACTACCGGTGTATTGGCGACGACTTGAGAGCCTTCTCGTAGGTTTAAATTCGTGATGTAACCGTTGGTTGGCGCGTACATTTTGGTGTATTCAAGATTTAAATGCGCTTCTTCAACGTTGGCTTTTGCTAGTGCAACGTTAGCTGCATTTGTCTCAACCGCGTTATTCAGGTTATTCAATGTCAGCACTGGCATAGCGCCAGGTGTTCTCTTTTCTAAGTTCAACGCGCGTTGCTCTTCGTTTTTAGCTTTTGCTAAGAGCGCGCGAGCCTGTTTCTGTGTCGCCAACGCTTTATTGTAGGCCGCTTGGTAAATGCTTGGGTCGATCTCAAACAGCAAGTCGCCTTTAGCCACCTGTGAGTTGTCCTCAATATGGACTTTAGTCACTTGCCCTGTAACTCGGGGAGTAATTGAAACAATGTAAGCGCTGACCTGACCATCTCTAGTCCAGGGATTACTCGAATAAGATTGGTAATAGCTATAAACCACAGAGCTTGCGGCAATGACCAGTACTAGCGTGATGAGATAACGTTTAATCAAGGTGAATGCCTCAGAAGATGGTAATGAATTGACCGATAACGCCGACGAAAATCACGATTAGGCTTAATTCGGCAATTGCAGGAAAAGCGACATATTTATGTAGCCCAAGTTTTGTCGCGATTGAGCCAGTCAATATCGTCAATACATAAGCTAACGCGATAACCAATAGTAAAGGAGGGAAGTAGATCTCACCCCACACGAGTTCATGTGGCATTGTGTTCATGGGCCTGTCTCTATCGTTTTAAGAAGGTAACGATAAAGGAACTATGGCAATGTTAATAATCGTATATAGAGGATCAGATCCATCAAATCCAGACAGGTTTAGGTATATACTAGGAAGGATAGGCAGCAAAGGTACAAATCAGTAGTTACGTTTGCGCTGTCTTTTTATCATTATTATTCTGATGCAGTAGATGTTTTTATCTCGTATGCATGACTAAGAAAGTAAGCACATCAAAATGAACTTTAGTATTGAACAACTTCTCGCGTTTGTGACCGTCTATGAACAGCGGTCATTTAGCAAGGCGGCGGTAAAGCTTAACAAGCACAGAACGACCGTGGGTCAGGTGATTACAAACTTGGAAGATCATCTTGCGGTGAGTCTTTTTGAAAGGGTCGGGCGCTCTGTTGAACCAACGGAGGACGGGCACCTCCTTTATCACTACGCAAAACAGACGATTGAGCAAGCTCGTACTTTTGACAAAGTGGCGTTGAGCCTCTCTTATGGTGGGTTAGAGAAAATAACAATCGCGTATTCTAGTTTCGTTCCACAACGTGTTTTGGTCGATATACGAAAACGACTTAAGCACGATTTCCCAATGATGCGAGTGAACTTTCTGGTTAGGAATAAGAACGAAATAAAACAAGGAATACAAAGTGGCGAATATCACTTTGGACTTGTGAATGCACACAATAGCCGAGCGATGCATAGTTTTGATTCTACTTTCCTTGGGCATTTTGAGTTCTATCCGTTCGGACAGAAAGGGGGAGAACTCTCACATATCGATAAAGAAGAAGTATTAGTCGCACTTAGGAACTCTAAACAGTTCGTATTGAAGTCTCTGATTGATGAAGGGATGTCTGAAAAGATTATCGTAAGCTCTGACTATGAGGAGATCGATCAGCTTTCGTTAATGATCAAAATGCTTGAAGAGGGTTTTGGATGGGCACTTCTTCCTAAGGCTTTTTTTTCCGACTCTGAATTTTCAAAACATTCAATAGAGCCCATTCACTCTGCGCAAATGGTGGAAGGATTCAAATTTGGATTCGCGTTGTGGTGTCCGCACTCGAAACAAGTCAGTGGTATCAAAGGCTCTTTGGTGTCGGTTATTAAAGAGTACCGCGAGCAACTTATTGATAGTTTTAAGTCGTGAAAATTTGAGATATTAAAAAGGCGCTAATTATTCATTAGCGCCTTTTAGATTTTGCTCAGCGAAAAGAAGAATTACTTCTTACGGCAGAACTCAGCGATTACGTACATTGATTGACCGCCGTTTGTTTTACCAGAAACAAGCTTAGGATCGTCACCAACGCTGATGCCACGGATAACAGTACCTTGCTTAATCACTTGGTTAGTACCTTTGATTGGCAGGTCTTTGATTACTGTTACGTCGTCACCTTTTTTAAGTTCAACGCCGTTCACGTCAAGTGGCTTATCATCAGCAGACATGCCGATTTGTGCCCAAACTGACGTTTCTTCTTCAAGGTACATCATGTCTAGCGCGTCTTGAGCCCAGCTTTCAGAGTTAAGACGAGTAAGTTGACGCCATGCTGTTACTTGAACTGGCGCTTCTTGGCTCCACATGCTGTCAGTCAGACAACGCCAGTGGTTGATATCTTTAGGATCGTCAATCTCACCAAGACATTTGTCACATACCATGATGCCGTGATCCACTGTTACGTGGCTGTGTGGCGGTACTGCGTATGCAGTAAGAGAAGAATCAGAACCACATAGTTCACATTTAGATTGGCAGCGTTCTAGCATAGTAGCTTCAGAAGACATAATGGACTCACATTTATTAGGTATTAAATTACGGGGCTATTATCCACTTTATTTACAATAAAGAAAGAGGTCGTACGGTATTCTGTCTTGATTAATTTTAGCTGAGATCAACCATTTGTGTTTTAAAGTTTTATGCAAACGGTTAACTAGGGAAGGTTAGCTAGTCACAGAAACAAAAATGCCAGCGGTTAGGCTGGCATTTGGTTTCATTTAGAACTTATTATTATTCCAATACAGAACCTGCGTTGGACACTGAATCCAACTTGTTGTCAGAGAAGAAATCAACCAGTTCTCTCTGAATTTCCAAGTAGTGATTGTAATCCGCTGGAGGAGTTCCTTTATCTTGAGGTGCAATTGCGGTTGAGTGCTTAGCTACTGCATTAAACTGAATAAACTCGCGAGTAACTGACGTAGAAGGAGTTGTAGCTGATGCACTTATACTGTTCAAAACAAGCTTGTTAGCTAACGGCTCAGTGCCAGCAAATGGCGCGTTCCCAATCAAAGGATTATTGATAACAGCGTTTGGTACAGTTTCATCCCCGTCAGCTTGAAGTATTAGTGTAGGCAATGTGTCACTGTAATCTCCCGCATTGGTATAAGGATCGATTACATCTAACACCGTTTGGCTGGAATAAGCGAACTGAGCAAGTAGGGCTTGGAGGCTCGCCTTATTCTCAGAGTCTAAAATAAAGTCATCCACACACTGTGTCATCGTGTAGCTATTCGGTTCACATATTGTTGTGTTGTGTGCTGCATAACTTGCTAATCCTCCTAGCGCGACGTTGTGTATAACAATGCCGCCAAATGAGTCTGACCCCAATAATAAGTTTGAAATTTGACCACCGGAATTAGCAATTACACTAGATGAAAACGCATAAATTGCATCTCCCGCAGGGTCATTAATTGTTTTGTTAGCTTGTGCTAACGCAGTAACACCAACAATTCCACCTAGTGAATGTCCGAATAGTCTAGGGTGGTTGGTCGTTGTGTTATCTATAGTTGCCAAAGGTGTTGATGTGAACGCGCCCTGACCTTGGTTAGAGGATAGTGCCACTCGTAACCCAAGCACATCCATAACACTTTGTCGTACATTGTCACGCGCGACAGGTAAGTTAGTAAGGTTTAGGTATGCCAATAGGTTAGCATTCGCTGAACGTTCATTTGGAATTTTATCTAAGCTACGAGTTCCATGCAGTGGCATATCGATGCCTATCACAGCAATACCTTGTGCAGCAAGATTCGCAGCAAATGCATAAGCGTTTTCTTTAAGACTAGTAATACCGTGTTGATAAATAACAATTGGCATTGGAGCGCTAGGAGTGGTTACAGGCGTAAACAAGATAAACTCTACATCTTGCAGTGATTTAACTTGCGGTACGGGAGCATATCGAGTGATGACACGTTCGGTGTCTAATGCATTGCCGTTACTTAAAGTTAGATCTGCACCAACAAGTTTAAGTTGTTCTGCGGGGTCTGTAGCAAGCTTTGTAAGATCTATACCTAAGCTTACAAGCTGTGCAGCCATATTGGCTTTTTCATTGTTGTCTGCAATAGCTGACGACACCTTGACAAGGCTAGGCATGCCTGACTCAAATGGTTGCGAGTTCCATTCGGTTGTTCCTGTTTCCAAGTAGTACGGTAGTTTTACATTACCCTTGGTGACGTTAACTGTGCCATTTAACGCTCCTCCCGTATAACCTGCTAACATAGCGGCTTTAGTGGAAGCCTCCATAAATGTATCAACAGTAGTATCCGCGGCCAATGCAATCGCCAATTCTTGTGTAGTACCAAATGTCATTTGGTAGGCAGATGATAGGTCTATATTATTTGGATTAGCACTGCCTTTCCATACTTGTGCCATTCCACCCTGAGCTAAAGCGGACGCAGTCGCTGCTTTTGTTGAATAGATGGAACTACCGACAGATTCTGTAGTAAACCAAGTCGAGTAAATGATGTTTTCAGTATCAAGGTTAATCGCACCTGCAGCAGTCGCTCCAGCAAAGATCTTTTCAACACCTTGAGTGACTTGCTGCGCTTGAGCAATGCTACCTTCGGTATAGGTTACTACACTTGATTTCAAAGCCGCATAACTTGGTGACATACCAACCGGATCACCATTGGCATCGGTTAGTTCATTCGACAGCGCCAATACGTACTCGCTTGAAGCATCAAGAGATTCGTTGAATACAATGGTGAATGTGTCAGTTGAGGCGCTAGATATAACCTTGAAGTCCTTACCTAGAGTCAATATTCCAGCGACACTTGGGGGTGTTTCAGAAGTAAGCGAGCCACTAAGCTTTAATAGGTAAACACCACCAGTTGCGACACCATCAGCTAAACCTGTGCCTTCAAAGTCCATGATGATTGGCATTGAGGTAGACCAACCATCCATTGTATTCATTGCTGCAATAGGGTTGGTTAATGTGTCATCACCGCCAGTAGGCAAGCCAAGTGTACCGTCGCTAGCATCCATCAACGCGAAACTAGGAAGAGGAACAGCAATATCAGCACCCGTTAATTGAAACTTGATGCTCGTCGCTTGTGCGAGTGAATCTTGAATGTATTGCTCATATTGAATCGCTGTTGAAGCACCTGAACTCGAAGAGTCATCACCACAACCAGCAAGAAACATTGCTGAAGCGAGCAGCGAAACATTAAATAACTTTTTCATGTTTTAATTCCGTTTAGTTGAAGGTGTAGTTCATTTGAATTGCAGATAGGTAAGCGACTGCATCACCAGAGAATTCAAGTTCCTGACCAAGTTCATTGGTTTCGGTGAAATCACCTTCTTTACTTTGAACAAGAGCGAAACCAGCATCGATTGAAAGGTTAGGGCTGTACTGATAAGTCAAACCTGCGCTGTACCAGAAACGGTCGCTATCAGGGATGCTTAATGTCGCTTCACCAGCTTGCTCGTCATAAGCTAAACCTGCTCGTAAAGTCCACTCTTGATTCAACTGGTAAGTAGCACCCAATGAGTAACGGTTATTGTCATCGTAGTCTTCGGTCTTTTTAAAACACTTGCCACTTACACAATCTGAACTTGTCGCTTTAAGCTCTTTGAAGCTACTCCACCCAGTTTGTTGCCACCCGTAGTGAATTGCCCATTGGTCGGTCAATTGGTGGAAAGCTGAAATTTCA
This sequence comes from Vibrio sp. 1CM8B, assembly GCF_023161685.1. Classification (NCBI taxonomy): domain Bacteria; kingdom Pseudomonadati; phylum Pseudomonadota; class Gammaproteobacteria; order Vibrionales; family Vibrionaceae; genus Vibrio; species Vibrio sp. 1CM8B. The sequence continues at coordinate 57,188 of NZ_JALNTU010000004.1, forward strand.
ATAATTGAAGGCAACGTGATTTTTAAACGGCCCGTTGTTGTCGTAGCACTGCCTTGCACGATGCTGCCCGTGTAATCAGTAAAGTCACCATCATCAAAGTCGAGGTCTACCTCTGAACGATAAGCGATAGAGAATCGGTTGTTTTCATTCAGTTCATATAACGCGCCCACGTTCCAACCAAATGCAAATGTTTCACCTGTCATACTGATCAGTTTTGTTGAGGCAGGATCTCCAGTGATGTTTGAAATCGAACCTTGGTGACGATTTAGTTCAGCCTCGGCGTAAACAAGGTTTGCACCCGCACCAACACTAAACTGGTCGTTAATTCGATACGCCACATTGGGGTTTAAGTTCACTGACACTAGTGAAGTATCACCTGCAAGATCACCCGCATAAATATCATCTGGGTAATCGGTAGCAACGCCGTAGTTAGAAAACATACCAATGCCCCAAGCCCATTTATCGTTGATAGGGCTGATGTAGTATGCGGCAGGGACGACTTGAAGTGGCGCTACGTCTTTAGATACTTGGCTTTGTCCGCCAGAACCTGGAACATTGTTTTGAGTAATATCTACTTCTGGATCAACGATAGAAACCGCGCCTGAAAATTGGGCTGTATCAAATAGGGTCATTGCGGCGGGGTTTCTCGCTAGTACACTCGCGTTATCGGCTACAGCGCCTTCACCTGAGAATGCGCGACCAAGACCTGAGGCAGAATGCTCAGCAACTTGGAAGCCAGCCGCAAGTGAATTGCATGCAAATAGCACAGAAAGCGAAACGAGAGAGCGTTGTATTGTTTTCATCCTTGACCCTCCTAGGGCATCGAATTTCATTATTATTGTTTGAAAACACACTGAGCATTGTTGGTGTTGAAGCTCTAATGTAAACGGTATGTTAAATTCATGTTTTATATAAAGTCAAAGAAATAGTTGTTATTTTGAGAGGTTATATTTTTGAGGGGCGGCACTCTAACACTAATAATATAATTACAATCAATGCTTTATCCATGGTTGGAGGTGTGACCAGAATGTTTATGTTAGCTATTGGTACAAAAAGTGTTCAATTGCTCAATATGTAACAACTTTGTTTATGTTTACCGTCGATCGCTAAATCGGCATAATATCGACACTCGTTAGAAGTCTTTAAATTGGAATTTAAGTTTGGAATTACTCGCGATAGAGTTTCTTGGTAAACCGCTTCGTTTAGAAGGGTCAATGGCAGGGTGGCAACAGTTGTATTGGGACAACACTCTGGTATCTCAATTAGATGCGACCACAGATCAAGAAGACGCACGAAAACACGAATTTACACTACGCGCTGGAGATGAAATGTTGCAGTGTCACGTTGAGTCGACCGTTCAGTGGCAACCGTTTGAAATGACGTATAAAGCGTCGGTGAATGGCCAAACCATTACCGAAGGCAATCGAAACACCAAAGATATCGAACAACAAACTCCTGTTATCGCTCCTAAACCAGAGAAGCGTTTTAGCCTAATTGGGTTGGTGTCGCTTGGTATGAAAGCGCTAAAAAGCGCCAAGCTAATCAAGGTCGTACTTGCTTCTGCGAGTTTAGCGGCCTATTCATGGTTGTTTTCAATTCAGTTCGCTTTGGCCTTAATCGCTTGTTTAATGTTCCATGAGTACGGTCATATTAGAGCGATGAAATACTTCGGCATGAAGACCAAAGGCATTTATTTGATACCATTCCTTGGTGGTTTAGCGTTATCCGATGAAAAGATTAATACGCGCTGGCAAGATGTGGTTATCTCAATAATGGGGCCATTGTTCGGCCTGATATTGTCGTTAGTATTTATGGTGCTGTATTGGGCTACTGGAGAAATGTTCTTTGCCGGCCTTGCGGTATTTAATGCTCTATTAAACCTGTTCAACCTATTGCCGATTTTGCCTCTCGATGGCGGACATGTTCTTAAAAGTATCAGCTTCTCGATGAACAGTGTGCTTGGTATTGTGTTGTGTGTCGCGGCTGCCGTTGCTGGCGTGGTATTGAGTTATCAGTTGAATTTAACCCTGTTTGGTTTCTTATTGATTATGGGTAGTGTTGAAATACTGTTCGAATGGAAAGGACGTCATCACAGTCACTTGTTACCGTTAGACAAATACGGGCAAGTCGTGTCGTTCGTTTGGTATGTGGGTTTAGTGAGCAGTTTGATCGGTGTTATCTGGTATTTTGCATCGACCGGTGACCAGCTATTAAGCCTACCATTACAAATTCTTGGTACTTAACCAGTGACTTTCTGTTGTTGGAATTATCCAGCTGCTTAGCGCACTTGAACTGTTAGAAAGCAAGAAACTAAAAACGCCCTAACCAATATGGATAGGGCATTTTTGTATTTACACCAGCTAGGCGATTCTTACTTAGATTACGCTTTGCAATTTGGTTTTGGTGACCCTGATTGAGGAAGCGTTTTTATCGTCGCTTGCAGATCTTTAATACGCGTACTGTGGGAAGGGTGCGTAGAAAGCAATTCTGGCGGTTGATTACCGCCTGATGCTTTCGCCATGTTTTGCCACAAGTTGACACTTTGGTTTGGATCGAACCCTGCTTGAGCCATATACTCTAAACCAACAACATCGGCTTCAGACTCTTGAGTTCGCCCATACGGCAGAATAACGCCATATTGGACGCCTAATCCTAACGCGGCCATCGTCATACCTTGATACTGTTTGTACTCAGATGCGCCTAACGCGACGTTAGTAATAGATAAGCCAGTATTAGCGATTTTAGACTGAGACAGGCGCTCATTACTGTGGTCCGCTAGAACGTGTGCCACTTCGTGACCAATAACCGTTGCGAGTTGGTCTTGATTGACTGCAACCTTAAGTAACCCTGTGTATACACCGATTTTTCCGCCAGGTAGGGCGAATGCATTCACTTGGTCACTATCAAACACAACAACTTCCCATTCACTAAAACCTTGTTTAGGAATATATTGAGTGATGCTGTTCGCTACGCATTGTACATAGGCGTTAGTTTTGGCATCTTTGCTGATGGGTTGTTCTTTTTTCATTTGTTCAAAAGATTGTGCTCCAAGCTGAGACATATCTTTATCTGAAAAAAGCAGCAATTGGTTTCTGCCTGTCGGAGAAGCGCTACACGCGGTTAGGCCTGCAAGTGTGAGAAGCGAGGCAAACTTCATCCATGACGTCATACAATATCCTCTGTGTATTCGGTTTTTATGCATGTTAACATCAACTTGCGTAATAACTAAGGGCTGTAAGATAACTAACAGCCAGTAATATAGAAAAAAGCTATGCACGCGATAACAAGATCAATAATTAAGGAACCCACATGAGTATTTGGAAAAAGCCCGTTGACCTAGATACCTTCAACGCGACCTCAAAAAATACCTTAATTGAACACCTCAACATTGTTTACACCGAAGTAAATGACAACTCTTTGGTGGCAACCATGCCGGTTTGTCATTTTACGCACCAACCACTGGGTATGCTTCATGGCGGAGCATCAGTTGTGCTAGCAGAAACGCTTGGCTCATTGGCAGCAAACTTCTGCGTACCAGAAGGCTATTATTGCGTTGGGCTCGATATCAATGCGAACCACGTAAGGTCAATGCGCGAAGGGCACGTCATCGGTACTGCTGAGCCTATTCACTTGGGCGTCTCTACTCAAGTATGGCAGATCAATATCACTGATGAGCGTCAACGCTTAGTTTGTACCAGCCGCTTAACCATTGCCGTGAAGAAACATAAGCGATAACAGAGTAGGCAGTCGTACGCTGGTTTTGTCTTTAGAAGAAGTAATCAGTACTTAGAACAAGCAATCAGTATTTAAAGAAGTAACCCGAGAAGCCCATGGTCATAACGTTTAAAAGTGGAAAAGTCATCGCAACCGCACATGAATTGGTTGTTCGTTTAGATGGTGAGCATAGAGTCACTTTGCAAGCTCAAGTTGATGCAATTCAATTGATCGGAAAAGGGGCAAATGTCATTTCCGCTAACGGTTCTGAGTGTAAATGGTCGATAAAATTAGACGATGAACAGCAGCTTCGTGAAATCGCCAATGAAATTGGCTGCGATGTAACGTAATCTTTTACGGTAAAAGCACTTAACCCTTTAGATTGAATAACATCTTAGGATGTCGTACTCAATAATTCACAATAAAATCGTGTCAGTAATATTGATTTTACGCCATAAAATAGGGAAACTGAATTCAATGTCCTTTGAATAAGTTTTCCTCTTTATGAGCAGCCCAAGACTTCGCGTTCAATTTGAAACCCTGTTTGAATACTTCGATGGTAAAGATTCTGATGTTCAACTCGACGACATCACGGATGTGCTTTGTTGTACCCGTCGTAATGCCCGAATGGTACTCAACAAGCTTGAAGAAGAAGGGTGGGTAGAGTGGTTACCAGCAGCTGGTCGAGGGAAGTTATCTCAACTTATCTTTAAACAGAATCGTTGTGATGTCAGCGAGAACCTAGCAAGACGCTACTTGCAGGAAGGAAAAATTGGACAGGCGCTGTCAGTGCTTGATCACAATGCTGCCAAACTCACCCAAGTTATTCAAAACTACTTGGGTGTACAGTATCAAGAAGGCGAACAAGTTATTCGTTTGCCTTATTACCGACCGCTTTCAATGCTTAACCCAACCAAATCGATGCGTCGTTCAGAGCAACATATCGCTTGTCAGGTATTCAGTGGGTTGACTCGTCTAGATGAGAATGACCAGCTCCAACCCGATCTGGCTCATTCATGGCAAAAAATCAGCGATTACCAATGGCGATTCTTCTTGAGACCCGGTGTTCGCTTTCATAACGGGGAGCCTCTGTTAACCAATCATGTTGTGGATACACTGCTTGCGCTCGAACCTCTCAACATGTTTTCTCATATCAAAGATGTCTCTTCACCTGCAAATTGTGTTGTAGATGTCTTTCTCACACGCCCAGACAAGTATTTTCCGCTCGCGCTAACGGAGTCGGTCGCCAAAGTCACTTTACCGATCACGTTACGTGGTGAAGATTACGATATTCGACCGATTGGAACGGGACCTTATCGCATTGAAAAGAACGACGAGAAACAACTCGTGTTAACCGCTTTCAATGGGTACTTTGGTTTCAGACCGTTAATTGATCGCGTTGAAGTTTGGGTGGTGGATGAGGCTTATTCTTCAATGGTTTACCCAAGTCTCTCTAAACCTGTAATGGCCGACCGTGGCGATAGCGATGAAGTAGAACTCGATCCTGGCTGCACGTATTTACTGCTCAATAGAAAGAAAGGTATTGCACAAGATCCTGCATGGGCACAGTTTTTATCTAACGCGTTGAATGCGGCGGATCTGTTTGTTCATATTCCAAAAGAGACCGTTATCGATTTGGGCGTACTGCACGCTTATGGCATAAAACCTGGTTGGTATGACATAAAATTGAAGGTGCCAGTTTGTCCACCAGCAAATTCCAAACCAACGATAAGATTGGCGTATCAATGCCAACACCCAATGTTTCCAACGCTTGCCAAGGCGATTGTCACGGTGCTGAAGCAATACAACGTTGATGTTGATCTTTACGGTTACGAAACCGATCCTCCGCACGCCGATGATGTTGATGTTTGGATTAACCCTATGGGTATCGCTAATAACAGAGACGACGCTTTAGCCGGTTGGCTAATGGACTACAGTTTTCTTGATGAATCTAGCCCGGCAGAAGACTTCGACCAATGGTGTCAAATGATTGACCGTTGGCGTTCGGGGGAATTCGAGCAATTTCCAGCACGACAGTTAGGTAAACAACTGGTCCAAAGCAATCAATTAATTCCAATGTTCCATTGCTGGTTAGGCGTTAATAAAGATCAATGTGGTACGTTGCAAAACGCGAAATGTAATGCATTAGGTTGGTTCGACTTTAGCCAAGTTTGGGTGAAGCCTGACGTTGATTGAAATCCAACAAAACTCAATTAGGACCAAACAACTCATTTAGGAAAAAACGATGCAAACTCTGATGGTTACATTTATTACGCTGGTGGCATTTGCTGCTAATTCAGTTTTGTGTCGCTGGGCCTTAATGGATCAAACGATTGATCCTTTGAGCTTTTCGATCGTGCGCATCTTATCTGGTGCGCTTACACTTTTGATTTTAGTAACGTTATCTTCCCAATCTAAGTCTAAACGTGAGTTAACAAACAACACATCGCTATACACAAAGCTCAAATCACAGTTTCAACTCACATCAATATTGTCACTGATCGTGTATATGTTTGGTTTCTCGTTTGCTTACTTAGAGCTTGGCGCAGGTCTTGGTGCTCTGGTGTTGTTTGTCGCGGTGCAATTTACGATGATTGCCGCGCACTTGTTTTCTGGCAACAGAATGTCACTTATTGAATGGGGCGGATGTTTGTTATCGGTAGCAGGGCTTGTTTATTTATTAATGCCAACGGAATCGACACAGGCACCTGATTTAGTTTCTATCATCTTGATGTCTCTGGCCGGAGTTGGGTGGGGCATTTACACATTGGCAGGAAAGAAATCGCTAAACGCATTGCAATCGACAACCGCTAACTTTGGATTCAGTTCGCTAGTTATCCTTTTGGCATTAAGCTTGTTAGTTTTGATTCCTAATGCGTTAACGCAAGTGTCTATCACTGAACAAGGTTTGATTTACGCGGTTATATCGGGCTCTGTGGCTTCTGGTGTGGGTTATAGTTTGTGGTATTACGTGGTGAAAAAGCTGAATACAGTGGTGGCGTCTATTGCACAGCTTTCTGTTCCAGTTATCGCGACACTTGGTGGCGTATTACTGTTATCTGAACCTGTCACCATGCAATTTATAGTCTCATCAACCGTTATACTCCTTGGGATAAGCTTGGTTCTTGTCGCCCCTAAACTTAAGAAATAAAGAGTTCAATCATTAACTTCTATGGCTAAACCAAACAAGAAACAACCAACCAAGACGGTTCAGATTTTCTGTGCCAAATGCAAAACGCAGCTTTTTAAGTATCGGAAAGGTGGCAAAGGTGCACTCGTGAAATGTTTTAAGGAGCGTATCGTTGAAGATTTCACGACAAAACCATGTGTGTGCCCTGAATGCGGGATTGAATTTGCGCGAGACACCTTGGTTCGAGGTACACCAGCCTACAAGTTTGTTGGTGGCAAGGTGACGATGAAATAAGCAGTCATATTTTGTAACGAGCAAATAATGTTGAAACTAAAAATGCCACAGCACGGTTTGTGTGTGGCATTTCAACGTTGTTTTTGATACTCAGAGTAAAGAATTGAGCTCAGTAAGCTCTGACACGCCCTTGAAGCTTAAGAAGTAATAGCGAAACAATTGCGCCCGTGGTGTCACACAGCATATCTTTCTGTGCATCCCAAATATCACCTTGTGAACCAAGGAACGCGATACCTTCATCACCACCTGCGATCTCCGCGTACCACCACTCGATAATTTCATAACCCGCAGCAACACTCATGATCGCAAATAGAGCAAAGAAACATGCCAGTACCGGTTGAGCCAGTTTTTTACGAATTAAGTACTCAGCGAGTGGGTAAGCATAAAGGCCAATAGAGAAATGCGCGACACGGTCAAAGTTATTCCGTTCTGAACCTATCATGTTATTGAACCAATCAAATGGCACTTCCGCGAAGGTATATTTTGCGCCTATCGTATGCAAAATCAGCCAGATAAACATCAAAACGTAAGCTGTCTTAGTGAAGGTGAGCTTGGTTGATAACCACCAAATACCCACCAATATCGCAAGCGCTGGGACAATTTCGGCAATCCATACTGCTCTTGAAGAAGGAGCAAACGCTGAAAATAGAAACACAATCAGATACAGCGTCGTCAATGACAGTAATGGTCGATTTTGAGCAAGTGGCGTGATTGTCATATCAAGATCTCTCGTCGAAGTTTTTAATAGTGTCACACAATATTGAACAGTGTTTAATTGAGCTTTAATCACCAGATTTGTTGAAAAGTAGCGTTATCGCCCAGTATCTAGACAAACGGTTGCTAGAGTTTCACAAAAGTTTGATTTACAACAAAGCGATCCTTAAAATCGCTCTATTACTACATAACAAGAAAGAAAGTCATGAAACTGGAAACTGTCGATTACCTTGCTGACGACGCAGCAGAACAATTTGTTCGCTCTCTACGTGAAACTGGTTTTGGTGTTCTTAAGAACCACCCAATCCCGAAAGAGCTTGTTGAGTCAATTTACGAAAACTGGTACCAATTCTTCATCTCTGAAGAAAAAGAGAACTTCCACTTTAATGTTGAAACACAAGATGGATATTTTCCACCTTCAGTGTCTGAAGTTGCTAAGGGCCACACTGTAAAAGACATCAAAGAGTACTTTCACGTATACCCTTGGGGCCAAATCCCTGAGCAGCTGAAAGAACAGATTCTAGATTACTACCAACGTGCGAATGCTTTTGCTCAAGAGCTGCTAGGTTGGGTTGAAGCTCATGCTCCTAAAGAAGTACAAGATAAATTCTCTATTGCGTTATCAGAAATGATCAACGGCAGTGAACAGACTCTGCTTCGTGTTCTTCACTACCCACCAATGCAAGGTGACGAAGAGCCAGGTGCAATCCGCGCTGCGGCACACGAAGACATCAACTTACTGACGGTTCTTCCTGCTGCAAACGAGCCGGGCCTTCAAGTTAAAGCTCAAAATGACGAGTGGCTAGATGTTCCATGTGACTTCGGTAACATGATCATCAACATCGGTGACATGCTTCAAGAAGCATCAGGTGGTTACTTTCCATCGACAACTCACCGTGTAATCAACCCATCAGGTGAACGCCAAGAGAAGTCTCGTATCTCTTTGCCTCTATTCCTTCACCCGAAACCAGAAGTAGTGCTGTCTGAAAAGTACACAGCAAACGAATACTTAATGGAACGTCTAAGAGAGCTTGGCGTTATCTAGTAAGTTCAATGCTTCGTCCCTAAAATTGGGATAGATGTGAAAGGTCAGCTAAATCGCTGACCTTTTTTGTATCCGGACCAAAAAAGAGCGGCTTTATTACTAGGGCGTGTTGATCTTTCGAGCTGATTTTTGCAGCGAGTTGCTGGGTATTTATACAAGGCAGAGGCATCGATGTGTAGCTAGCCTACATGAGAAGCCGATAACGTAGTAGAAATGACCAGCAAACGCTGCCCGAAGGGTTCGGCTAAAAGCGTTTTACTCTTTGTTGAGGGAGATTTGCTTAGAATGACTAGGCTACTTCTCCCTCGCCGCGATTAAAACGCTTTTATCTCGAACAAAATTTAACCGCTAAAGGTCAACACGCCCTAATGGTTGTATTCAACGAAATGGTACTCAGTTTTGACGATGAAAGGTGCCTTTAAGCCAAGCGTAGAAAGTTGTTTGTCCTTAAGCTCGACAAATCGTAGAAAATCGCTTTCAATTAAAGAAGATACGCAACGGATGCGAAACAGGTTACCTATAGTATCCACTGTTCTAGAAATCCATTAATTCAGAGAAGCTAACTGAGTCAACTATGTCGAATCATCAAGATCTGAGAGCAAACTTTCATTGCCATATGGAAAATCCATTGCTTTGGCCGATAATGGAAGTGCTTAAGCAAAAGCCAAGCGGATGGAAAGTACACACATTAGCGGCTCACCTGAACGACCTTGGGTTTGTGCCAGTGTTAGATGCAGTGCCTGAGAAAGAGTTGTTTAAGAAGAACTTCCTTATCATGAATGCGCTTTATCAGCTTCAAGAAACCTTACACCCTGAAGGTTGGCTCCAAGTCCAAGCGATGGACATCGAATTGATGAATGGTCGTTATCACGGAAGCAGTCACAGCATCGATCATCAAGACCCACTTCGAGAATACTACATTAATTGGGTTAACTATGAAGCGGACGAAGGCGAAGTCAAAAGGCTGTTGAACGAATTTTGGACTCGGTACAGAAAGTTTGTGGGCGGTGTTGAGCTCGATATGGATCGAAGCCGAGCGTTGAACCTGTTTGAGTTACCTTTAGACGCCACTCACCATGAGATTAGAAAACGTTGGCGACAACTGGCGTTGAGGTGGCATCCAGACAGAGACGAGGGCAACACCGCAAAATTCCAGACGCTTTGTGAAGCTTGGCATGTATTAAGAAGCTCGTAAGCGAAGGGGGCTTTTAGCTGCCTAGTTGAGTAGAACCATAAAACAGAAAGCCCCACATTGTGAGTGACACAAGTGGAGCTTTGTCGTTATTACGCTATGTGTTGGAACGACTTAAGTTATTTGCGCTAGGAGTGATCTTTACTCTCACCACTTTTATGTTCAAAGGCATAGTCGAGTACTTTACGGATATAAGGCGCACCGACTTTTGAACCACCGTTACCGTGTTCAATAACCACAGTTGCGACATATTCAGGGTGCTCATACGGTGCAAAAGCCGTGTAAAGCGCGTGGTCAAGTAAATGCCTAGCGAGTTTCTTTGAGTTGTAGACCTGATCTTTCGCAAGATCAAACACTTGTGCAGTTCCAGATTTACCGCCGCTCGTGTATTCAGTTCCCTTAAATGCACGTCTACCGCTGCCTCGACTACCGTGGTTTACGAGTCGCATCGCGTTGATCGGTACATTCCAAATTCTATCTGGTACTTCAGTAATCGAGGGCATTTGCTCCGGTTCGACAAGTTGTTGCGTACTGAATTCTTCGCCGTGAGCTAAGGTGGCTCTCAAGATATGAGGGGGCATCACCTTGCCATGATTAACTAATACCGACGTTGCTTTAGCAAGTTGCATTGGAGTGGATGTCCAATAACCTTGGCCAATACCAATCGGAACTGTGTCACCCTGATACCAAGGAGTGCGATAACGCATCATCTTCCATTCTCGAGTCGGCATGTTGGCGGTACTTTCTTCATAGATATCGATGCCTGTCGGTTCACCAAACCCGAATCGGTTCATCCAACTTGAAATTCGGTCAATACCCAAATCAAAAGCAGTTTGATAGAAGAATGAATCCACCGACTCTTCAATGGCTTGAGTGACATCGACGGGTCCGTGACCCCAACGTTTCCAGTCTCGCCACGATTTAGAGTTTCGTTTAGAACCAGGAATTCTCCAAACGCCGTGGTCGTTACGAATCGTATCTTCAGAGATTACATGTTCTTGCAGTCCTGCCACAGCCATAAATGGTTTAACGGTTGATGCAGGCGGATAAACACCTAAAGTGGTGCGGTTGACCAACGGGTGAGCAGGATCATTCAATAAGCGTTGATAGTTCTTACTCGAAATACCGTCGACAAATAGGTTAGGGTCGTAACTCGGGCTGGATGCCATTGCCAGCACGCTGTTGTCTTTCGGATCGAGAATAACCGCGCTTCCAGTTCTGTGATCAAGTTGCTCAAAGACGTATTTTTGCAGCTCAAGGTCGATATTTAACACGATATCTTTGCCAGCTACAGGCGGCACGTACTCAATGGTTCGGACTATTCGGCCACGGCTGTTTACTTCGACTTCTTGATAACCTTTGGTGCCGTGCAGGATATCTTCGTAATAACGTTCAACGCCGAGCTTACCTATGATTGTTGTAGCTTGATAATTCGCTTCTATCCCTTGTTCTTCAAGCTTTCTGAGATCGCTATCATTGATGTGCGCCACGTAACCAAGAACATGGGTAAGCACTTCACCATTCGGGTAAAAACGCTTTAAGCTGGTATCGATAGATAAGCCGGGGAACTGGTACTGGTGCACGGAGAACTTAGCAATCTCTTCTTCCGTTAAGTTCTCTAGAATAGTCACTGATTTAAAACGGCGGGTGTTGTGATAGCGTTTTTTGAAACGCGCGATCTGCTCTGCATCACGCGGGACATATTTGTCTAGCTTGGCGAGCATTGCATCGACATCATCGGTTTGCTCTGGAATCATCGTCAGATCAAATACAAGCTTGTTTTCTGCAAGCAACACGCCATTACGGTCGTATATAAGTCCACGAGTAGGAGCGATAGGTAATACTTTGATTCTGTTGCCATCGGCACGAGTTTGATAGCTTTTAAAATTTTCAACTTGAAGTCGGTATAGATTACCGACTAAGACAAGAGTGAACATCAAGATCCCACAAAACGCGACGATTACGCGGTTTTTGAATAGGTTCACTTCGATTTTATGGTCACGCATCTTAACGCGTTTATGATTCATTGAAGCCTCAAGGTTTTGTTACATTTGGTTACACCTGTCGAATCGGGACTTTATCTGAATATCACTAGGGTTTTGTAAAAGCTATGTCATGATTTTTGGGATCGACAGTATTAGATGGCACTAAACAGCGCCTATAGTTTTCTTATTGCACAAGATGATAAGTAATTGATGTAAAGATTGGTTTTATGAATTTCTAAAGTTCAAGAGTTTTGATGACACTAGAGGTTAGATAAATTTACGGCCCTCAGAATGAGAGCCGTAGAAGGTTAATTTGCTTACTTAGTGGCTTAGAAGCTTTAGTAAATTAGAAGATTAAAACTTCAAAAGCCAAGAAGCACAGTAAATCCGATATTTAACGAAATCAGTTCGAAGGCTTGAACTGAGATTTACGCATACGGTTGAGAGCAGCCATCACATCTAATGTTCTTGGCTTCGCTAGGTCACCGTAGTTAGGCATGTTAGCGTGCCATTCATTTTCTAAAATAGCGTTAAACTCTTTCGCAGGGTTGTTTGACCAACCTGGAGTTTGTGCGAATTGGAACCAAGCCCAACCGATCGCGTTCACTTCAGACGGTGATTCTAACTGCTCAAGCGCAGAAAGGTCTGCGAATTCCTTACCAAAACGCAGTGACTCTTTACCCTTCGCGTTAACACGGAACTTACCGTCAGTCAGAATGTTCATGAGTGAAGCACGGTTCAATGAACGCGGCACAAACGTTTCTAAAGCAGTTTCACATTCATTAGTACGTTGAGTAGGGTGCTGAGCAATCACGTCTTTTGCTTTTTCAGTCACATCTACCGCTTGGTAGTCGTGCATTTGAATCACAGTGTTCGCGACATCTAGGTAATCACCAGAACCGCCCATTACAACAATGGTAGAGATATCCATCTCTTCACGAAGTTGACCAATGCGATCGACAAGTGGTGTGATTGGCTCATCGCCTTTTGACACTAGTGCTTGCATACGCTCATCACGAATCATGAAGTTAGTCGCTGACGTATCTTCATCGATAAGTAGAGTTTGAACGCCGGCTTCAATCGATTCTTGTAACCAAGCCGCTTGAGACGTAGAGCCTGACGCATCTTGTGTGCTGAAATCAGACGTGTCTTTCTGCATTGGTAAATGGTTGATGTAGTTTGACAGGTTCAAGCTGTGCACACATCGACCATCTTCAGCGCGGATCTTCATCGTATCAATCGCAGTTACAATGCCTTCGCGACCGTCACCAGGAATATGGTTGTAGATAGAACGTTCAACGGCGTTCAACAGTGTCGATTTACCATGGTAACCACCACCAACGATCAGCGTAATGCCTTTTGGAATGCCTAGGCCAGTCACGTCACCTTGGTTTGGAGTGTTTAAAGTAACACTCAATGATTCTGGAGCCGCGAAAGGTACCGCGTCTTTCATCGGAAGGTCGCAGTTACCCGCGATACGAGGTAACACACTGCCATTTGCAACGAACGCCGCTAGGTTGTTTTCATCCAATTGAGCACGCAGCGCTTCTTGGTCTTCAATCGTTTCACAATGTTTGATCATTGCATCGATGTTTAACTCACGCTCAAGCGTCGCGCGACGAATAAATTTCGGTAAGTAGAAAGTGATGATGTTGTTCGCTTTCTTAGCAAGAATGCTACGACCATCAGCTGGTAAATTAATACGGAAACGAATTTCGATGCCGTGGTCTGTGAATACAACAGCTGTGTTGTCTAATACGGTTTGACCCGTCAGGGCGATAGACACGGTCGATTCTTGTTTCGCGAACTCAGAGAAGCTACGTGCGATAAAGTCACGAGCAGCTACTTGGTATTCGTAAGATTTTTCTTTCAGCCAATCTAACCCGGTCAAAGACCACGCGCGCGTTGCACGAAAACGAGAAGCTGACGCGTATGGGTCACCTTGGATGTGGTCGATGTGTAATTCAAAATCAGCAAAGTCGTATTGACCTTTAATTTGTTGATATGCACGGTAGTTTTGTTTTTCGAGCTTTTTAAGCTTTGCAGTCAACTGATCCATAACGAGGAATGCCTATATAAGGGGAAAGATAAAAACAGAAAGGCGGCGATTATAAAAATCACCACCTTTAGAGTAAAGAGAAAGTAGGCCTAAATCCAAAACTAACTGCTCTTTTTCGCTTTAAGCGTAACGAGTTGTCCCCAAATAGTTTTGATTGATTAAGCTGTGTTCGAATTCTTGGCTCGGCATTGGCCTTCCATAAAGGTAACCTTGGCCCACATCGCAGCCTTCATTGATAATAAATTGCTCCTGAACCTCCGATTCTATGCCTTCAATCGTCACTTTTAGGTCGAGCTTTTTGGCAATTTGGACTATAGAACGAACAATTTCCGAGTCTTCGTTTGAGTTAAGCATTTGGTCGATGAAGCTCTTATCAATCTTAATGGTATCGAATGGGAATTTCTTCAGGTAACTGAAAGAGGCGTAGCCTGTACCAAAGTCATCTAGTGACAATGTAACCCCTATATCATGCAGAGATTCCAAGGTATTCTTGGCAACCACTTCATCAGCAATCAAGCCGCTCTCTGTGACTTCAAGTTCTAAGAAACGAGGCTCTAGATGATAGGTTTCGAGTAGGTGAACCACTTGTTCCGCAAAGTGTATGTTCTTAAGTTGAATCGCAGACACATTGACGGCCATTTTAAAATCGTCGACGTATTCAGACCACTCTTTGGCTTTTTCAATCGCATTGCGCAAAACAAAGCTGCCCACTTCAAAAATCAAACCGTTTTGCTCAGCCATGTGGATCAGTGTTTCGTTAGAGATGTCGCCCAAAACAGGATGTCGCCAACGAAGCAAAGCTTCTGCACCCACCCAACGATGCGTCAACGGACAGACTTTGGGTTGAAAGTAGAGCATAAGGTCATCATTACGAACGGCTTGAAGCAAGTATCCTTCAATCTTATTGATGTGGGTTTGTTCTTCGGTATGAGATTGAGAGTAGTAAGCGAACTTTTGCCCTGAATCTTTGCAGGCTAACATCGCTTCAGAAGATTTCTGCAGAATGCTTTCCGCGTCATCTTCGTCGTTCGTAATTGCAATCCCAATAAACGCGTGCAAATGCACTTTGTCACTTTCGATATCGAATTCTGAATGGCCAACTTTAACAAGCGTCTGGCAAAGCTCTTCAAGGCGATGGTGCAAATCTTTAACGCTAAACGCCAACACGAGATCGACCGAAGTAGGGCGTGCAGTTAATACATCGATATCAGAAATACTGTCGATACGCTTTCGGTATTCAACAAGCACTTGGTCTAACGCGTTATAGCCGTATCGTGCTTGTATGCGTCTGCCGTTGGTAAAACCAATATGAACGACTGCAAATGAGCTGTCTGTCAGCCTTCGCTGTGACAGTAGCTTGTGGTTTAAGCGAGATTCAAATGCGTTTCGGTTTAAAAAGCCCGTACCGAGATCGTGATTCTTTTGGAAATTGATCTTTTGCTCTGCAGCTTTTCGCTTATCAATCTCTTGATTTAATGAATAATTAAGACTCGCAAGATCTTTAGTCCGAGTGTAAACACGGTTTTTTAAGTCTCTATTCATTTGAGTGAGCTTAGCATGCTGAAACAGGGTTTTAAGCTGAGACTCTATCGAGGTGCGAAAGCTCTGTAAAAGCTTGATATAGGTGGGAGTGTAGTGGTTTTCTTTCGAGTCTAAAATGCAGATAGTGCCAAATAATTCACCATTCGGCCAAAGCAACGGAATGCCACAATAAGAGACTAAACCGAGCTTTATGTCTGGGTTATTTTCCCAGGCAGGATCAGCGAGGGCATTGGGCACAACAAGTTGGTGTTGAGACTCCATCACCGTTTCACAGTAAAGCCCATTGCCTAAGGTTTCAGAATCCCCTTTGTTGTATGGATTGTTTTTACTGCGACTAGTAGAGAATACTTCAATGTAGTTGGCGTGAACACGCATGATGAGCGCGGCAGGCACTTGAGTGATTTGAGCTAAGAGGTCAACAATGTTCTGCCAACCGGACTCCATATCGTCTGGAATATCTAAGTCTATCGTTTTTATTTTCTTCATATGACTCCGAGTCAATTATGCTAAATGCATCAACACATCCTGTGTTAATTATGATGAACCAAATAAACTATGAACCTTACGTTTAGTAAGTATAAGAAATGTTGCACGAAAAAACCTCCGCAATTATGCAGAGGTTTTCAAATGTGAATCCGGGTCTCAGTAATGAGATAATTTTAGATTAAGGCTTTAACTTTATAAAATCTTCTGTATTAAGTTTTTGGCTATAATCTATCGATGGTTGAGCAAACCCATTTAATTGAAGAAATTCCTCTTTAAACCCTTGGTAATCCCCTAAGGTTTGGAAGTTATTTTCGTCTATTTTTTCTAGTAGCTCAGTCACGTGTGCTTGGGTTTCTGGGTCTAGTTCCCAGTCATCCATACGGATCAATCGCTCGCCATCAAGCGGTACTTTTGATTGACCATAGAGTTTGCTGCTAAACAGACGCTGCATTTGTTGGATACAACCTTCGTGGGTCTCTTTCTCTTTCATCACTTTATACAAAGCAAGTAGGTAAGGGCTGAGTCCCGGGATGAAAACGCTCGCTTTAGTGACTAGTGCTTTACAGACCGTCGCGTAAGCGTTGCCATCAAAGTTAGCTAACTCTAGATTAAGTGCGTGGCTGGTTTGGTGAAGGTCGATCTTAGCGCGTCCCAATGTACCGTCTAAATAAATAGGGTGTGTGACTTCTGGACCCACATAAGAAAACGCGATCGTCTTACAACCCGGAGCAATAGATTCAGCGTTGATGAGCTCATCTATCCATTGCTCCCAATCTTCGCCGCCCATCACTTTGAGTGTGCTTTCGGCTTCTTCTTCCGTCGCGGCATCAAGCGTGTTGGTCACCCAGTTGTCGTGTTCCAGAGAAATGGTTGCGCCAGTTACGCTTTCACCGATAGGTTTGATGGCAGAGCGCCAAAAATCATCGGAATCTGGTTTAGGACGAACGCCCGCAGCTAAGCTATAGATAATCAGATCCACTTCACCTTCGAAGTAGGTTTCGATGGCTTCGACAACTTGTGAACGTGTTTCTTGTGAAAATGCGTCACCAACGATGTTGATAGCAGTGCGTTGCTCTCGTTCAGCTTCTTTTTTGAAGTAGATGTTGTTGTACCAACCAGCACTACCTAGGGATTTTTCGTTTGGACCGCGCTCGAATGAGACGCCGATAGTGTGAGCTTTTGCGCCGCCAAAGGTAAGGGCAATACGAGCGGCTAGGCCAAAGCCTGAGGAAGCGCCGATAATCAGTACTCGTTTAGGGCCATCTTTGATTTGCGGCGCACTCTTAACAAACTTGATTTGTTGCTTTACGGCTTCTTGACAGCCAAGAGGGTGAGCGCTTTTGGCTACCACACCCTTGATAACAGGTTCGATCAGCATAAATAACCTTACAGTTAACGGTGATATGCACTCAGGCTAACGTAAAGCTGTGTAAAATTTATTGAGCTAGACCATTAAAACTTAAAGATACTGATATAATTCTTCGGCGACGAATTCAGCAATCCAAGGTTGAGCTTCTGGTTTTGGATGCAGTCCATCGTTCATCATCCACTCAGGTTTGAGGATGATATGCTCTAGGAAAAACGGCAAAAGTGGCACGTTTTGTTGATCAGCAAGCGCTGCAAAAACGTATTCAAACTGTTGGTTATAACGCTTTCCGTAATTCGGTGGGATTTTAATCTGCATCATTATAGGTTTGGCGCCCGCAGCTTTTATCTGCTCAATGATTTGATCAAGATTCGCAGACATCAGCTTAGGTGGGAACCCACGAAGTCCATCATTCGCACCAAGTTCAATAAGAACGGTGTCTGGAGCATGTTCTTCAAGCAATTGTGGTAAGCGAGCTAACCCATTGCCCGTTGTATCACCAGAAATACTTCCGTTAACCACGGTTACCGTTTTGTCATGCTTTGCTAACGCGTCTGGTAACAGGCTTGGCCAACTCTGTTTGATGTCCATGTTGTAACCAGCACTCAAGCTATCACCAAGGACCAGCAACTTAGAATCTAAGTCGGTATCTTGAGCCAAAGAAGCGGTTGAAAATAAAATAAAGAATAAAAAGGAAATTAGTCGAGTCATGCATACATCCATCATTAAGGCAGAAGCTGTTTCGAAGACAGTGTCTACTAATCAAGAACATTTAACAATCCTAGAGCACGTCGATATCGATATTCGTGAAGGCGAAACTGTCGCGATTGTCGGCACGTCTGGCGCGGGTAAGTCGACCTTAATGACGCTGCTTGCTGGTCTTGATGTACCAACGAAAGGCGAAATCAGTTTATTAGGACAGCCACTTTCACAGCTTGATGATGAGGCAAGGGCTAAGATTCGCAGTGAATCGGTTGGGTTTGTATTTCAAAGCTTCTTATTAATTCCAAGCCTTTCTGCGCTGCAAAATGTCACGTTGCCTTGTTTGTTGAAGGGAGAAGACGAAGACATCGAACGCGCGACTGCTCTGCTTGAATCAGTAGGCTTAAAAGACAGGCTTGATCACTTGCCGTCTCAGCTATCGGGTGGTGAGCAACAAAGGGTAGCGTTGGCGCGCGCATTTATGATTAAGCCAAAAATCCTTTTTGCCGATGAACCCACAGGTAATCTAGACCAACAAACGGCAGCCAAAATTGTTGAGTTGTTGTTTGAATTGAACTCATCCCACGGCACAACGTTAGTTTTGGTGACACACGATCCTAAGCTTGCACAACGTTGCCAAAGAACACTCAAGATGCATGTCGGTCAGATAGAGGAAGCCTAAATTGAATTCATCAAACGGACTGAATAAACGCCTGTTTTCATGGAGTATCGAAGAGATTCGACACGGTCAGTTGTGGCCAGTTTCAATCGCTTTAACGCTTATTATTGCTTGTGTGTTTGCATTGTCGGCGTTGGCCGAACGTATGGAGCAGGTAATCGTTAAGCAGGGCAAAGATGCACTAACTGCCGATAGCGTGTTTATCTCAGCAAACCCAGTTCCGCAACCCTTGTTAGACCTCACTCAAGTTGAACAAATAGAAAGCTCTCAGTTGACTCGTTTTTCAACCATGGCATTCAGTGACAACTCGATGCAGTTAGTGACGGTGAAAGCGGTTGAAAGTAATTACCCGTTACGCGGTGAAATGATCTTAGAGGGCGCAGATAAAGCATCAAGTAACCATGTTGAGCCGGGTGAACTTTGGCTAGACGAGCGTATATTTGCACAGTTAGAGGTTGAAATTGGTGACATTGTCACTATTGGCGATGCCGATTTAGCGATAACTGGACGAATCACTCAAGAACCAGGCTTAAGCTTTAACCCGTTCCAACAGATGCCAGCCGTTCTGATTCATACAAGTGATATCGATGCCACGGGAGCGATTCAACCGGGCAGTCGTGTTAGTTTTAGGCTGTTTCTAAACGGTGATGATACAAAACTGCAAGCCGCGCAAGACAGCGTAGAATTAACACCAAGCGATCGCTGGCGTACTCAAGATTCTGCGAGCCGTACTAACGACATGTTCGAAAGCACGACTCAATATCTTTCGTTAACCGTTGCTATTGTTGTGATCATGGCCGCGACCACTTTGGTACTCACTTGCCAACATTATGTTGCGAGTCGCCGTAAAACCATCGCGATGCTTAAGAGTTTGGGTGCAAGCAAGCAGTGGATCGTTAAATGGTTGTCTGTACAGGTATCTCTATTAGTGGTTATCGGTGCAGTACTGGGAATAACCATCGGTATCGGCTTGGAGTTTTTGCTTCGTATACCTTTGGGCGACTTATTACCAACGCCACTTCCTAGCTATGGTATTGAACCTGCAATCTTGGCGATTTTATCAAGCATCTTAATTGGTGTTCCTGCTCTTGGTATCCCGTTAATTGGCTTGGTCAACACCTCGGCAATCAGCGTTATCCAATCAAGTCACCAGTCCAATGAAAGCTTCAAGAAATACTTGTTGTTACTGGTTCCTATTATTCCAATGATGCTGATGTATGGCGATAATCTACTGGTATGGATAGTTCTAGCAGGTATCGCTTGCTTGTTCTTAGTGCTCGCAATTGTCAGTACGCTTGTTCTGCGTTTGGTTGGTAAGTTACCGACATCTACGTCTATGCGTTTGGCATTGAGTCGAATTAATCGCACACCTTTAGCAACTGGGATTCAATTTGGCTCTTTAGCGCTTTCACTGATGTTGCTGTCTATCATCTGGTTGGTAAGAAGTGATTTACTGTCAGATTGGCAGCAAACCTTACCAGAGAACGCACCAAATGCGTTTGCACTTAACATTGCAAGCTATGAAAAAGACAGTTATCTCGAGACGATTGATGCAAACGAAGTAGAGCGTACTCAAGCGTTTCCAATTATCCGAGGACGACTGACGACTATCAACGGTGTTGAAGCATCGGAATACAGTGATACCTCTGGAGAAACAGACGCATTAAGCCGTGAGATCAACTTCACTTGGGGAGATACCTTACCTGAGTACAATGAAGTTTTAGAAGGCAGCTGGACACAAGAGCAGGGCGTATCTGTGGAATCGGATGTCGCGGAGCAACTGGATCTAAAGATTGGCGATGAGCTGTCATTCACAATCAACAGCCAGAATGTTTCTGCCAAGGTGAATAGCATCCGCAAAGTCGAGTGGCGAGAAATGAAGCCGAACTTCTACTTCATTTTTACTCCAGATGTCTTGAGTTCAATTCCTTCTACTTGGCTCGTGAGCTTCAGGTTAGAAGAACAACACAATCAGATGCTCAACGAACTCTCTCGAAATCACCCAACCGTGAGTTTGATGGATATTCGCAAGATGGGTAGCAAGATCCAAGAGCTGCTCAAACAGATTGTTTGGTCGATAACGGTACTTGCGGCGTTAGGTGTGGTGGCGGGGCTGTTGCTTATCTTCACTCTATTGCGACTAAGCTTATCTCAAAGACAACAAGAGATACGCTTGTATCGAACATTAGGCGCGAGTAGGAAGCGAATTCTCAATACTATTTGGTGCGAGTACGGGTTAATGGCGTTAGTCGCAGGCTCAATTGCAGCGCTCGGTTCTGAGCTGAGCGTGGCAGGCGTTATGAACTTTGGCTTCGAGTTACAACCTTCACTTCACCCGATGCTGTGGATAGCGCTACCCGTGCTAACGTTCATCACATTGGCCGCGGTAGTGAATAGCTTAATTAAGCGTTTGTTGGCACCAGTAAACAAGGATTTTGGCTAGTCGCTAGCGAGATCTAGCCAAGCGCTTAAAACGGTCTAAAAGTGAGATTATTTATACTTAGTCATGCACTATTTATAATACGTCGCTTTAGACCGTTTTTTATTTGACCAACCGGTAGCATAAGTAAAAAATATCGCACCTTATATTCCACTCTTTTTAGCATTTTTTAAAACTAATTGCCCAATAATGCCGATTTAATGAACAGCGGTTAGTCCCTGTAAACAAAGGGTTTGCGCAACTTAGCAAGCACGTTATCAACAGTTATCCACAAAAACGGTGGATAACTTTAGGGATAAGTTAACCGCTATGTTTTAAGAGTACTGAGGCAGCCTTTATGTGGCGTCACTTAGGACAAATTTGACTGTTAGAATAACCTTTAAAACTCTATCTGGAGTTATTGAGTCAAGAGATTATTTATATTTTTTACATAGATATTAAATCCCGCCTATCTAAGACCTTGATAAAAATGTGTTTTAATTCATCGCAGAACAAAAGTAGAATAGATGCAGTTAATCTTATTCTACAGAACACGATGAACCACAACAAAACGGATACAAATCAACCTTCTATTGCCATTGTTGGTGGTGGTATTGCCGGAACAACGAGCGCGATTCACTTTAGTGAGTTGGGTTTCAAGGTCACTATCTTAGAAAAAGGGCCGAGTTTGGTTAATGGCCCACCAATTTGCCACCTGCACGCTGGGGGCAATTTGTATCGAGATATTTCTGTAGAGCAGTGTCTTCAGTTGCTCTCGCAGTCAATTGATACCGTCCGCTTATTTCCCCATACGATCAATATTCGCCCGACAATCATCGCCGTTCCACACAGTGATGGTGGAGAGCCATTAGATCTTCTTCCTCGTCTCAAGATAATCAAAAGCGCTTATGTCGATCTTGTTAAACAAGATAAAAGCAACCAAGTGCTTGGTGATCCGGAAGAGTATTACAAGCTGTACAGCAAAGAAGATTTGTTAGCACTTTCTGCGAAAACACAGCCTCTGAAACCAACATCGCTTGATGATTGGTGCATTCCTTTTGCCAAACATACGGATTTAGAGACTCTTAAGTATCCTGTTGCGATGGTCCAAGAGTATGGTTGGAGCGTATTCCGACTTTCTGCAACCGCTCAACTCTCTTTGGGGCAACAAGCTAACTGTACCGTGTTAACCAACAGTCGATTACGATCTGTTGAGTCGACAGGTCAAGGTTGGTCTTTGACTTATACCGATGCCGAAAACCAAAGCTGCCAACTAACGACCGATTACTTGATTAATGCGAGTGGGTTTGAAACGGGTATCGTGGACGACTTTGTTGGCTCTAAGCAGCAAAGACTTGTTGAATTTAAAGCTGCATACGTTACAGAGTGGCCGTATTCGCAAGAATGTAAGGAAGAGTGGCCAGAGGTTATCTTCCATGGCCCGAGAGGCACACCGCAAGGCATGGCGCAATTAACGCCGTATGCTGATGGTGTGTTCCAACTTCACGGTATGACAGAAGGGATTACTCTGTTTGAGGGTGGGCTTGTTTCATCTTCAACAGACTCGTCACAGCCACAGTTGCCTTCGAAGCTGCTTAAGAAAATCGTATCGGGTTGGAGTGAAGAGCAGCTTGAATTAAGAACTCGCGCGGCAATAACGCATATGTCTCAGTTCATCCCAAGTTTCAGTTCTGCACTGGTTGGTGGTAAGCCTTTGTTTGGTGCACAACAGATTCCGGGAACCGATCCAAGCTTAAGAGCTTCAGACGTTTCATTCTGTGGTGAACGCTATGCTCGACTTGAAGTCGTGAAAGCATCTTCAACATTAGAAGCGGCACAAAAGGTCGCTGAGCAA
Source organism: Vibrio sp. 1CM8B (assembly GCF_023161685.1). Lineage (NCBI taxonomy): Bacteria > Pseudomonadati > Pseudomonadota > Gammaproteobacteria > Vibrionales > Vibrionaceae > Vibrio > Vibrio sp. 1CM8B. The sequence goes on from NZ_JALNTU010000004.1 coordinate 80,370, forward strand.
TGGTTTGATGTATCAGAGGCGGTATCTATTGAAGATACGCACTTAGTGACAGTGTCACTTAATCTGAATGATATTGAAAACAGAGCGATAGATTTGACACAAGAACGTGGATACCCAGAAGCGCTTGCAAAGGTGTCAGGTCAAGATCACGCTTAATAGCTTATAATTAGCCGATCATCATCGACTGCGCTTAACTTCTTCAATTCGGCTTACTGTAATAGGTAAGCCGAATCTTCATTCAAACGCCAACTTACATACCGAAACTCATCAAAACGACGTCTTCCTAGCTAATTATTCTTAGCTACATAGCATTTAGCACATAACACATCGCAAAAACTAATAGCCGAAAAACTGAGCCCATTGGCACCAAACATCTTGTAAGCCTAAGCGATCACCCTTGCTGAACGATATCGCATGTCCAGGTTTTGCTTGTGCCAAGCGTGGTAAATCGATTCTTGCGACACATCCAATCTTCGGATAACCACCTATGGTCTGTCTGTCATTAAGCAGCACGATAGGTTGTCCGTCTTGGGGGATTTGAATCGCACCTAGGGCAATGCCTTCTGACAATAGCGAAATGTCAGGCGAGTCTACGGGCTCGCCACTGAGTCGATAACCCATCCGATTAGAGTTTTGGTCAACGTGATATTCAGCGTTATACAAAGTCTCTCTTGCTGACTCGGAGAATAGCTCGCTTTGATAGCCTTCAATCACTCGTAGGTTCACGGGTAGATTATAATCAGGCGTGTATCGGAAGGTAACACTTACCGCTTTAAATGGATGTGATAGTTGGTGTTGGGTAAAAGCTATTTGTTGCCCTTGCTGGCATGGCTCTCCATCTTGCGTTAACCCTCCAATCTTTTCACGAGTTACTGTAGAGCAGCTATCAAGAGTTGATGGAACATCGAAACCGCCTTTAATAGCTAAATACGCCCTTAGACCATTTTTAGGCAAACCAAATGAGAGAACTTGCCCTTTAAAAGCTTGAAAAGTACGCCAGTTAGGCTGTGGTTTACCATCGAGTTTCGCTTGTAAATCACCCCCGCATAGTGCCATCTCACAATCAAAATCGATTCGTAACGCACATTGCCCAAGCGTGATTTCCAATACTGCTTGGTTTACTGGGTTACCCAATAGATGATTGGCCCAGCTATAAGAGTAATCATCAACCGGTCCACCTTGCGTTAATCCAAGATGAGCAACACCAAATCGCCCGAAGTCTTGAATCAAACTCAACGGACCGGGCTTAATCACCGTCAGTGTTGGTTTAGCTTTTGTCTTAGCCATTTACGATGCCTCCACCCAACTCTACAAACTCTTGTTTTGAAATCGCGATGAAACGGACGGTATCACCAACATTAAGCAGAGACAGCGGTCTTTGCGTGATATCGACGTTCTTCAATTGGCTATGATCGAACAACGGAAGCGGGCAATTGCCAATAATATTCCAGCCGCCCGGTGAATCCGAAGGGTACACCGCTGTTTTCGTATCCGCGATGGCGATGCTGCCTTTGGGCACATTTAAGCGGGGTGTGGAGTGGCGGGGCAAGGCAAGCTCATTAACCACATCCGACATAAACGCAAAGCCAGGCGTAAACCCAATCGCACTGACGCTGTATGTCTGTGAGGTGTGATATTGAATAATATCGTCCAGAGTCACGCCTTTGTCTTGGTATCGGTCTAAATCGAGCGCCGTTTCTGGTGAGTAATAGGCAGGAAGCTCAATCGTATTACGAGTTTTATTAACTCTAGAAAAGGACGACAGAGCATGATTCAACAAATTATTGAGCCGTTCAATGAGCTGCTGTTCTGATATTCGATAAGGGAGGTAGTCGACCAATATTGTTTGGTAAGCCGGCGTCACATTCATCAACACCGATGCTAAATTTTGGCGAATGGCATTGGAAAAGTGAGCCATGTACTGCGCATATTCGGCGCTAGATTGATTATTTGAAGGCGATAGTGTCAAAGTCACCAAAACGCTGCATTCCGCGACTGGCGCTATATTGAATTCAATCTGATTCGTCGTCATTTCGTTTCCATACGTTTGTTATCTTGCCTTTTATTAGCTTACTTGGCGTGTCTCACTTCCGTGTCCAAGCCAATACAAAACAATTAGATCATACGAGCGATTGATTAGGCACTCGATTGGGCGAGCGATTAGACCATGCGTCATACCAGTCACACGCTTCATACTAATTAAAAGCGTTGAGGTCTTGTCTGATTTTTCTAATTAATGCGATGGATTGAGGGTTATCACCATGAACACAGATAGTATCAGCTTCAATAGGCAGTCTTTCGCCCTCTAAAGTCGTAACCGAGCCATAGTTAATGATTTGCATGACTTGGTTATAGATATCGTCTTGATTGACGTAAACCGAGCCTTTTTGAGTACGTGGCGCTAATTGTCCGTTATTTAAATAAGCACGGTCGGCAAACGCTTCAAACAAGAGAGGCAAGTCATGATCGTCAGCAATATCCAAATACTGTTGATTGTCTGATGAAGAGAGAATCATCAACGGGATGTTAAATTCAGCGACGGCTTGGGCTACCGCATTAAACACATCGATGTTTGCCATCATATCGTTGTAAAGGGCGCCATGAGGTTTCACATAGCCAACAGAGGTGTGGTGATAGCGGCAAAGGGCTTTTAATGCCCCGACTTGATAGCACACCAGTTCACTGATCTCGTCCATGGTGTGTGGAATAGACCGGCGACCAAACCCAACGAGATCTTGATAACCGGGATGAGCACCAATTTGGGTGTGATAGTGCTGTGCCAGTTTTATCGTCTTGGACATAACGTGCGGATCAGACGCGTGGAAGCCACAAGCGATGTTTGCCATATCGACCCATTCCATGACCGACTCGTCATCGCCCATCTTCCAAGTGCCGAAACTTTCTCCCATGTCGCAATTAAGCAAAATCTTCGTTGTCACGTGGTGCTAATCCTTTACGTTGAGGTAAGTAATGACGGTCTTATAAATACCATAAATAAACAGTGACCTAACTCAAACTTTCGACACCGTAGATTTACCGGTATGGCATTTCATATATAGTTGAACTATTGATTAAAGGATTAATATCTATCTGTATATTAGGTGAGCACATGATATCCCGCCAGGTTTGTTTAGGACTAGCATTAACGACACCTGTTTTTGTCTCTGCTCAAGAAAACTCTCTAGACCAACTCATGTCGATGAGCCTTGAAGAGTTGTCTATGTTAGATGTCGAAATGGAAACGGCTTCGAAAGTGACACAAAAACTCACTGACATTCCTTCGTCGGTGTATGTGCTTTCTAATGAGCGAATTCAGCGCAGTGGCGCGAAAACCATTGCGGAAGTCCTAACGCTTGTACCCGGACTCAAAGTCACCAAATTCAACGAAACCTCATGGTTTGTTTCGACACGCGGCTTTCATGATGGGCTATATAACAAGATGCTCGTGATGATGGATGGACGAAGCTTGTTTAGCCCAGTCTATGGCGGTACGTATTGGAGCGACGTTGATTATGTACTTGCCGACATCGAACGCATCGAAGTACTAAAAGGCCCCGGCGGAACAATTTGGGGAGGCAACGCGGTTAATGGTGTTGTCAATATCATTACTAAGTCTGCCAATGATACGCAGGGGACTTATCTCTCCGGTGTCGCGTCTAATACTGATAACTATGAATTTAGTGTTCGTCAGGGATTAAGCCTAAACGACAGTGTGAATGCTCGTGCCTTTTATAAGTACCGAGAAGAACCCACGTATCGCACAAACGAATCTGAAAAATGGAAAGCACAAACGGCAGGGATGGTTTTTCAGCCAAGTAATGCCGAAGAAAATTGGTCATTACGTATTGGTGGTGAGAAAAGCTTCTATGAGTCGGAGTTGTATACGTTCCAATATGATAACTCAGGATCGTTTGTCGGATCACAAGCCAACGATTTCGATAACAAGAGTCAATCTGTTTACGTCCAATTCAACGACTCTCGCCATTTTGATGAAAGTTCGACACTCTCATATTCGTTATGGGGTGAATATAATGAGGATAACGCGCCAGATGCTCCGGGAAGCTATTCGACCCTCGATTTTGACTCTACTTATATCAACCAACTATCGGCAAACCATCAGCTAACACTCGGTGGTGGCTTGCGATATATGTATTTTGATTTCTCCTCAAGCCAAGTTTCGGACGTGGATTGGTACAACCCTGATTACTACGGTCGAGCCTACAACATCCAATCTGCCAACGATTATATTGCGAACGCTTTTATACAGTCTCAAATTCAAATGACGGAAGCACTATCGATTACTCTTGGCGCCAAGGTTGAACACTTTACACAGAATGAATCGACAGAACTTTCACCTCAACTGCGTGGCTTATATAAGTTAACTCAACGTCATTCAGTATGGGCGGGACTTAGCCGTGCGGTTGTTGCACCATCTTATATGGATTCCAATTCCACCTATTATTTCAATAGTTACAATGCTGATTCAAACAACAGCTACCTAGATGTATATAAATCAAGCTCCAGTCTTGAAACAGAGAACGTCGTAACGGCGGAAATGGGTTATCGCTACTCAAACAATTCAAATTTCGAACTCGATGCAACGATTTACCTGAGTGAACATGACAACCTTCGCTTTCACAGCTATGACCCGAATGATATCCCTGCGAATCATGTCTATGTCGGGGCGTTGTCTGATGATTATAAAGCAAAAACTTATGGCTTAGAGTTAGGCGCGAGTTACCAACTCACCCCAGATCTAGCCAGTTACCTGAGTTACGCCTATACGACGTTAGAAGGTGAGAATAAAGGTAATGACCCTAAATCTAGCCCTCAAACGAGTGTTTATTACGATATTGATAATGAACATTTAGCCACGGCACAGTTGATGTGGAATATCACCGAAAGTTGGCAATTCGATGTGATAGGCCAGTACATTAATGTGAATTACCCAGACTATTGGGTAGCAGGCGATGGCACTCAATATGAATGGCAGTCTTATCCACATGAAATAACCTTTGATGCGCGTCTTGCATGGAAAAAATCGTCCGCAGCGCCTTTAATTGAAGTGGTTGTTGAAAACATAGGTAAGAGTGACGGCTATCAAGCTGAATTCACATCTCAGAAAAGCGTCAATCAAGAATCGGTGTATGTGAGGATCTCTCATGAATTCTAAATGGCTTAACCACCGCATTAAGATCGGATTCTTTAAACTAGGCCTTGTCGCTTTAACGATGCTTATTATGCCTTTGAATACCTCAGCGGCAAGCTTCAAACCTTATGAAGTGAAAGCGGTGTACCTGTTTAGAATTGCGAATTTTATACGTTGGAATGATGAAAGCTCTATGAACGCTGTGAACTTTTGTGTGATTGGCGATGAAAAGGTAAGCCAAGTGCTAACGTCAATTACAGAGGGGAAATCTATTCGTTCGCTCGCTATCCAAGTTCAACAGTCGATTACTTCTAAGTGCGATATTACGTATTTGTCTGAGCGTCAAAATGATCAATTTCGTAGTCAAGAGCACTCGCCACATACTGTGACAATCAGCGACATTCCTAACTTTACGGACCTAGGTGGAGTCATTGAACTCACGCACATCGATAATAAGCTCAAACCTAAGATCAATCTAGAGAACGCAAGGCGCGGTGACTACGTCATTGGCTCAAACTTGTTACGAATCGCGATAGTGGAGGGCCAATAATGTTGTCTTTCATTAATAACATATCGATTAAAAACAAGCTGATATTACCCATTATCATCTTCATCGCAGTCACTTTTGTCACGATTCAATCGGTAAATTACACTGTCACGTTTGAGAGGGAGAAAGAGAGTCTTATTCAGCGTGTTAAAGTGCTGGCACAAGGTGTTGCTTATAACCTACAAGCTGCGATTTTATTTGAAGACAAGTCATCGGCTCAGGAAATCTTGTCAGCTTTCGTCGCAGATAAAGATATTGTTAGAGTGAAGCTCTATGACATCAACGAACAGCTTTTTGCCAGCTATCAGGTGAGCAACACTCTGGTTCCAAGGCCAAACGCAGATGAATTAGACGATATCGCTGATCATCAATTTGCCATCTCTGAGCATTTCATCTTCTTGCTCGTTCCAGTGATGCTGGATGGCGCAGTGATCGCGAACTTGAGAGTAACAATATCGAAAGAGACGTTTAATTCGATCTTAACGAATATTTTCAAGGTTGCGGTCGTCTACCTGTTGTTTCTGGTGATGTTAGGCGGAGTACTGGTCAAATTGGTGCAACGCTTGATTATCGAACCGATGTTTGACCTCAATGAGGCGATGCAAGCCTTTGTTGAGCGTCGTTCGAAGCAGCCTAAATTAGTCGTAACGAACCGCGATGAAATCGGTGATCTGGTGCGAGCTTTCAATACCATGTTAGAAAGGCTTCAACATCGCGATAACCAAATCAATTTTACGTTAGACAAGTTACAAGAAGAAAAATCATTCGCAAATGAGGTCATTGAAACCGTTCAGCACTCTTTGTTGGTGGTGGATGAAAAAGGGCTCATTCTTCATGCGAACGCAGCTACTCGGGATATTTTTAAATGCTCGGAAGCCTTTCTTGAGAACTTGTTGATCCAAGAGTTGATCGCGACCAAGCAAACTGGTTACTTACAAGATGTTATTGATGCCAATATTGAACTTAATGACGAATTACTGGAAACCACCGATCTCTTTCAATCAAAACGCTGGCTTCGTGTGAGCAGTCGTTCTTTGACAAAAGATGGTCGTATTCTTTATGCAATCCAAGATGTCACCGACATAGAAACGGCCATGAGTCGCCAGCGTATTGCTGCGGGTGTTTTCGAAAATAGTAAAGACGGTTTGATCGTGCTCAACTCGGCCAATGTGATAACCATGGTTAACCCGGCGATCACACAACTTCTCGGTTATCACTCTGATCTACTGGTGGGCAAAACACCCTTTGAAGTATTTTCGTGGCAGCAATTTTCATCATTGATGCCGACAATTCGCAGTTCGTTAGACAACTATGGTCAATGGCAAGGCGAAGTGTGGGAGAAAAGCGCGTCCGGCACGTTAGTTCCAATGTTTGTCAAAGTGAATCGAATTGCCTCAGACAACGAGAAAGACGAGTTTGATATGGTATTAACGCTGTCTGATTTATCCAACGTTAAAGAGATGGAAAGACTCGAACACTTGGCTCATCACGATGCATTAACCGGGTTAGCGAATAGAGCGCAACTGTATAAGGTTATGGATGATGTTGTCACGTCGAGCCACTATTCAAATCAGCATTTCGCGGTTATCTACTTGGATTTGGATGGTTTCAAAGAAGTGAATGACAGCTATGGACACGATGCAGGTGACGAAATCCTTAAAGAAGTATCAAACCGATTGTTATCTCAGGTAAGAGCGGGGGATTTGGTTGCACGTTTGTCGGGTGATGAATTTGTTCTTATTATTAAACAGACAAACAAGGTCTTGTTAGCTAAGTTAGCCGAGCGATTGTTGGATCTGATCGGGCAACAAGTAAACTATAAACAGCGTTCACTTCATGTGGGAGCGAGCTTAGGTATCCATTTAGTTGATGGCTCAGAGCGTGATATTGACGTGATTCTAAAAGTTGCTGATGAGGCGATGTACCAAGCTAAACGCAAAGGAAAAGGCCAGTTTGTGTTCGCTCGTGATGGTAAATAGATTCCGGTGTTTGTTAGCACACCCTAAGTTGTTGTATCATAAGTGATAGGTTGAATATTTTTAATTTAAAGGTCTGCTAAGCATGAATGTTTTAGTTACAGGTGGCATGGGTTACATTGGTAGCCATACAAGTATCCAGATGATCAACGCAGGTATGACACCTGTACTTTTTGATAGCTTGTACAACAGCAAACCAAGCGTTCTAGAGCGCATCGAAAAAGTCTCGGGCGTTCGTCCCAACTTCATTGAAGGTGACGTACGTGATAAAGCGCTTTTGACTGAAACCATGAAGCAACACAACATCGAAGCGGTTATCCATTTTGCTGGTCTGAAAGCCGTCGGAGAGTCTGTGGAAAAGCCTCTTGAATACTACGACAACAACGTAAACGGCACGTTAGTTCTTGTTGATGCAATGCGTGATGCGGGTGTAAAAACCTTGGTATTTAGCTCTTCAGCAACGGTATACGGCGATCCTGCAAGTGTGCCAATTACTGAAGACTTCCCAACAAGCGCAACCAACCCATATGGTCGTAGTAAACTAATGGTTGAAGAGTGTTTAACCGATTTCCAAAAAGCCAATCCGGATTGGAGCATTACACTGCTGCGTTACTTTAACCCTGTAGGTTCACATCCAAGTGGTGAGCTGGGTGAAGACCCGCAAGGTATTCCAAATAACCTAATGCCATTTGTCTCTCAAGTAGCAGTAGGCCGCCGTGAATTCCTATCTGTATTTGGTAGCGATTATCCAACAAAAGACGGCACTGGCGTTCGCGATTACATCCACGTAATGGATCTGTCTGATGGCCACATCGCAGCGCTTGAGAAAGTAGGGCGTAAAGACGGTCTTCATATCTACAACCTTGGCACTGGTAACGGTTCAAGTGTATTAGATATGGTTAAAGCGTTTGAGAAAGCGAGCGGTAAAGATATCCCTTATAAGCTTGTCGAGCGTCGCCCGGGTGACATCGCAGAATGTTGGGCAGATCCTGCTAAAGCTCAGAAAGAGCTTGGTTGGAATGCAACACGAACACTGACTGAAATGACTGAGGATACATGGCGCTGGCAGTCAACCAATCCTGATGGTTTTCCTAGTTGATCTAGTTGCCTCATGAATAGTTAACTTACAAAAAGATGCTCTAGGGCATCTTTTTTGATCTAAATCGAAAAAAAAGTAAATTAGTGGTTAAAAAGTATCATTCTGTATCTGTTGTGTTATCATCCACGCGAATTATATGTTTAATGTTAATTTTCTTTGGAGTTAATCATGGAACTAGCCCTAATCATCACTTTCATCATTGCTGCTGCAGTTATGGTTAAGAAAGAAATGGCAGAGAAGTAATTTCACTTTATCCCTTTTTGATACAATTTTTAGTGAAATAATAAAAGCCAGCATTTAGCTGGCTTTTTAGTATCTGAAATTCAGGTTTTTAACGAATTAGAATTCGTAGTTTGCAGATAAGCCCCAGTTGCGACCAGGTTGAGACTTAATATCTGTATTGAATTGAGAATCGTGTGCGCTACCAGACATGTCGCTGTACAACCAGTACTTATTATCTAGAGCATTAAATAGACCAGCTCGCAGAGTTAAATCTGTAATAGGGCGGTAATAAGCAGTCAAATCAACAACTGTGTATCCAGATACATCGACATTGTCGTCAGAGTTCCAATCATCCTTCGAAGCAACCATTTTGACATTCAACGCTGAACCGAAGTTATCACGTTCAATACCTAACCCGATTGTACTCGTTAGAGGTGCAACTGAATCAATTGACTTACCAGTCGACTTGTCTTCGCCATCTGCGTAAGCAACTGCTAGGCGAGTGTAAGTGCCGTAAGGTGCGTCAAACAGAGTATCAAGGTTAATGGTTGACGAGAATTCAGCACCATAAATAGTTACTTCATCTAAGTTTTCTTTCGTGAATACGTCTTTGCCACCTTGCTCACCTGTTTTCGTTTCGTTGATGAAATCAGTGTAGTCAGTGTAGAACGTGCTTAATTCGAAGCGAGCATATTGGTTGCTACCACGCAGACCTAGCTCATAAGAAAGGCTTCTTTCTGCTTTCAGGTTAGGGTTTGCCTCTACGATAGCGCCTTGATTATAGAAGTAGTAAAGGTCATAAACAGAAGGAGCTTTGAAGCCTTGACCAATCTGACCAAACACAGACAAGCTATCGTTGATGTGGTAAACCGAACCTAACTTGGCTGTGAACGCGTCATCTTCATTCTTGTCATATTCAGTTGTGTAACCTTCATCAGTTGATGGATCAGCAACAAACGAGTCATAACGTAGACCACCAGTTACTATGAGTTTGTCATCCATGAAGAATGCTTGATCTTGAAGGAAAACACCCCATTGCGTGATTTTTGCGTCAGGGATACCCGTACTACCTGGAGTAACTGTGCCTTGGTCGAACTTATGATCGGTGTTGTCTAACTCAAAATCATTTTGCAGGTAAGTGAAACCATACGTAAACTCATGGTCAGCGCCACTAATGTTCACCAACTTAGAAAGCTGTGTATCTACTTGCATGTTCACATCTGATGCGTCACGCTCACGAAGTCGACGGCCGTTAAAGCCTGTTGTATCGTAGTTTTTATTCAGAGTACTTGAATCTTGGTAGCTTAAAGACCAGTCCAAAGAATCTGCAATAGAAGAGTTCAGTTTAAGTTGCTGCTCCAATGTTGCACGGAAGCGTTTATTGGTGTCTTCATTGTAGTTATCCGTGTATACAAAGCCCGGCATAAGCGTATAACCGTTGTAATTTAACTCGTCTTCATCATATTGACGCTGATAATGTTCTACAGTTAAGCCGATCTTGTTTGAATCCGATACATTATAAAATGCTTTTGCTAAAAAGTTGCTTAGTTCGGTATCGGCAGGGTTAGCTGCACCACGATCAGGGCCTTCGATATCACTTCCTGACGAGTGTGTTTCAGTTTCATGACCTTGAGCGTATGTCGCCATTACGATAGTTTCTAGCTTGTCTTTACGCATAGCCCAAGAAAGCGTGTTCTTAAACTGTTCGTCAGCAGAAGTGTAGCTAGATTTGATGCCAAAACGGTTTTCGTCGCCGTCTGTTCTAAGCATATCCTCTGGGTTCTTCGTTCTTAGCAGTACAGCACCACCAATAGCGTCAGAACCATAAAGCGTAGAAGCTGGTCCTTTATTCACCTCAATGACACTCAGTGTGTCTACTTCAATTGCATTAGAATATTTACGTTGCTCTGTTGCACCAGGGTTGTACGGTGTAGGTTGTTGAACACCATCGACCATCAACTTAACACGGTCACCTTCAACACCACGAATGTTGAAGCCCGAAATACCAAAACGGCCACTGCCTTGAGCTTCTACGCCAGGTGTGTACTGAAGTGCTTGCTTTATGTCGTTAGACATTTGATTATCAATATCTTCCGAAGATACTGATTCAATAGAGCTTGAAACATCTGCTTTGCTTTGTTCAGTACGAGTTGCCGATACAACAACCTCGTCAAATAGGGCATAATCTTCAGCAAAGGCTGATGTTGATGAAAGCGCTAAAACGATTGAAGCAGAGAGTAGGGATTGCTTATACATCTGATAGTTACCTTAATTCCATAGTATTATCTTGATTTGCGAAAGATAATATTGGATCTAAATGATAATTACTATTATTTGCATTTCAATTTATTTGTACTTTTGTCATTAAAAACATGCCTAAACCGTATAACTCATTGTATTAAAAGACCTTTAATGGTTCCATTTATCTGGTGAATGCTTCCATTTTTGTGATTAACCTCTCATTTATAAAGTAGGAAACTGATGCATAGTCCAATAACACTTGAAGCGTTACACATATTAGATGCCATCGACCGACGTGGAAGTTTCGCCGCCGCGGCCAATGAAATGGACAGAGCGCCTTCATCACTCAGTTATCAAATACAGAAGCTTGAACAAGATCTGGACATCATGATTTTTGACCGTTCTGGACATCGTGCAAACTTCACAGAAGCGGGCCAGTTGATACTTGAGCAAGGTAGGGTAATTCTTGGAGCAACAGAACGCCTTGTTAACGAGGCAAGCATTCTAGCCAATGGTTGGGAGCTCGATTTGACCATCGCCTTTGATGGTATTATCCCGATTGCTAACTTTTTCCCGCTGGTAGATGAACTAGGAAAAATCAGTAAAACACGCGTTCGTTTGCAAGAAGAGATCTTAGCAGGGTGTTGGGAATCCCTTTCAGACGGCCGAGCCGATTTGCTGGTGTGCCCAAAGGTTGACACTATCCCAAACGACATGAAAAGTGACGTTATCGGTAAAATGGAAATGGTTTGGGTAGCGGCATCGAACCACTATGTTCACAAACGTTCTGGTGAATTCGACCAAAAGGCGAGAGAAAGTTACAGGGTTATTGCTATTGCAGATACCGCGCGCGATCAGCCTGCACTAAGTATCAATATTCTAGAAAAACAGCCACGATTAACTGTGACAAGTTTTCCTGCAAAAGTAGAGGCTTTGACATCAGGACTAGGGATTGGCACTTTGCCGAATAGTGTTGCTAAACCTTTGATCGAATCTGGCGTTCTACAGCAGATCTCCGGTACCGAGCCGCAGCCTATTGATATCGTAATGGCTTGGCGACGCAACAAAATGGGCGACGCCAAGTCTTGGTGTATCCAACATCTTAAAAAGACATGGGCGTTAAAGTAACGGTAACACCATATCTGCAGTACCGTCTTCAAAACTGATATCTAGCTTAAAACCGAGCTTTTGAGCTAGTGTCAGCATCCCTCTATTGGTTGGCATCGTCATACCCGACATCTGTTTAGTCTGCTTCGCTCGACAGTAATCGATAACCTTAGTCATCAGAATGCGACCTAGACCAACACCTTTAAGGTCAGAACGAATCAATATTGCGAATTCGGCGTCCGTGTTCTCAGGGTTAATCAGCGCACGGGACACGCCGATGATCGCTGGAACGCCTTGTTCCTCGCGAACGACCACAAAGGCGATTTCTCTATCGAAATCAATCTGAGTGAAATTCGCCAACGCCTCATGATTGAATTCACCAACATCACTAAAGAAACGCTTATAGAGATCTTCCTTAGACACACGGTTAATGAAGTCAGCATGAAGCGGTTCATCTTCGGGAAGAATAGGGCGTAACAACACTTCGGTTCCATCTTTTAGCTGGATACGTTCTTCAAGCTCGACTGGGTAAGGGCGAATTGCCAACCTTTCTTGCGGATCTCCTTCGTAGGCTTTCAATATGATATCAGCGTCTAATATCGTGAATTTGTCTCCGTTGGCCAGCACTGGATGGATATCCAAATCATGTATTTCAGGGCAATCAACCACCATCTGCGATATGCGAACCAATAATTCAGAAAGGCCCTCTATATCAATCGGGTTAGGAAGCTTTTGTAGACGAATCTTGCCGCTTTTTATCGCTCGAATAATCAAGTAACGCGCCAGTGTCATGTTAAGCGGAGGGAAAGCTGCCGCAGCATCAATCGATTCATCCCACTCAGAGCCACCTTGACCAAGTAAAATGATAGGGCCAAAGGTTTCGTCCGTTGTGACCTTAACTCGCAGTTCTTGGCCACCCGCGAGCTTGGCCATTCCTTGAATTAACAAGCCATGGATGTGCGCTGTAGGGAAGGATAATTGAGAACGATCGAGAATTGCCTGAGCCGCATTGGCAACTTCACTGCTGTTTCGCAAATTGAGCATCACGCCTTGTACGTCTGACTTATGTGCAATATCCGGCGAACGTAATTTTACTGCAACGGGATAACCAATCGTTTCAGCGATGTGTACTGCTTCACTTGGGTCAGAAGCGATCCAAGTTGGTAACACATCGAGGTTGAAGCTCTTGAAAAACTGGCTATTTTGGTGAGTATCAAGGCTAACTGTGTCGTTATCCAGTAGTTGTCTTTCTATCCAACTTTTCGCATCTGCTAGATCTTCAATGTGTACTTTTTCTGCAGTAGTCGGCGTTTCCATTAACTGACGTTGGTTACGTCTGTACTCGACTAAGTGCATGAATGCGACCACTGAGCTTTCAGGGGTTCGATAGGTAGGGAAACCTGCTTCGGTAAACAGCTTTCGTGCAGGCCTTGCTGTTAGCTCACCAGACCAATTCGTCAGGATGTTAAAGCGCTTGTGGCGAGGGTGCTTTTTAATCGCTTCAATAATTCGCTCTGCCGTTTTGGCTGAATGTGCGACCGCAGAAGGGCTGTGCATAATAAGAATCGCATCAGCTTCATCACCATCGAGTAAGATGTTTATGGTGTCGATATAACGCTGATCACCGGCGTCTCCAACAATATCGATAGGATTGCTGTGAGACCAACTCGATGGCAACACCTTGTTCAACTTATCAAGTGTCTCTTCTGAAAACTCTGCAAGCTTACCACCGCGGTCAAATAGGGTATCCACCGCCATAATCGCAGGGCCGCCACCATTGGTAACAATAGCCAAGCGCTCGCCACGCAAGGGAACGGAATGAGTCAGTGTTTCTACCGCAGCAAACAGTTCATGTAAGTTCTTAACTCTTAGCATGCCGCTGCGTCGAATTGCAGAGTCGTAAATGATATCTAATGTGTCGGCACCACCAGTGTGTGCCATTGCAGCGGCTCTACCTTTCGCCGTTCGACCGCCTTTCAACACCAAAATTCGTCGATTGCGCGATGCCGCACGCGCTGCAGAAATAAAGCGCCTCGCATCAGTAATGCTGTCTACATAAAGCAATATCGCTTCGGTGTGAGAGTCGGTGCTAAGATAATCCAATAACTCCGAGAATTCGATATCGCTGCCATTGCCTATAGAGATAAACGCAGAGAAACCGATCTCTTTGTCATTAGCCCAATCGAGAATAGTGGTACACACAGCTGCCGACTGAGAAACAAAAGCGATCTTACCGGGTAATGCTGTCACTGGAGAGAATGAGGCGTTCAAATTTAACCAAGGGACAATTACCCCCAAACTATTAGAACCCAACACTCGAATGCTGTGTTTTTTTGCAATCGCTAGGCATCGTTCATCATACGTCTCACCATTATCGCTTTCTTGCTGCATGTCTGAAGAAAGCACAATGACAGAGGCTATACCTTTCTCAGCCAGCTCTTCAAAAATGGCGACATTGCGGGTCGCATTGGTACACAAGATTGCGAGATCAGGAACAATCGGTAACGACAAAATGTTCTTGTAAGAAAGCACACCGGCCACTGAATCATATTTCGGCGTAACCGGCATCACCGCACCTTTAAAATCCCCGTGCAATAAGTTGTTCATAACAATATACCCTGCGCGCGTTTCTCGTTGAGAAGCACCAACAACAGCGATTGAACGGGGTTTAAGTAGGGGATCAAGATGATTCATAGACATATCCTAGCAATGCACGTAAGTTCATCGTAACTTACTTTGCACTCACGAGTTGATGGCAAATTCACCGAATTCCGATGAATAAGCAAACACTGCATAAAGTTTGTGAAATAGGTCACCCACTAATGGTGTATAATCTCAAAGTTAACTTGATTCTAAACCGACGTATCGGCATGATTTATAGTAATTATTATTAAGGATATAGAGCTTTCCATGAAAAAATTTGCAATTGTGACTTTGCCACTGCTCTTGGCTGCATGTGTATCTGACGACTACGTTACCAATGTCACTTCAGATAGTTATCAAGAAGAGTACAAAACGGCAAAAGTTGAAGCTCCAGTTGTATCTCAATCTGAGCAAACAAGCGTTGTTGAAGAAAATGTTGTCAACGTTATCAGAACCGAACCTGTTGAACAGAAAGTCGCTCAAACGACTAAAGCTAAGCCAGTTGCAGTAGTGACAGGCCCAACCAAGAAACAACAAGACATGAACCAACGTTTTGGTTACACAGTTCAAGTTGTTGCTGTTGGCAGCCAAAGTAAAGTCGATTCTTTCGTGAAAATGCTGCCTACGACTTCTCAACCAGTTTGGGAAAACTACAAAATGGTTAACGGCACTAAGTGGTTCACGGTACTTTATGGTGACTACGCGACACGCTTAGAAGCTAAAAAGGCCATCTCAACACTGCCGAACACTTTCCAAAACTTGAAGCCGTTCGTTAAGAGCATTGATGACATCAAGAACTCTGAATACCCTACGCTTAACAAGTTGAACTAAGTTTTGATTCATGAAGAAGGGGCAAATGCTCCTTCTTTTGTTTTAAGACTCGCTGTTTTGTTTAATAGTTAATCGCTCGATCTTTCGAACCCAATTTTAACAATCAAAACACTGTACCTATCTCGACTTTTGTTTATCATTGAAGTCAGTACTCCTAGTTTCAAGGACCGAATTTACCCATGAACACCACAAACATCCTTCTACTTTGCGGCGGTGGATCTTCAGAGCATGAAGTATCTTTAGTTTCAGCTAATTACCTTTTTGAACAGCTCAATAGCGTTGCAGATTTTAACGTTGTAAGAGTTGAAATTAAAAACGAAGGCTGGTGTCTTGATTCAGGTGAATTGGTTTATCTTGATATTAACGACCAAACCTTACGCGGTGACAATTTAGCATCTAAAGTCGATTTTATTGTGCCTTGCATCCACGGCTTCCCAGGTGAAACAGGTGACATTCAATCCCTGTTTGAAATGGCTAAAATTCCATACCTAGGTTGTGGTTCAGAAGCTAGCAATAACAGCTTTAACAAAATCACGTCAAAGCTTTGGTACGACGCACTCGGCATTCCAAACACGCCGTACCTGTTCTTATCAGACAACAATGATCAAGCTCACTCACAAGCAACTCAAGCATTTGAAAAGTGGGGTAAAGTGTTTGTGAAAGCGGCTCGTCAAGGTTCTTCTGTAGGTTGTTACCAAGTTAACCAAGTAGAAGATTTAAGCGAGGCTATCAACAAGGCGTTCACTTTCTCGGACCAAGTATTGGTTGAGAAATCAGTGGTGCCTAGAGAGCTAGAAATTGCTGCTTATGAAATCGATGGCGAGCTGCATATCAGCAAGCCGGGTGAGGTGATTGCACCTAATGGCGCATTTTACTCTTACGAAGAGAAGTACAGTGCAGACAGTCACTCGATCACTGAAGTTGAAGCAAGTAACTTAACGGACGAACAGCGTGAATTGATTGCAGACAGCGCACGAAAAGTCTTCACTCAGATGAAGCTTCGTCACTTGTCTCGTATCGACTTCTTCTTAACGCAAGACAACGAGATCTACCTGAACGAAGTTAACACCTTCCCAGGCATGACGCCAATCTCCATGTTCCCTAAAATGGTTGAGCATGACGGCCACAAATTCAGCCAGTTCTTGGAGAATTGCGTGAGAACGAGCCTTTCTTAGGTTGTCTAACTCATTTTCGTTCACTTAGAGCTGAACCAACAAGTGCCTTGAGCTTTCTGCCAAGGCACTTGTTGTTTTTAAAGCCAGCTATTTTAAAAATCTATCGTTTGAACCGCAACTTATATCCAAGTAATCTGCGACCCGTCATTGCCAAGGTATTAACGCCTTAAACTTCATCTTCTCACTATCAGCCGTTCCCGTGAAACCGACATATTGAGCTGGCATTGCCGGGCTAAGCCAACGACCAAAGTCCTGAATCTCTCTCACCTTAAGACCTTGTTTCGACAACTCTTGTGCAGCACCAACACGAATCGAATTTCCAGAGAAATGGTGATTTTCTGGCAGTTGAAGTAAGTCGCTAGCTCTTCTCAAGATCCTGTAGATGGACGAATCATCTAAAGGCTGCAAACCAATATTCTCATGCTTGTCTATCGCACGAAATACTGGCAACTCATCTTGTATACCAGTAAACGAAAGCCAACGTTGAAGTGCAACACTGGCTATTTGTGACAACTGATAAGCCGAATCTTTGACTGTTACTTGGTAATGATCTTGAACGTACTCAACATCGGTCATCGATAACGCCTTAAGCTCTGAGCGCTTTAAAGCACACTCGAACATCACGTTATAAATAGCGATGTCTCTGATCTCTTTCAGATTTGCTTTCTCATAGGAGAGTAACGTATTTAAATCAGTGAGATGCGTAGATGTCATAGCATTGGTTTGTTTAGCGTCACCGGCCATTTGAGATTGTAAGTGGAGTAGGGTAAAGCGAACTTGCCTGTGCTTGATCGGGTTAGCAAAACTCAAGACAGTATGTAACATGCTCAGCGTTGCAGTGTAACGCTTTAAGGATGCGTATTTTCTATCGTTAGACTCCGTTTCAAGAAAACGACGAACAGCAGTTATAGATGCGGGAAGTGTGTTAATACGATGTTTGGTACAGAACGCATGATAGCGATTCCAATCACTGTAAATGCCCAACAGTGAATTGCGAGAGTATTGAAATCCTGTCAACTCATCTATAATTTCTATTGTCGCGTTGCTGTTTAATTTTTCAACAAATGAATTAATTATCACAGAGTCGGTTAAAATAGGGACTTTTTTTCTCAAATTACCATACCTCGACAGGTGTTTTTACCATATTATGCTTGATATCATTATTAGTATACTTATGATTAATGCAGTGAAAACAGAAAGATGATTAATAGATATGGCTAATTCAATTTACCGAAGCGTCCATCTTCAATCGATAGATGCTAACAACACAGTTTGGCGTGCTAAGTTAAAAAACAACGTTATTCAGGGCAACCTAGCTGCCGTGAAAAAAAGTATTGATTGGTGGATTGATACCGCATCTATTATTGATCCAAAAGAATTCATGTCATTAAATAAGTCGAGAGGAACTGGTGGCTCTACTGAAAACTTCAACGGCTACCAAATCAAGAATGACACCGGTGAGCCTAATGCGTGGTATTGCATGTTTAACGGTCGCTTAATCAAAGGCGGCAAGATTGCAATTCAACGCCATATAGAAGCTTACTTACTCGCAAAACAAAAAGCAGAGCAACAAAAGAAGTAAATTATGAGCCTAGTATATTCAACAGAAACAGGTCGTATTAAGCCTGAAGAAGAGAAAGTCCAACGTCCTAAAGGCGATGGGATTGTTCGAATCCAAAAAGAAACCAAAGGCCGTAAAGGCAAAGGCGTTTCTGTCGTGACTGGCTTAGACCTAGATGACGCACCATTAAAACTAATGGCAGCAGAACTCAAGAAAGTTTGCGGCTGCGGTGGCTCAGTAAAAGATGGCAACATCGAAATTCAAGGTGATGCTCGTGACAAGATCAAAGCGCACCTTGAAAAGAAAGGCTACAAAGTTAAATTTGCTGGCGGTTAATCTCTAACTAATACCAGGGTTAAAATCGAAGATTATTATCACTGGTTATTAGGTATTTTATGGTAAATAGCCAGTATGGTTAAATACACAGTATAAATTAGAGAATATCGACACAATACAAAGGCAGGGCATCACACAAAGATACCTGCCTTATAAACACCAAAAACCCGAGCTATTTAACATAACGTACATAATACGCAGTTGGCTAGGGCTTCATTTGGGGTAGCAACCATTAGTGCTAATCCACCGCAAGCCATTGAAATGCTTCTTAAACCAAGCCCGTTATACTTTTTTGCAATGCTGTTCCACAGTGTCTGTGCTTCGTACGTTTTTGCTTTATCTAACGCAAGACCAACTAATGCCTTTTCTTTATCCTCACCAACAATGTCAGCAAGCATAAGTACTTGATTCTCTTTTAAAAACGCTCGGTCTTTTCGAATATCCGTTAGCATTTGAGTGCTAATGCCTAAATCAGATGCGACTTGCTTATATTGGACATAGTTCATGTGCTCTTTATAAGCATCTATGAGTTTCTTTGTGTACATTTTGAAAACCTCGTTTGTTTCCTCTAGCTCGATTCTAGCTCATAAACACGAATTTTATCGTATTGCCACTACGAGATTTATCGTATTTACTGTACGGAAATCATCGTACTTACTACTTCTGGTGGCTTCTATGTTCCAAATTGAATCTATTGAATACGGCTCTGTTTTGAAATCTGAACACGTTAGCTTCTCTAACTATCCAGATTTCACACACGCGTCCGTGTCTCTTCATAACTCACCACTAGAAATCTGCTTTGAGTTCCTTGTTAGCGAACTTGAACTTGGCCAACGCACAATTGGCGAAGAACTTTTTCACACTGTCAGCTATAAGAATCCACTTTATAACTCTAGTGACTCTTTCACTTTTACGTTTGATGACGACCAAGAGCTTGAACAGTTCTGTGCGTTCTACGGTTTGGAACGTTAATCATGGATTCTATCTACTTCGACAACGAACCCAATCACGGTATCAACGCCTATTTTCCTTGGGGCCATAACTTCTTTAAGACTCAGCGTGACTTCTTCCAGTTCATGGAAGTTCATTACGGCATGGTGTCATTTCAGATTGTTGAAATCACCGATGAGAACTACCAAGAGCTTTTGGTTAAGGGTGTGTTCCATGCCATCTAAAAAGCCTCATAAGTTCCATGATGAAATTCGTCCGGTTCAAGTGGATCACTTAGCGTTTTCATTTTCGTACGGTTCGCTTAGACACTTGGACAACTCGAACGAACAAGACTTTATCAACATGCAGTTTCCTGAATTTAAGAAACAAACCGTCAAAGGACGCCTTAACTCACCAGAAGCTATAGAGAAATCAATAGAGTTACACCGTAACAAGTGTCGTAAGGTTTTAGCCGATAGGTTTGATGAGTTCATGGCGAAAGTCTTTAACTTCCGTCTATCGCCTATGCGTGGCCGTGGCTTACATGGCTATGAAGATTCGATGGTGATTTACGATTCTACGGGAACAGTTGAATGTGGCTTGGTCGGTGTTGGTGGTAACAACGATACGGTCTACGTACAAATCAATGGTACGGGTTGCGCTAAGTTGTTTGACTTCACCACACACAAAAAGGTGCATTGGTGGTTGTCACTTTTGGGTATCACTCGCCTAGCCCGTTTGGATCTCTGCGTGGATGACTACACCGGAATCTTTGACTGTAAGTATGCTGAGAAATGTTTTTATGAGGGAGCATTTCGCACTGCTTCTCGTGGTCGTGGTCCGACAATGGTTCCTCATAAGCGCGTTTCACAATCCGGTGAATTATCAGAGGAAGCCGTTTTAGTTGGCTCTCGTACCTCTGCAATCTACTGGCGTGTGTACAACAAGAAGTTTGAGCAAAACATCGCTGACCCTGAAGTGATTTGGTACCGCAATGAAGTGGAATTGAAGAAGTGTGATTTAGCACTACTCGCCTCGCCTGCTTCGGCCTTTGCTGGTCTTTGTGACTTCTCAGCAAGTATCGACCCTGCTGAACCGATGAAGATTGAGCTTAACAAAAAGAAAGCCGGTCTTGAGTTCTTTGCTCGTATTGCTTGGGTTCGTCGCCAATGTGGTAAAGCACTTTCTGAAGTTGTGGCAATGACTGAGGGTGACTTAGGTGAAGCATTCGGAATGCTCATTCCTACGCACCATAGACGCGCCAACTTTGAAACCTCGTTAGGCATTCCTGACGAATACACTAAACAGAAAATCGAAATTTTGGAGTCAAGAATATGCCTACAATAACTGGTATCTCTATCAAGCGTTTCCCGAAATCTAATATGGAGTTCGCGGAGCTGTCTGTCCTACGTGCCGTAGAAGAAGTCGATAACGAGAAGTTTCAGCAAACTGGTATCGGTTTCTCAACTGACATCCCTTACAACAAACAAGCTCTGAAAATTGATGTGGCCTACGCTCGTCAGCTTATCCAATCACGTGCTTTTGTTGCCAACCGTGACTACGAACTGAGCTTTGGTGCTAACCCAAATGATCCTCTAGACATTTTGGTGAACAAGCTCGTTCCTGTCGATGAAGAAATTAAAAAGCACTTCGATAACTTTATGAAAGCTAAGTAATTAGGTCTTAAGTGCTATGTCTATTTGCGTGACTGTTATTGATGGGATTTTGCAACAATCATCGGGGGATGTTTGTGAGTATGTTTTGGTCTCTAAAGAACAGTTAACGCACTTGGTTGATGGTCAATTTGATTGGTCATTACTTGAATTCGACAAATCTTTGTATGAATTCGTTGTCGGTCAGAGCTTGGCAACCTTTGTTGGTGGTCATGTTCTAGGCCGTGTATTAAAACACTTTCGTTAATCCATTTAGGAAAATTATTATGTTGAAATTACGTCAATTGGTTAGCAATAAAATCCTTGTTGCTTCTGTCGCTCTTACTTCTAGCTCTGCGTTCGCTGAAGGTGCAAATGAAACCGCTATCACAGCAGCTGTCGATGCGGGTAAATCTATGGTTAGCCTTACTACTTCTGGTGTAATTGGTATTGCTGCACTTGGTTTCGGTCTAGGTATGGTTGTCGCTTGGCTCCGTAAGTAATGATTGTCTCCGTTGTTCTTGGCTCTTTAATGTGTGCCTCATTCCTTTATGGGGTTTACACCGGAGTCATAGCAGGTTGATTGATTGGGAGCTTCGGCTCCCTTTTTTCATAAGGGATATATTGTGTTTCGTCTTATTGCTCTATTATTCTTTGCTTTCACTTCTAACGCTTTCGCACTTTCTAGCGTTTATCGTTCTCAAGTTTCAACTGTACCAGTAGGCACTGTGGGGACTGGTAGTGGTCTCCTTTCGCTAGCAAAGTCAGCCGAACCTAAGCGCATTACTTCTGGTAAGTGGTACGGCAAATATGTTTGCTATACCTCTTTTGCTCTTGGCACTACCACCATTCGCGCTAACTACAGAATTTACGAAAACGCTGACTGTTCTGGCTCTAACTCTGGCAATTCCTATCACATGATCACTTTTCAATCGACTGGCTCTTGTCCTGCAAATAAAGAGATAAATCCAAGTACAGGACTTTGTGAAAATCCATGCGAAAAAATGGAAGGTAACGAGCTCGGTACTGTTTCTTTTCCTGTGGGTACGCGTGACGTTGTGAATATTTGTAGAAACTCTTGTCGAGCCAAGTCAGACCTATTTTTCCCTGCTGCTAATCCTCCATACGGTGTTTTTACCTATACAGGTGATTCCTGTGATGGCTCAGAAACATCTGAAGGCGGTGACGGTTCTACTGGCGGTGATGGTTCTACTGGTGGCGATGGCTCTACTGGTGGCGATGGCTCTACTGGTGGTGATGGCTCTACTGGTGGTGATGGCTCTACTGGTGGCGATGGCTCTACTGGAGGCGATGGCTCTACTGGTGGCGATGGCTCTACTGGTGGTGACGGTTCTACTGGTGGTGACGGTTCTACTGGTGGCGATGGCTCTACTGGTGGTGACGGTTCTACTGGTGGTGACGGTTCTACTGGCGGTGACAATGGCTCTGGCTCTGGCTCTGGTAGCAATAATGGCGACTCTGGTGATGGTCTTACCAAAGGTGATATCAAAGATGTTCTCGAAGACGTCTTTGGAAAATCAGAGTCATTCACTGCACCAGGTAAAGGTAATGGTTTTGCTGCTAACACAGTACTCACCACGTCACTTGATGATCTTAAAACTGAAATTGATGAGTTAGAAGAAACACTTGAAAGCAAGCTCAAACAATCCCCTCTAAAACTAGGTCAAATGTCTTTTTCTGACGGTTCATATGACGGTACAAGCTTCTTTCTTAGTCGATGGGATGTTGATGTAGGTTTCAATCTTTTCAGCACGTTAGGCTCCACCAATAGCAATATGATTCGAACCGTTATCTTATTCATCGCCACTCTATTAGCTGGCTTTATCTTGCTTTCCTCTGGTCGCTCTAAGGTATAAATCATGGAATATTTCTACAGCGCACTTGATTATATTGTTTCTGTCTTCGGCAGTATTTACGACTTCTTCGCCACCATACCGGACTTGTTTCTGGAGGTGTTCACCTACGCATGGTTTTGGTTCATTAAGCTCTATATCTACCTAAAAATCCAAATGCTAGAAATGGCCTATAACGTTGCCTCTTTGCTGCTTTCTGAATATGAGGTCTACACGGTGTTGAACATGGCCTTTAACAAGCTTCCCTCAGACTTGCGCTTTGCTTGTTACCAGTTCGGCATTGTTGATTCAGTTCGAATTGTTGTTGATGCGTTTGCCACGGCATTTGTGCTTAGAATTATGGGGTGGTGATATGGCTGTTTCTTTTCGTCATGGCTCTAACGGGGCTTATAAAACCGCATACGTTACATGGTTCGAAATCCTCCCTGCTTTGCGTGAGGGTCGTATCGTTGTCACCAATATTGAGGGCTTGAAACCTAAAGAATCTATCGAAGAATTGTTAGGTGAAAAGTTTCCAGATTCAGCACGCTTGATTAGGATCTTCACACGATCTTCTGAGGGGGTAATGCTCTGGCAAAATTGGTTTAACTGGATGCCCCTTGGCGCATTCGTTGTGATTGATGAGTGTCAGGATTTGTATTGTCCCGAAGCAGGATTTAAGCGTGAGAAGTTCTTACAAAAGCCTTTCTCTGAGTTCGTGGATTATCTACCTAAAGACTTTTCAGAACTGTTCTATTCTCGTTGGCTTCCGGTTGACCCTGATTCGTTTGAAGTGGGTGACGTTGATGATTGCGAACGAACCCAACTCGATGAAAATAACAGACTGCTCTACCCGTTCGACTTCTACGGTGCATTCATGCGACATAGAAAATACCAATGGGATATTGTCATGCTCACACCTGATTACACTGCAATCCCCACTTGGTTAAAAGGGTGTGCCGGTGAAGCTTATTCTCACCGCTCAACAGATACGTTCTTTCGAAGTCGTAAGCCTAGGATTTTTAACCACCCTCCAAAATCCACTAAGACAGCTCCTTCCACTAAGGCCGACATGGCTAGTAGTACCACCAAGAAAATCCCTGTTGATGTGTTCGCGCTTTATCAGTCCACAGGAACCGGAGGCTTTAACGCTACTAAGTCTGATATCTCGGTTTTGAAGTCTCCAAAATTCATTCTTGCGATCCTTATCGGTGTCGCGGCCATTGGCAAATTTCTATGGGATTTATCTTATGTACTATCTGATTCTGATGTGGGTGAAGTTCAAACGGTTGATGCGCCAGCTGCCTCTACCAACTCGCCTACTCTATCTACTCCGGTTAACGTTCCAGTATCTGAAAATGTTCCTATCCAAGATGGGGAAAGTTCTGTTCGGGTGGGTTCTAGCAATGCTACTTCTCAAGCTTCTGCTGAAAATGTTCCTGATGCTGTGAATCCTTTCTTTGATGCTTTTCCCGTATTCAACGGCTCTACAGCGGTCTATCTTACGTCAGTAAGTAGAACGGTTTATCCAAAGGGCTTTGGTGAGTATTCAGACTTTGTCTTTAGGATAGATAAAGGTGTAGACACCTTTTATATACGTTCGGCTGTATTGAACCGCTATGGCTACCGCTTCGAATTGATTGATGATTGCTTGATTCAAGTGCGCTCTAAAACAGTGTCGAGGGTTTTAACGTGTCCACCTACATCCAGTGGCGTTGCTATCGCTTCTGAAAGTAACGATTTGATGAGTGGTAGAGTCGAAGACGTTCAAAGGTCTGTCGATATCTTCAGCATGTGACGAATGACATACTTGAACGGTGGTATGTCAAAAAATGACATACTCGCCCCGCAGGGATAAGGGCACTCGATACAGTTCTTGGGTATGACTTCCCTAAATGCCCGAAAAGCAGCGAAGCGTAGCTGACTTGATGAAACCACATCACTAGCCCTTCACATTGCCAAGATCACCCTAGCAGAGCCTCACAACATTAGTGGGGCTTTTTGCTACTGCAACCCATCTTACTAACAACTCTTTTCTATTCTGCTCACAGCTTCGCGTGAGTCGTGAGAGCTGAACAGCGAGCGCGACGCTGTGGGCAGCAACCCCCGTGTTGTATCACGGGGGTAAATTCGACCTAACCAAAAGGTTTGCATCAACTTATCTTTAAAGCAAGCTCTTAAATTAGGGTTAATGTACGTCCCATTTATCGGTATAGGTGAAGTAAATTCATCTTTCTTTTTCTGTACTTAAAACCACTTATAGATCATGTTATTGATACTACTTCGTTGATATATATAATAAATGGTATATATGTGTATCCGTTATATAATATGAGGAATTGCCGTTGTCGATATCATTAAACGATGAATTTAGTCCAGAAGATTTGGATAAAATGAAAGGCACCCAATTTGGGCGCTCAGCTCTACTTAGGATGTACGAAGAGTCTGTTAGACTGATGCCTCACTACTATGCCGATTATATAGATGACATCCCTCAACTTGAGTGGAAGAATTGTAAGTTCATGGACCCCAATGCAGATGTTCCTGATGAGAAAGGTGTGTACGCATTCTCAATTGAATTTGACAATGGCATCCTGCCAAACAACTCTTACATAATGTATATAGGAAAAGGTGGTGAGCTTGGTAACAAAAGTTCAATTCTAAAGAGATATAAATCGTATAGTAAGTATAAAGAAGAGCCATGTGATCGCCCTAAGCTACATACGCTTTTTAATTTTTGGGTTAACCATATCACTTATAGCTACGCGGTTACTCCTGCCGGAATATCTCCTGGCGAAGTAGAAAAAAAACTAAACAACATATTTCAACCTCCCTATAGTTACATGGACTACAGCGTTGAGGTAAAACTAGATCGCAAAGGAGCAAACTTATGAATAATCTGATGATCCCATGTTTGAAGGGAAAAATCGGGTCTTGGTTTACATATACTTCTTTGATGACCTTCGAAGATATCGACCGCTTGATTAGTTTTGCAGACGATCTTCATACTATCAAAAAGCTGTCTGATATGATTCAAAGGGAAATCGAAAATGACAGAGCGACTGACATAGCTGAATATATAAACAGCAATGTAGATCACTTTTTCAACGCATTAGTTATTGGGATTTATGAAGGTGACCCGAGATGGCATCAATTTGACGGCATTAATTCAAATAGCGACGCCAATGACGAGGCCACAATACCATCATATGCTCGAGAGTGTTTTGGTTTCCTTTCTTTGACGGAAAAAGAACGTATGTTTGCTTTAGATGGCCAACATAGACTGGCAGGTATAAAGGAAGCTCTTAAGCAAGATGATAAGCATAAACACAATACGCTTCCGGTCATTATTGTGTCTCATAAAAACACTCCAGAAGGTATGAGGAAATCCCGAAGACTTTTTACAACCTTGAACAAAAAAGCAAAACTGGTCAAAACAGAAGCTATTATTGCGTTGGATGAAGACGATTTGGCAGCTTGTGTAACCCGGGATATTATCGAGAAAGGAGGTTACTTTACTGAAGATAACATCTCGTTCTCGACAAGAAACCTATCTGACCGCCGACATATTACAACCCTAGGTTCAATCTTTAAGTGTGTACAAGAATTAGGAGCAAGTTTCTTTAACGTTGAGTTGTCAAAGTTGGAAACTATTAAATATTCTGATAAAAAACGAGATAGCTTTTTCAAGTTTGCTAATCAATTTTTCACTGCGACTATTCAAAATAGCGAGCAACTCAAAGAAGCTGTGGATTCAAGAGATTTTGCTTCTATCGTTGCAAAATACAGAGCGAATGATAATTCTGATCACTTGTTATTTCGGCCACTTGGATGGCAGTTGTATACACAAGCATTTGTTCTACTGCACAAACAAGGGCTCTCCCCTGAAGAAGCAGTTGTTCAACTGATAGGTCAGAAAAAACTGTTTATGTCTGAAAAACCATTCGTCGGTAAGATCTGGAGTAAAACTAAAATGACAATTAACGAACCTACAGCCAAGAACCGAGTAAAGTTAATTAACGAAATGATTGCACAGTAATCTTGCCTTTCAAAAGCTCCTATAAAGGAGCTTTTTACATCTAATCAAGACAAATACCACTCAAGATTTCCTTTGCCATATATAAGAGTGAAATTCTTCGTTCGAAGGGTTATCACCCTTGAAGGAACTCCACCTATCTACAAATACTAAGTCGAACTTAGAAAGTCTGATAGACTTTTCTAAGTCGTCTTTGGTATGGAAATAAAATTTTCGTGTGTCTTTAGAGCTAAAATTTTTGTCTGTTTTAAAAGATGCAAACAGATATCCTCCAACTTTTAGAGACCTAGCTAGCCTCGCAATTGCTTCTGGCATATCAGATTCAGGAACATGAAGTAAAGATGCATTAGCCCAGATAGCGTCGAACTCTTCATAATAATCGACATCCATAAAAGACATCTGTGTACAAAATGAATACGGATACTTCCTCGTGATTTCACACATCCTGCTCGACAAATCAAAGGATTGGACCTTATAACCTTTAGATATGAAATAGCGGGTATCTCTTCCGACTCCACAGCCAGCATCAAGAATTCTGCCACCATTCCCGATTAATTTTCTAAACCTATCATAACTATCTTCCATATCGACATGGTTAGTCTCACGATAGTAAGCATCAGCATTGTTATCATAAAACTGTATGGTTTGATCAATCATGTGACGGTAGTAAACCTTTTTTAATCTTTCTTTTATAGTTAAATTATTGCGCAGTTTGTCTAATTTGTAATGGATTTTTTTGACTTCATTATCAATAGCACCGTCCGTTTCAAGTGGAAAGACAATATTTTCCATACTTTCTGGTGCCCCTAGCAACTTACCCTTCGCAGCGATTTCCATAACCCGAAAGTGTGCGCAAAGTTTGCCTAGTAAAGTTGACAACGCCGTATTTTCGATTGCGCCACTATTCTCTTCAATGAATTCGATATTCTTTTTTGAAATACGAATAATACTATCTAGTATCTCTATATCGTATTCCGACAGTGTATTCAGATCATTCTGACGAAGATATCTAATCGTACGAAAATGGCGACCTTGTTTCTTCTCTTGGTCTTTTAGGTCAATAGCAAACATCTCGTAAAGTAATTTAGACTCTTCTCTTAGCTCCTTCAGGGGGCCAAAAAACGTATTTAAGTGTTCTTCCAGTCTCTCAATCTTCTTTTGGCTACGGGCTTCTTTTCGATCAGCACCATATTTATAGAATATAAAGATTGCTCCCAACAGACTCACAATTGGTGCTATCTGCCCAGTTACAGTTTCAAAAGTTGGCTTTTCACTTGGAGGGGCTTGGCCTACTGAAGCATTGGTTCCAGTTAGGGCTGGTGAGTTGACTAGATGTATCGACAGTTCATGAGAAAGATTAGCTTCTTCGATCTTACAAGGTAAGCACGCAAAAGGGCCGATAGACTCAATTGTAGTAGGCTCTTCGTTAATGTTGTTCATGGTAGTGATAATCATCGATAAGAATAATGCCAATACTAACATATTGAAGAAAAAGCGTATATTTTCAAATTTGAAGGTTAAATTAACAAGATTTCTAACATGGATTGTACTTCAGCAGCTTAATTGTTGGTCGAATTGAAACAGACAAATTTCAAACAATAAACGAGCGGTAGATAGGTCCCCAACACATGCGTTTGAACGCGAAGTTGGGGCTCTTTTTGTCTATGTCCCCCAATCGGCTAAGCTAAATCAACTCATTTGCTTAATGTTAGCTATCGCTCTAGCAAGGCCAAGTAAGTGTGTTGAAGTCTTAATTTCTAACTCAGATTGAATCCCCAATAGTGCAATTCCTGCCAATATTTGTTGCGGCCGCACCACTTGTCCAGTCGGCAGCTCCATACTGTCGTATAACATTTTGAACTGTACCCAATCTTCACTAATACTAAGTTCTCTGCCTTTGGCCATTCGCATAAGTCTTTTGCATTCGGGAGGTATCGGTTTTCCCTCATCCCAACCTGTGACTGTTCTCACAGTTTTAAAACACAGTTCAGCGACCTCTTCCTTCGTCATTTGGCACTCTAACTCTCGAAAAATGTAATTCTTACTCATTTCGCGATACTTCAATGATAAAACCTCTAAATACAAGAGGTTGCACTACATTTATAAGATATGCACCATTAAACATAATCAGACATAATACGCAGTCACGTGTGGTTAATTCTAAAGGTAGTATTCTCATCGTTTGTCCTTAAAACCCTCATTCCAACTGACTCTTACGCTTCTTGCGTCGACCAGAGCTTTCTTAGTGCATTTGAAATCAAATAATTATATGTACGGCCAGCGTCTACACAATTCAATCTTCATTCAGTAAATCTAATTGACGAGAAACTTTGTCCGTCTAGTTAAACTTATCTTGCCACTTCTTTGTTTGCATTCATGGTTCGCTGCGCTGTGTGTAATTCTTGTGAGCATTGCTGTTGTTTCTATTCCAGATTTCACACTCGCGACTAATGTTTCTTATCAACTGCACATGCTGAGCTCTC
This sequence comes from Vibrio sp. 1CM8B, assembly GCF_023161685.1. Lineage (NCBI taxonomy): Bacteria > Pseudomonadati > Pseudomonadota > Gammaproteobacteria > Vibrionales > Vibrionaceae > Vibrio > Vibrio sp. 1CM8B. Next base: position 110,211 of record NZ_JALNTU010000004.1, read on the forward strand.
GTTTAAATCTATCAACTAATAAAGTTCATGTGTCTTAAGTAGATTCGCGCACAGATTTTGCGAACCTTGCTAACGATTCTCTCTAGCGTTAGTACTTTGTGTTTAGCGAGATTATTAAACGGCAATGCTTGTCCTATGTTGTTTGAAACACCGTGCCAAGCTACCGCAAACATGTTTACATAGATTCATTACACTTATACGCTGGTACACAACACCGATACTTGGGAGATCCATAATCACGGTTTACCTTGAAATAGCGTTCAATTGAATTTAGATAAGCTTTAGCAATAAACTTAAGAGTAGCTTGAAACCCATCGTTCTTTGTTTTGCTTTACTTGTTTTCTCTAGCTGATATGCCCGCTTTTAAAGTCGCAATGGTGTTACCACCTGAGATTAGAAAGCTTATAAAGCGTTTAATGGTTTATCGACACATGTAGTCAACAAATAAAGTGACACTGTAGCTAGCTGTACAGCTAAAGCTTGGTCCTATGGAACACAGAATCAAGAACTCAAACAATAACTGTACATTTATACAGTTAAATGATTAACCCCTTAAAAACGTCACCTCTCGTATAAATACCGAACAAAAACAACGCTATTTAAGCATATATCGATCGCTGGGCGCGTGTTTTTTGGTGAAGAACGACTGTATCTGGCTTGTTGACCAAACGATATTAGCCAATCCAAAATCGAATCCCTAGTTGCGCCTGAATACTCCATCACGCATAATGTTACAGGTTTACGTACGAAATATATTATGAGCGACAAAGCATTCAGACAACTCAACATCTTCTTCTCTGTTTTTTGCCTGGCAATGACCGTACTGTCGCTGATCTCTTTCCATACCATCATGGATAAGAATTACATAATCACACCAGACAGATACCCTACACGCGTTAACACAGATAGAGACCATGATGGCGGCACTATAGGGTTATTACACAAGTCAAAGGATAAAATTGAGTTACAGTGTGACTTTAATCGTACCTATAGTTCACCTTTCTGTGAGGTTGAATTTGTTCTTTCAACTGAAGGTAAAGGCTTAGATCTCTCCAGATTTGATTCTGTGACCATCAATATGGAATATGAAGGTCAAGAGGATCCAAGGTTTCGATTCTACATACGTAACCACGACGACAACTACAGCGTTAAAGGCGACCCTATTTCTAACAAGTTCAATCGCCTAGATTTCTCACTCCCCGATAAAAGACACATCGACTTAGACTACTTCAATGTCCCTTTATGGTGGATTGACTACTACAACCACCCGATAACCAACAGCGCTGTCGATATTACTAACGCTGTTTCAGTTGAATTGGGGCTGGGAGCTAGCACGCTCGATGGCCACCATACTCTGACGGTCGAGAGCATTGTTTTCCACGGTAAGATTATAAATAAGGTTATGTTATGGAAGATCTTGATTAGCTTATGGGTAATCTACGCGGTCTGCTATGTCTGTGGGGCGTCATACGTAGCTAGACGAGCGAAAATGTTTTCAGTAGAGCAACAGCGTTTGTTAGCCCAAGAAATCGAAGAGTTAAAAATAAAGGCGACTACCGACCCTCTAACTGGCTGTCGTAACAGAACCGAAGCGTTAGATACCTTTTATGATTTTGAGCGTCTTGCACAACAAGGAAAGACAATTCACATTGCTCTATTTGATTTGGACCATTTTAAGCAGGTCAACGACCATTACGGACATGAAACCGGCGATCAAATTCTTATTCTGTTTGTCTCAACGGTGATCGACAACCTTGGTGAGCAATACTTATTGTATCGTTGGGGCGGCGAGGAGTTCTTGTTAGTTTGCATAGAACAAACAACGCTACAGTGTAACGAGACTATTGCTCAACTCTACTCCTCAATGGACGAAACCACTTGGCCTAAAGGGCTTCGCATCACCGCATCCGTTGGTTTTACCCAACTTACACAGAATGAATCGATTCGTTCAGCTATTAAGCGTGCAGACAAAGCACTCTATCAAGCTAAAGACAACGGACGAAACCAAGTCGTTACGTTTGACTAAGCCTCGCCAGACTGGCCTACAGCTCAATATTCAATGCTCTATCAACACACAATCAATACCCCGTCGATATCTACTCTCTATTTAGTCAGCAATTACACTTTTAACGGCTGACTAAACAAGTCCATGAGCTTTGCTCTCTCATCAGAATTCTATTCGATTCGCACACACACTATCCGTAATACCGCCATCATTAGCATTCTCAAATTGATACGCGTCGTTCCTTAATCGACTTCTATACAACTCCTTTACTCCTCGTAACTTATTCTGTACAGCACATATGTGGCAACGCAGCTTGCTCTAAGCCGTTTGTAAGTCACTCTCCCTGGGAGTCATTATTATTAACGCTGTGGCTTGTTCTTCGATGAAGTCCTCATTTGTCTGCTTCTGAGCATTCATGCACTCGTATCCGCTAAAAATAGAAGTCACAACGTCACTAGTCTTAAAAAACGCCATATTTTTAAGCACTTAGATGTGGTGACATAAATGCTGACACCTAAAATGGCGATTGTTTTACTTTCAGATCTTGCTGTAATTTAATTACAACTCAAAGCCAAGGAAAGCCTGAAAAGTGGATTACTCCGACATAACTCACTGAATAAACGGAATTTAATAGTTTTGGATAGGTCGGGAATTTAGGGTAGCTAAAGAGTTGGTATGTACGAGATAATGTACTAGAGGGTAATATATATAGTTATAGTGCACTAAAGGGTTAAAAAAGAAGGGCTGATGCCCTACTCTTCTTTATTACTCATTTCTTCACGAATTTGCTCAGCAACGATTTTGATAGCTTGTGCTGTGCTGATGCCCTGGGTCATCATTTCTTGAATTCGTTCAACAGCTTTCTGTTGTTCTTCGTGAGAAAGGGTTGGTAAGTCGTTTAGCATGCTCTGCTCCTTTATTTAGGAGCAGAACTATATAAGGACTGTTAGTAACTAGCAAGGAAATTGATTGAAGCACCCATTGCATTTTCGTTTGTGTAGTTTGCACTTAGATCTAACTGGAACAAGTTGAGTGGCGAGATACCAATACCGGCTGTGACTGTTCCTTCTGAATCAGAGTAAGCCAGGTTCTTGTAGTACCCTCCCCTTAACTTAAGCTGACGTAACAGGTCAACTTCAGTACCAACACGAATCATCTGTTCGTTGTCTTCGAACGAAGTAAACTTCTCTGCTTCATTCAAATCATAATCAACACTCAACGTAAAGTAATCAGAAACGATCCCCGCACCAACAGTGTATACCGGCTCTAGTTGGTAAGTGTATTTACCACCAACTTGGTGTGTCGCACTACTTGTGCTGCTGGTAAGTGTTCTTGTTGTGTCTTTTGTTTCGATATCTCTAGAGATCAAGTTAGTTGCTGCAACACCCACTCGGAACGGGCCGAAGAACCAAAGCGCACCGGCATCCATGTTGAATGCTGTGTCGCCATCGCTGTTTTCTCTAACGTCAGACAAATCGTAATCATTGACCGACGCAACATAGTTGTACGTGTAAATACGTTGAATCTTAGGTGTGATACCAAATGAGATATGTTGACCCATAAAGGTTTGGTATTTTGCTAAAGAAAGGCCTACTTCTGCTACACCGATTGAAACCGCTTCAACAGTAGACAGTTCTACTTTGTCTTCATCTGAACCTGTCGTATAAACGTTAGGAGTCGCAAAGGATTCTGTATAAGCTTTAGCGAAAAGGTTTGCCGCAACAAACTGATTAGGAAGAGCAAACGCGACAACACCACCGAGTTCTACATTAGCTTGGTTGCCATCAAGTTTGTTAAGCGCTGCATCTAAGTCTGCGGTGTTTGACGCATCAACGACACTATCGATATTCGATTTCATGTCGTTAGGGTCATTATAATTACCGCCAAAACTTGGCGTGATCATTCCCATGTCATCATTACGACGATAAATGGCAACAAGTGCTGGGTTATAGAATGGAGCAGTTAGGAAGTTTGCTGAAACAACACCAACACCACCCATCGCATCACCACGCGCTTCAATGGCGTAGTTTGCTGCTGAAAGAGGAAGACTGGCGAATGCAATTGACGCTGCGAGTAGTTTTGTAGTTTTTTTCATGCCGTTTATCTTTGTTAGATCCCTTACATAGTTAACGGCACAATTTTAAATTACTTTAACTCTTCTTCGCTAGAAATATCATAAGTTTTACTGATAGTTTGTGCTTGTTCTATCGCTATGTCACCTTGCCAGCGTGAATGTACCATTGAAACCGCCAAAACATAGCGATCATTGGGAAGTTCTTCGCCAGTGAGGTTCATTGGATAATCAGATTCGTAGCTCTTGCCCCACACCTGTTCATAGTGTTCATCAACGTAATCGTACAAACCGATTTCGAGCTTAGGAAGTGGACAATAAGGATTGAGTAGTTCTTTTTTATCGATTCGCCACGTGTCTTTTGATGCCCAGCGAACTTGTTGACGCATGGCAACTTCACCCAAAACAATCCAAGTGCTCCAAGACTTTCCGCCATCATCTTTTACGCTTAAACGATATAAACCGGATTCAAGTTGAGAGGCTAAATTGTAACGCTTGCGGTATAGACTCACCGATGCATTGTTTACCACTTCACTGTCTTTGGTTAACTCACTGTCCGAAGAAACGATCTTATCGACCCACTTCTCGAAGGTAATGTCTTGAATGTTGTTTTCGGATTCGACATTAATCGATACACGAAAGGTATCTCGGCCAGGGCTTTGAATGATGTGTCTTTTGACGACTACGGAACTGATCCAATCTGGGAGTGTTTTTCTGGTGAGCGTTTTACCACAATCTTTGTTCAATGCTTGATCGAACAGTTCATTGAGGTGATCTTCTCGTGATTGAGAAGAGTTGATTTGCCAAACTTCCACTAATGAATCAAACATCTGAGGTAAATCATTATCTAGCAGATGTTTATGAACTTGAGTCAGAGCATCGCTACTCTTGAACCAATCCGTTGCTTGCGCGGTATTCGCTACGCAAGAAAACATTAATAGTGGAAGTAAGGCTATTCTCATTACGCTTTCATCTTGTAACCAACGCCACGCAGCGTTTCAATTTCTAGCCCCGGCAGTTTCTGTCTTAGTTGCAGAACGTGTGTGTCTACCGTACGTGTTGTTGGGAAATGGTTGTAACCCCATACATGGTCAAGCAGTTCATCACGTGTAAACACACGTCCAAGGTTACTTGCCAAGAACAATAGAAGGTCAAATTCAGTGCGCGTTAACGTTACTTCCTGTTCATTGAAAAACACTTCACGTGTCGCTTTATCGATAACAAGATTCTGAGCGATAACTTTTGATGCATCTTGTTCTTCAGAATCTGGCAGGCGAAGTTGAGCACGAATTCGAGCAAATAGCTCAGCCTCTGCGAATGGCTTTGTTAAGTAGTCGTTTGCACCTGAATCTAGGCCCGCTACTTTGTCTTTGACTGTCACGAGAGCCGTAAGCAAAATAACTGGGATATCTTTCTTTTTCTTCCAACCTGGAAGTGAATCTACTGAGTCGCCATCAGGAAGTTGACGGTCTAGAATCACTAGATCCGCTTGTTCCCAGTAGCCTTCAACTTCAGAGATCAGTTCTGCATGCAAACATTCATATCCAGCTTGCTCAAGGCTAACTAATAAACCGTCAGCTAAATTTTTATCATCTTCAACGAGAAGCAATGTCTGTTTCACAAGGTATCTCCAAAATAAATGTTGTTGGGGGGCCGATAAGCGTCATGTGACCGCCCATTTTTCCGACCATAGATTCCACTATCGTCAGACCTAAACCGAGTCCACTCTTACTTACGAATGGCTTTCTTAGTTGCCCCCAATCTTTGCGAGACAAGTCTCCATTATCTATAACTTTGAATGTCAGCTTCTTGTCAGAAGTATTCAGTTCTAGAATTACTGGAGCCACACCGTATTTCACGGCATTTCTGATTAGGTTATCGATACACGTTCCTAACCAATATACGTTCACTTTTGCAGCTATATCTTTGTTTACACGGAGTTCAATCCCCGGCGCAAAGTCTTCTTCAACTTTGTATTGGAGCCACTCTTCAACACTTGGCACCCACTCTGTTGCGAGCGGTTGGTTATCTGACTGCAGGTAATCTTTACTTGCTTCCGCCAACTGTCTTAAACGGCGTGTATCTTCACACAGCCTACGGAACTCATCATATACCGATTCTGGTAAGTGTTCGAACTCACGTCTGAACCCTTCCACCGTCAATGACAAACTCGCAATCGGCGTTCTTAATTCGTGCGTTAGGATTTGAAGAACCAGCATGCGACTCTTCATCTCTTGTTTCTTACTGTTCCAGCGGTAAATCGCCCAACCTAAGACAAGCATGATGTTGGCAATAACCAAGATAAACATGGCGACTTGCAGAAGCTCTGAATGATCTTCTATTTCCCAACACACGTTACCACGCTGGACAAAACAGCTGTTGCCTTCTGAAGACAAGCTAAACGATAACCCAGCAAGCGTGGCGTTTTCGTTCCAGACTGATTCTTTATATAGGTAATATCTGTCGCCACGTTTTACCCACATCTCATCGAGCTCTACAAACATGCTCGCCCCCGCTAGTAGCGCGGTGATGGCTTCGCTATCCATTTGTTGCAAGCGAGACAGCAGTTCGTCGTGTTCGGTGTTTGGTCGCTCTTGAATATGCATAAAGCGCTTCAGAGAGTCGAACTTTTCTGGGTACTTCTCAACGTATCGTGCAGCATAAGAACCACCACCAGGGTGAATCAAACCACTGCGGCTAAACCAACGGTCAGAAAGCTTGGTCCCTTTACACATTGCACGAGTAAAAACTAAAGGCTCAGTAATCAACGGGCTTAACGGCAGTTTACCGCTACAGGTTTTTGATAACTGGTATAAGCGCTGGATGTCTTTTAATGGATACTCTGCTGTTTGTGGCAGCATAGAAGACGGCATGATCAAACGTGTTGGATAATCAGCCTGTAGCACTCGGATATCGTAAGATTCGATTGCCGTTTCATGATCAAAGAGTTTGGTGAAATTATCGATACGCTCAGGTAAAGAGTCAGCAAATGCGTTTGCAGACACAGACAACGTAGCGATAAGAAGAGTAAATGTTCTTTTGATGATCACAAACCAACGCAAATTCATATAGATCAACCAAATATATACCATTCGCTATCAAAGATAAATTTTTAACCGCATGAAAAACAGTGAGAATGACGAGTTACAGAGATAAAGTCCGATATATTACGACCATACTGTACAGGCGTACTAGTAGACTGATTGACCAGCCCAGCCTAAATTCGAACAAGTTTTGCATAAGCTTGACCAGTATCGTAGCAACTAAGCCCACACATAGGTTCGCTTTCGTAAGATAAAAAAGGAGCTCAAATGAGCTCCTTATCGAGTTGTTACAGATTACTTAGAGGTGATCTCTATAGATGCTCTAAGATGCTTAGGCAGCTCTTTTTAGCGTCGCCAAACAGCATCTGCGTGTTCTCTTTGAAGAACAGTGGGTTTTGCACACCGGCGTAACCTGTGTTCATCGAACGTTTGAATACGATAACATTCTGAGCATTCCAAACTTCAAGTACTGGCATACCAGCAATTGGGCTGTTTGGATCTTCAAGTGCTGCAGGGTTTACGGTGTCATTCGCACCAATTACCAATACAGTATCTGTCTCATCGAAGTCATCGTTGATTTCGTCCATTTCCAGAACGATATCGTAAGGCACTTTAGCTTCAGCAAGCAGTACGTTCATGTGACCCGGTAATCTACCCGCTACTGGGTGGATACCAAATCGAACATTAATACCCTGCGCTCGTAGTTTCTCAGTGATTTCATGCACTGGGTATTGAGCTTGAGCTACTGCCATGCCGTATCCAGGAGTGATGATTACTGACTTTGAGTTTGTCAGCATATCAGCCACATCTTCAGCTGATGTTTCGCGGTGTTCACCCTGCTCTTCATCGCCATCAGAGACAACCACTTCTTGGCCGAATCCACCAGCAATTACGCTGATGAAAGAGCGGTTCATCGCCTTACACATGATGTAAGACAGAATCGCACCTGACGAACCAACCAATGCACCAGTTACGATAAGCAGATCGTTTGCAAGCATGAAACCTGCCGCTGCTGCTGCCCAACCAGAGTACGAGTTAAGCATAGAGACAACTACTGGCATATCTGCGCCGCCAATCGATGCCACTAAATGGTAACCGAATGCGAATGCGATAAGCGTCATCACCATTAGCGCGAACATGCTGCCGTCCGCTTTAACGAACATGATCATCAGTAGTGTAGAAACTACGATAGCCGCTAGATTCCACTTGTGCTTATGAGGGATGTTCAATGCAGACGAAGAGATCACGCCGCGAAGCTTACCAAACGCAACAATAGAACCCGTGAACGTCACCGCACCGATAAACACGCCAAGGAACACTTCCACTAGGTGGATCACGTGCTCTGCATGAATATCTGCAGGGTTGATAGAAACAGCAGCAGGTGGATCGATGTAGCTGTTATAACCTACAAGTACCGCCGCCATACCTACGAAGCTGTGCAGAATCGCCACCAGCTCAGGCATTTCAGTCATTTCTACTTTTCTTGCGTAGTGGATACCAATACCACCACCGATCACCATAGCAATGATGATCCACACAATACCTGCAGAGTGAGGGCCAAAGATCGTTGCGATCAACGCGATTGCCATACCCGTGATACCGTAATAGTTACCTGCACGCGCAGATTCCTGTTTCGATAACCCAGCCAAGCTCATAATAAAGAATACAGCAGCAACAATATAAGCTGCTTGTACTAATCCTTCAGACATCTGTTACTCCTTAGTCTTTACGGAACATTTCAAGCATACGTTTGGTCACGGTAAAGCCACCAAAGATATTGATACTTGCAATTAATACGGCAATAAATGATAAGAACGTGACGACGCCACTTCCTTGTCCGATTTGTAACAGTGCACCTACTACAATGATGCCTGAAATCGCGTTAGTCACGGACATCAAAGGCGTATGCAGAGAATGGCTTACATTCCAAACTACGTAATAACCCACCACACAAGCGAGAACAAAAACGGTAAAGTGAGATAAGAACGCAGCAGGAGCAACCGAAGCTACCCAAGCGAATGCACCAACAGCAATTGCCATGCCTGCCGCTTTCTTAATTGGAGAAACAGGTTCTTCAACTTTAGGCTCTGGTTTGGCCGCTTTTGGCTTAGCTTGTTGTGGTTGAGCTGAAACTTGAATCGGTGGGGCTGGCCAAGTGACCTCGCCCTCTTTAACGACAGTAACACCACGCAGAACAACATCTTCAAAGTCGATATTGATGTTGCCATCTTTCTCTTTGCAAAGTAGTTTCAACAGGTTAACTAGGTTCGTTGCATACAGCTGAGATGATTGAGTCGGCAGTCGACCAACCATATCAGTGTAACCAACCACCTTAACGCCGTTAGCCGTTGTAATGACTTGATCCGCAACCGTGTATTCACAGTTACCGCCATTGGCTGCCGCAAGGTCCACAATTACGCTGCCTGGGCTCATGCTATCGACCATCTCTTTGGTGATAAGTTTAGGCGCAGGACGACCTGGAATCAGCGCGGTTGTAATGATGATATCAACGTCTTTCGCTTGAGCTGCATAAAGCTCTTCCGCTTTCTTATTGAATGCTTCAGACATCTCTTTTGCGTAGCCGTCACCAGCACTGGTATCTTCCTTGAAATCGACTTCCAAGAATTCAGCACCCATCGACTCAACTTGTTCTTTAACTTCAGGACGAACATCGAATGAACGAACGATCGCACCTAAGCTACCCGCAGCGCCAATTGCCGCTAGGCCAGCAACACCAGCACCTGCAACCAGTACTTTTGCTGGTGGAACTTTACCCGCAGCTGTAATCTGCCCCGTGAAGAATCGACCAAACTCGTGCGCCGCTTCAACAACAGCACGGTAACCCGCGATGTTTGCCATAGAACTCAATGCATCTAACGCCTGAGCTCTTGAAATTCGTGGTACAGAATCCATCGCCATCACGTTGATGTTACGACTGGACAATTGTTCCATTAATTCTGGATTTTGAGCAGGCCAAATAAAGCTGACCAATGTAGCGCCATCTTTAAGAAGATCGATTTCATTTTTAGACTCGTCAACGATCGGAGCGTTAACTTTAAAGATAATATCGGATTTCCAAGCTTCATCTGCGGCGACAACTTTTGCTCCAGCTTGTTCATAAGCTGCATCTTCAAAACTTGCTAACGCACCTGCTTGTGATTCAACACAAACTTCAAACCCTAATTTTAGAAGCTGTTCTACCGATTTCGGCGAAGCAGCGACTCGCGTTTCACCTGCGAGCGTTTCTCTTGGTACACCAATTTGCATAGCTATTCCTTGACTATTGGCACGAATGACTTATTCGTTTGTATCTAACGACAACTAATACTTCAAGCGTTTTGTTCAAAGAACAGGAAAAGTTATTACTTATAACGATTTGGATGGAATTTGAGCGCTTCATTTGAAAAAATGACGACCGTCTAGAACGAAGAGGTCAAACCACTTGCAAATAATCCTTTTAATAACAACCTACTAGCTGTTCTTTGTCCCTAAAACTAAAAAGAGCTTTCAGCATATACACTGAAAGCTCTCTAAATTATGACCAACATCAATTCTAACCCTAATTGGTTAGCTAAATATATTGTCGCCCATTTGGTCGATGAACATCTGCGATTTTTTGAGCATCAATTCATCGGCATCTTGTTTGTTTGAAACAACATCTGAACGAATAAAACGGTGAGTTTTGATTTCACCATCGAATTCTTTCTCGATTCGCCCAGCAACACGGTATTGACCAGATTCTGCAATGGCATCTTGATAGATATTGAAACCTTTATATTCGACTGGCTCAATCTCTACTTTTTGTTCGGTTTTTTCTTTGCCACCAAATAATCTAGAAAAGAATCCCACGTTTTTTACTCCTTAAATGACCGTATTCACCCTAAACTATCATGACTGTTTACGGTTCAACAACGGCTTTTCGTACCATTGCAATTCTACGTCATCATCAAAATTGTGTTGACTAAATATAACGGGCACATTGTCGTCACGTTCACGTCTTCGATCGTCAATGATCATACTTTCAGCATTTTTGACCGCGATCTCGCTATTGCGTTTATAGAGCACCAATTTGTCTTCTGGCAATGCTGAGAGAAAATCGATATCAAAACGAATATAGATAGGTTTTAGCTGACCTAAAGCCAAGCACGCGAGGTCGGCCAGCTGTTCATTGGTATAACTAGACACATATTCCTCCGTAGCCAAAACATGACCTACCAGAGTTTCCATATAGTTATGTACATCAACACTAATTTGCATACCACACCTCCATTTGTAGTGGTTCTTTCTAGTCGCAGTCGTTTCTGAATTTAATTGAAACCATGCAATTCCTAAAAGCTTTCTATAACTCAGTTATAAGTTTTACTGTCCATAGTTGAAACTTAGGCGTTATTTAATCTTACTCTGACTTCATTACAGATCTTACGTCGCTTAATGACAAGGTCGCTCAGTGATAAGTGATCATCAAGCCCTCTAGGTGACAGCACAAACGTAAGAGCAGCAGAGCAGATTTTGTTAAGTATCTATAACGACTAATTAATTTCTCATATATACTGTGTAGTTCGTTCTAAGGTTAATAGCAACTCAAATACATATAAAAATGATTGCACCAATAGCGACCTATGACTATGTTTTTGCTCTAATTTAGGCAAAAAGCTTGGCAATCGCTTGTTTAACCGTATCCTACGCATAGTATTAAATAATAAGATCATCAATATAGTTAGGCTCACCACATAAATGGCATCATCTTTTGTAACGTCGAGCATGTTTCGATTTTGCTTCCCTTTAGTCCTGTTAACAATTCTGCTCGTTGGTATGGACAACGTCATTCTCGTGACGGACTCAAATTTAGGGTTTGCTAGCAACCTCCCTTACATTTTATTGAGCGTTGCGGTTCTGCTATGCCACACATTCAGACAAGGTCGAATGGCGATGGTATCGGTGACCATGCTTGTCGCTTACCTGATCATCCAAGTTCGATTACAAACGCCTCTCAATACTGGCACAACGCTATTAGAGCTGTCGTTACTGGCAGCATTAGTACCGGTCACTTGCTTACTTGTTTATGCCTTCCCTGATAACGGCGTAAACTCAAAGTCGATGCTGCTCTACGCCATCGTTCTCATTCTATTTATGGTGTGGGCGCAATTAATCGTCTCTCATTTCCATGCCGGCGGTTTTGAATCATGGAGTGAAGGTCTTTTGTTTATTGTCAGAGACTTCTCCAAACTGCCTTTTGTTTTAGTGTTATATAGCCTTTGCTTGCTTGGCCTTACTGCCATTCTCGTGTTGGTGTATAACCGCTCTATCGATGTTGTGGTTTATAGCGCTATCCTGCTTTCTTCTTGTACGTTCATCTTCTTTGACGTTCAGTACATCTCGAGCACCATGTTCTCGCTGTCAGGCACGTTGATCATCGTCTATGTGATGTCTGCCAGTCATGATATGGCCTTTAATGACCAACTGACTAACATCCCCGGTCGACACGCCTTAGAAGTCGATATGAAGCACTTGGGGCGGAAGTATTCGATGGCGATGGTCGATATCGATCACTTTAAGCAATTCAACGACACCTACGGACATGACATTGGCGACGATGTGTTAAAACTGGTGGCGCGCATTCTGAGGGAAACCACAGGCGGCGCTAAAGCTTATCGCTATGGTGGAGAAGAGTTCACGATTATCTTCAAAGGCAAACATTCAGAACAAGTTAAAGAGCACCTTCAAGCTCTGATTTCCGAGGTTCAAAACTACGACATGACGATTCGGAATAGTCACGAGCGCCCTGACGATCATGAAGTGGGTATGAAAAAGCGTGGCAAGAACGGTAAACCATCGGAAGTGGTGAATGTGACGGTGAGTATTGGATTGGCTGATAGCACAACCACCAGACATCCTGAAGAGGTGTTGAAGCTTGCTGACCAAGCGCTGTATAAAGCGAAAGAAACCGGTCGAAACAAACTGTGTATTGACCGTTAACAATAGTTGATAGCGAAGATATTGAGTGCTAGATATCTAAATAGCTTAAGCCATTAATAGCGAACTGCTTCAATAACTATCACTTCCAAGTTCAACGAGCCTCATTGATTTGAGGCCGTAGGGGCTTAACTGGAAAAAAGAGCTTAATCTTGGTTGAAGAATATAACCAAGCTGCCACCTTTTAAGCTACTTCCGTAGTTAATCGTAAAACCTATTCCCACGTTATCGACCCACTCATTAAACAGGTTTGGGTTAAGCAACCAACCAACACTGCCCTCGTAGTAAGATGTGGTGCCCATAGATGCCACCGTGTCACCACCAATATCAATTCGTCTTATACTCGAGTACATCGATGTGATGTTCTTATCCCAACGCACGAGATCATAGAAAACCTTGGCTTCATTGGCGATATACCACCCTTCAGGATGACCGACATTGCCATTATTCGCCTCGCCCCAGCCGATGCCATTAAAGTAATGCCAACTGGTGCTCAATTTATACTTTCCCCAGTCATTCTTATCTTCGTACATCAGCTTGATTTTAGGCTCGATGATGTAAGCCCAAGCATCAGTATTGAGATATACGCCATCCAGTTGGTCTTGAATAGGCTTTAGCAATGAAGCGCGATATTCATAATCATTGCGGTAGTAAGAGATATGGTTACCGATAGCAGAGCTGAAGCTCCAATATTCGTCTAACTGGGACACATTCGCGAATTCCACGTAGCCAGACACTACCGACTCTTTTTGGAAGTCGTTTCTATTTGCTGCCGCGTACTCAACATCATTCTCGATCCGCAATGCAGACAAGCGCAGAGTCACCTCTTGATGGTTGTCTTCAATGTAACTGGGTAGTTCAAATGTGTAAGGCAAACTCAGGGAGGTAATGTTTTGTCGACGACTCACCGAATCATTCGAACCGATGTCTTCATTGTCCAAACTAAATACTTTATTGGGATCAAAGTTGTTGATGCCAAAAGTGAAAACATCGGTGTCGTTGAGCAATACACTGGTGGCAAAGCTCTGCTCTAGATCCTTTCGGAAAAGATCAGATAGCGTATTGGCATTAACAGTGGTCGGCAAAGCGGTAAAAAATAGAGGAACCGCAAGCGTCCAAGATGTGTTAGTCATAGAAAATGACTTCGAATGTGGCATTTCTTTTATCACTTAAAGCACTTCCTAGCTCAAACGCTATTAGAAGTATAAATTCAAATATCTAAAAGAGCTCGCCAACTAACGAGCAAGCTCCAAAATGTTGCGTTGTACAAATGTATTTCTGCCGCTTTGCTTCGCTTGATAAAGCGCTTGATCGACCTTTTCGTAAATAGACGCAATAGATTCGCTACCTTCTGGCACAAATGACAACACACCTTGTGACGCTGTCACTCTATCCGATACCGTTGAGTGTTCATGAGCGTAGTTCATCTCATGCAATGCCTCTTTAACTCGAGTCGCGTGTACCTTAGCGCCTTCAGTGTCTGTATCGCTAAGAATCAGAACAAACTCTTCACCGCCATAACGACCAACAAATTCTCCCGCACGCACAAACAGCTGTTTCAAGGTATTAGCAAGCCCTTGTAAGCACTTATCCCCTTGAATATGACCATAATTATCGTTGTAAGGCTTAAAGAAGTCTACATCTAGAAGTATAACTGTCATGGATATATTACGTCTTCCGTGCCACGCTATGCTCTCTTCAAGCTTAGTATCCATATATCGACGGTTATACAATTTGGTCAGGCCATCTTCGTTGGCTTGTTGCTGCAGAAGGATGTTCAGTTCTTCGAGTTTGGCTGTGCTTTGTTTTAACTCTCGTCTCATATGCGCGATACGTTGCATCGCAATCAACTTAGAATTTAAAACGACCTTGTTTACCGGTTTGATCAGGTAATCGTCGCCACCAGCGTCAATCGCTTTTGCGATCATCTCAGGTTCTTCGTGACCACTAAGAAAGATGATGGGAACCCATTCTGGAAATCGGCTTCGAACCTCATTAGCCACTTCAAAACCATCCATCTCTGGCATGCTGATATCAAGTAACACGAGTTCAGGATCAAAATCAGAATAAACACTCAGGGCCTCTTTTCCGCTACCGACAGCTTCTACAATATGACTCAGTTGCTTGAGTCGGATAGCAAGTTGCATCCTATCTAGTTGAACGTCATCAACCAGCAATATGCGCATCGAAGATCCCTTTTCTATCATCACATCACCTTTATCTAGTGTTGAATATTCAAAGTAGCTCAAATTTGGGCTTAAATCATGCCCTAATCTCTATATTATATTGACTTTTTTACAGATCTTTTTAGCATTGTTTCTTTTTAAAGAGAAATACTATGTCAGACGCTACAAACAACGAACAACAAGAAATCGATTTAACCACCATCTCACCAGAACTTCGTCAAGTTATCGAATTTGATGGCGTGCCAAAAGAGATGCACTTTATGGTTACTTCTATTCACGAAGTGTCTGAAGAAGCAGTACGCGAAGCTTGGGACAGCCTTCCAGCAAGCGCACAAAATGTTTTAGACAACTTCGAGCAGTTCCACGCTCTAATCTCAGTTAGCCAAGCTTTCGCTGGTGTTAACGTGATGGAAGAGTTCCCTACTCTTAAACTTCCAGAAGACATGACTGACGAAGAAAAAGAAGAGTACCGTGCTCAACTGCTAGACCAAGTTCTACACAACTGTGTAAAAGACATGGTTAAACAAATCAAGAAAGCTCGTCGTGATGCGATCTTGAAGCGTGATTTCAAAGAAGTTTTTACTAAGTAAGTCGCTAGTCGCCTAAATCTAGGCAGAGCGCTAACAGTAATACTTAAGATTAAGCCGCATGTTGCTTTAAACACGCGGCTTTTTTATATCCGCTATTTTCTGTAGTTCGATCGTTAAGTCTGTATGTTCCTGTTGCGAACGTTCATATTGTTCGACAAATAATATGCCTTAACACTCATACAGTGTGGCGCAAAACTGGCAGTTATACCGTATAAAAATGACGCATGTATCCATTCATGGAATCAAGATCGTATTTTCAGAACCTAGAACAGGCAGTATCACGACAATATCGAAAAGCTGACCTTGTCAGGTTTAATGCGTTACCGCAATATCTCTTTGAGCGACACTCACACCCTTAATTTGCGCGTAAACACGCTGCCCGATTTCTAGATTCAACTCATCCAGCGCCCACAAAGTAATGGTTGCCCATAGGTAGCACCCAGACTCTAATTCTAGCTCGACAGCGACACTCTGCTTATTTGTGCCCTGTTGGTGCGTCTCTACGCTTTTAATGGTGACAGGAAGGATGTTACGTATCGAAGTTCCTTTCGGCTGTTCTAGCGTGATAGAGACATCATTTGCCCTAACTTGTAGCCTCACTGTCGTTCCAAGCTCACTCGACACTTTCTGAACCCATAACGACGTCGACTTTCCTAACATCAGGCGAGACAGCGCATAGTCGTCATTGTGTTCCGCTAATGTCGCTTCAAACAACGAGCTTTGCTCTGAGAAAGATTGCCAAGGTTGCATAGCTCTCGATGCCCACACCTCTTCCGTCACGCCCGATGAAATCACTTTGCCTTGGTCAATAATCACAAGGTGATTTGCCAAGCGTAAGATTTCATTGAGGCTATGAGTGACATAGATGATCGGTATCTGGACGGTTTCGGATAAGTTTTCCAGAAATGGCATCACTTCGCGCTTACGAGGCAAGTCGAGAGACGCTAAAGGCTCATCCATCAACAAAATGCTCGGCTTGGATAACAACGCGCGGCCAATCGCCACACGTTGCTTCTCACCGCCAGACAAACGAGCTGGATAGCGATCAAGCAATGAACCCAAGGACAACAGCGAGACAATTTGCTCAAAGTGCGCTTTATCGACGCTTTTCATGCCGTATTTAAGGTTCGCCGCCACCTTCATGTGTGGAAACAATCGCGACTCTTGAAACACATAACCGACGCTGCGTTTGTAAGTCGGCAAATTAATGCCATTTTCACTATCAAACAGAGTCGTACCAGATACGCTGATCAAACCCTTATCGGGCTGTTTAAGACCACTGATCGCATTGATGAGTGAGGTTTTACCCGCACCAGAACGACCGAAGATTGCCGTAATGCCGCTACTTGGTAATTCCAAATCGATATCAAAGAAGGTTTCACCAAGTTGTTGCTGATACTGAAGGATCAAAGCACTCATGCATTGCCTCCCAAGCGTTGCGCCGACTTTTTGTTAAGCCACTCAGAAAGCATCAATGAACCCAGCGCTATCACAATAGAAATGACACACAAACGCGCGGCTTCCATTTCAGCGCCCGGGGTTTCAATAAAGGTATACATAGCCAAAGGAATGGTTTGAGTTTCACCGGGAATATTTGAAACGAAGCTGATGGTCGCGCCAAACTCCCCTAAGCTTCTTGCGAATGAAAGCATGGTGCCGGTAATGATCCCAGGGATCATCAAGGGTAAAGTGATCGTGAAAAACACACGAAGAGGTGACGCACCTAATGTTGCAGCCGCCTCTTCAAGCTTACTGTCTACGGTTTCTAGACTCAATCTAATAGAGCGAACCATCAATGGTAGCGCCACAACCACACAAGCGAGTGCCGCGCCCTTCCAGCTAAAGCTGAATACAATACCAAACACGTCATTGAGCCAAGAACCTATGATACCTTGCCTGCCCATCATCACTAACAGTAAATAGCCGATGACCACAGGTGGAAGTACCAAGGGTAAATGGACAATGCTCTCTACAATACTTTTGCCTACAAATTGCTTCTTAGCAAGCAGCCATGCTAGACCAATGCCAATAGGGATAAGCCATAAGATGGCAAACCCAGCGACTTTTAAGCTCAGCATTAAGGCTTGGTATTCGTATTCCGATAAATACATCATTTAACGCACTTCAAATCCAAAACTGTTCAAGGTGTCTTTCGCTTTTTCGCTCTTTAGGAAAGTATAGAACTCTTCTGCCACAACTTTATCACTCAACTTAGCTACAGGGTAACGTATTGGTGTATGCAGATCTGATGGGAACGTCGACACTAGGTTAACTTCTTTAGAAAGCAACGCATCCGTTTTGTAGACAATGCCAAGCTTAGCTTCACTGCGCTCGACTAAGGCTAAGGCCATACGAACATTGTTGCTTGGTGCCAATCGAGTCTTCACATCGTCCCATACACCTAACGTTTCTAACGCTTCTTTCGCATAGATACCAGCAGGAACCGACATGGTGTTACCCACGGCAAGCCTTTCATTAGTAAGCAGTTCAGCCCATTGTTCACCTTTTGATAGGTCTAAAGTTACCGATGTCTCTTTAGGGGAAATCAGCACCAGTTCGTTTTCACACAGACTTGTGACGCTGTCACTAAAAGCCAATTTACGGTCGACTAAATGCGTCATCCATTTCTCATTTGCCGAGATAAAAATGTCTGCTGGTGCTCCTCTTTCGATTTGTCGCACCAAAGACGACGTACTCGCATACACAGGAATCACATCGACAGAATGGTCTTTCTCAAACTCTTCAACCAACAGATTAACCGCATTGGTCATCGACGATGCAGCGTAAACTCGTAGCTTTTCCGCAGCAAAAAGATGACTAGAACTCAATGCCGAAGTTAAGGCCATGGTTAAAAGGAAGACTCGCTTTTTCATTGTTATCACTTATCTATTGTTCGTTTAGGTTCTTTAGCTAACTTCTAAATGGCGGCTTAAGCTGTTAACTCTGGCCAAAGCAGGTCAAGATTTAAGTACTCTTCGATGGCATCAGCGATTCGATTAATACCCAGCTCTTTAAGTTGTTCGTGGTCAATCGCGGTCACATCGCTGGCTCCTGCCCATTCGCAAATAAGCGATAACGCATCACTGTTGTCGAATACGCCATGCAGGTAAGTACCAAAAATCGAGTTATCTTGATTCACAGCGCCATCTAGGCTGCCAGATTCTAACTGAACCGGTAAGGCTGTTTCTTTGACATCAGTCTTGCCTACGTGGATTTCATACCCTTTTACTTGTGCTGTTTTGCCATCCAGCGTCATAGTGCCGCGTACATTGGTTAAGGTTTTCTGCTGTGTAAGGGTCGTTTCAGTATTCAGATACCCTAATCCTTCACTGCTGCCGGGCGCGCCTTCAACACCATCAGGATCGTGGATGATGTTACCTAACATTTGGTAGCCTCCGCAGATACCCATCACTTTGCCGCCTAAACGCAAGTGGCGTTGAATATCTTTATCCCAGCCTTGTTGTTTTAGGTAATCCAAATCTGCTCTTACTGACTTTGTACCCGGCAAGATAATTAAATCAGCGTTGTTTACACGTTCACCTTTACCGACATAACGCAAATCAATCGAAGGATTCAGTCTTAACGCATCAAAGTCTGTATGGTTGCTGATTCGGGTTAACACTGGCACCACCACCTTAAGCTTAGCTTCTCCGTCAGACTCTTGAGCAGATGTAATGGCATCTTCCGCTTCTAAGTTAAAACCATGAAGATATGGCAAAACACCAATGACTGGCTTGCCGGTTTTTTCCTCTAGCCAATCTAGGCCAGATTGAAGCAGTGCGATATCGCCTCTAAAGCGGTTTATCACAAAGCCTTTTACGCGAGCTTGTTCAGATTCAGATAACAACTCTAATGTGCCGTAGAGGTGCGCAAAAACGCCACCACGGTCAATATCGGCAACGATGATAACCGGGATATCCGCCTTTTCAGCAAATCCCATATTCGCAATATCATTTTCGCGAAGATTGATTTCGGCTGGGCTACCCGCACCTTCAATCATCACGCTTTCGTATTCTTCAGAAAGTCGGTCAAACGAATCAATAACGGTATCCATCGCCACTTTCTTGTAATCATGATAGCCCGTCGCTTCCATATTACTGATCGCTCGGCCTTGCAGAATCACTTGTGCGCCAGTATCTGAATTGGGTTTTAGCAATACCGGGTTCATGTGAACAGTAGGTTCAATGTTACAAGCTTGCGCCTGAACCGCTTGAGCGCGACCAATTTCGCCGCCATCTTTTGTCACCGCACTGTTTAACGCCATGTTTTGTGGCTTAAAAGGTGCCACTTTGATTCCTTTCCTTGCCAAAACACGGCATAAACCTGCCACCAAAACACTTTTTCCGGCATCTGACGTTGTTCCTTGAACCATAAGGGCGTTTAACGGTGATCGCATCTGTACTTAAATCCTTAATTTCTTAATTTTCAATTTATAGCTATGGGCAATATTTCTCTTCGACCATCTTAACGTCATTGCCGAGTAGATGCTCAATAAAATGAATGGAAAATGAATGTGTTACTCACTCTGGATTCAACCCCAGTGTTGTTTAATAGCCCCATCGAAACGAAGCTTGTGAACGATAACAGGCGATTCAACAAAAACGTATTAACGAAAAGAAACGTTTCAAATTCAGAAAAACGTTTCTACTAAAAACAACATTAAGGGATTCACCATGAAAAAAACTGTATTAGCTATCGCATCTACTATTATCCTTGCTCCTACTTTCGCAATGGCTAGTGACCACAACAGCAACAAGCACGAAAGCGCTATTGCTTATACTGGCCCGATTGAAACCGTTTCTGTTGCGACACTGCTTGCCGACACAAGCATGTTCGCAGAGCAAGAAGCAATTGTGGATGGCAAGATTGTTCGTCAACTAAAGAATGACACGTTTGTCTTCTCTGATGGCCAGAGTGAAATTCAAATCGAACTGGATGATGATATCCGCCTAGCACAGCCACTGACCGCTGATACAAAAGTTCGTATCTTCGGCGAATATGAAGGCGGCAAGACACCGGAAATCGAAGTGGACCACATTCAGGTTCTATAAGCGATTAATATAAAAACACCGACTTCAAATAATTGGCCTGCATATTGCAGGCTTTTTTGTATTATACTGCCGCAAAATACAATTTATATGGAGTCACCATGCTAGGTTGCACGAATAAGACTGTCCTTTTAGGACTCGCTGCACTGTGTTCATTCTCTGCGTCTGCAAACAACTTTAACTACAACACATTCGAGCTGCGCATGGGTACTAGCCCAAGTACTTTCGGTGGTGAAGTCACAACAATGTTCACTCAGAACTCTCACTTTGTTGCTCGTATCGATTCAGAATTTGAAAGTGATTGGGATGCAGCAGTAGGTATGGGATTCAACGGCCCAATCAGTCAATTTGCTGACGTTACTGGCCAAATGTTACTGCACAACATTGAACGTAATGACGACAACCACATCAAAACAGAAATTAACATTGGCTTGAGAGCTTGGTTAATGGCAAACGTTGAAGTTAACGCGCGCCTTGGTCAACTGATCGACAACGATGACACTCGTTCTATTGTTGGTATCGGTGCTCGTTTCCATTCAACTGATCAACTTTCTGTTGGCCTTGATATGCGAAATAACGGCACATACGGCCACCAAGTCTTAATGTCAGCTCGATTCGGATTCTAATCTAGATATCGTACCTAGATTTTATTGATAAGCTTATGTTTGGTTACTGAGTAATAAATAGCTGAACATATTACATAGAAAAGCCCCGAACATATTAATGTTCGGGGCTTTTTTGTTTGTTAGTCTCGCTGGCTTTTAGTCGTTCACGACCTGAGCCAGCGACTTGCTTTATAAATTAACCATCAGCATCTTTTTCTGGTGATCTAAGTACTCTTCATAAGTACCTTGGAAACTCACTAGCTGTTGGTCTTTTACATCAATGATGTGTGTTGCCAGCGAAGAAACGAACTCACGGTCATGGCTTACGAAGATAAGCGTGCCCGTGTAAACCTTCAACGCATCGTTCAAGGCTTGGATTGCTTCCATGTCCATGTGGTTCGTTGGTTCGTCCATTACCAGCACGTTGATGTCTTGCATCATTAGCTTGCCGAATAACAGGCGGTTCTTCTCACCACCAGAACAGTTACGCGCTTTTTTGTTCGCATCGTCAGCAGTAAACAATAGACGACCTAGAATGCCACGTACCATAAGGTCATCGTGCTTCACTGTACGCCATTGTGAGATCCAATCGAAGATGCTCAGGTCGTTATCAAAATCCTTAGTGCTGTCTTGTGGGCAGTAACCTACAGAAGCATTTTCAGACCATTTTACGATGCCTTCGTTTTGCTCTAGCTCTTGAACTAAACAGCGTAACAGCGTGGTTTTACCCACACCGTTCTCACCGATAACCGCAAGGCGAGTACCTGCTTCAAGTAGCAAGTTACCACCAGCAAACAATGTTTCGCCATCGAAGCCGTGACCAAGGTCTTGAAGTTCAAGCGCTTGACGGTGTAGTTTCTTACCTTCGCCAAAATCAATAGATGGGCTCATACGGCTCGATGATTTCACTTCATCAAGCGTGATTTTGTCCATTTTCTTAGCGCGAGAGCTTGCTTGTTTTGCTTTAGATGCGTTAGCACCAAAACGGTTTACGAAATCTTGAAGCTCGCTGATTTCAGCCGCTTTCTTAGCGTTGCTTGCTAGAAGCTGTTCACGAATCAAGCCTGATGCTTCTAGGAAGTACTCATAGTTACCAGGGTAAACACGTAGCTCACCGTAGTCGATATCTGCCATGTGAGTACACACAGAGTTCAGGAAGTGTCTATCGTGCGAAATGATGATCATTGTACATTTACGCTGGTTTAGCTCTTCAGCAAGCCAGTTGATCGTGTGAATGTCCAAGTTGTTGGTTGGTTCATCAAGAAGCAGGATGTCTGGGTTTGCGAACAGAGCTTGTGCCAATAACACACGCAGTTTCCAACCTGGAGCAACTTGCTGCATCAAGCCGAAGTGGAACTCTTCTTCAATACCCGCTTGAATTAGGATATCGCCAGCGCGGCTTTCTGCTGTGTAGCCATCCATTTCCGCGAATTCGCTTTCAAGTTCTGCGACTTTCATGCCGTCGTCTTCGCTCATTTCTGGCAAAGAGTAAATGCGGTCACGTTCTTGTTTTACTTCCCACAGTTTTCTGTCGCCCATGATCACAACGTCGATAACGCTGTACTGTTCGAAAGCGAACTGATCTTGGCTTAGCACACCCAGTTTTTCTCCTGGAGTGATAGAAACGTTGCCCGAGCTTGGCGTTAATGCGCCACTTAGGATTTTCATGAACGTTGATTTGCCGCAACCATTAGCGCCGATCAAACCATAACGGTTGCCGTTACCAAATTTAGCAGAGATGTTTTCAAACAGCGGCTCTGCGCCAAATTGCATTGTGATGTTCGCGGTAGATATCAAAGAACTAATTCCTAAGCGTGTACTGACAGATAATTATTAGGCTATTTCAAGAACCTAAATAAGAAGTGCGAAAGTATGGATTAAACAAAAATCGAAGCGCGGATTATATAGAGATCTCGATCACGTTGTCGAGGCTAAACAGTAAACGAATAGTAAACATAGACCATTTAGATGCTTTTCATACGTTATTGGGGTGTAAATAGAAAAATCCCCACCAGCAGAACTAGCAGGGATTTCATTTATCAACACTAAAAGTCTTTCAATCTCGTCACTTTTGAAACTATAGCTCTTCAAAACGAAAAGCTTTGATGACGAGCAGAATTGTTATTTAGTAATTTTCTTTTGAACGTATTTTTGGCTTACATCTACTACCGCAACATCTCTAAAGAAGCTTCTACCCAACAGAAGTGGGAAAGAAAGATGCGTTCGGTCCGCTAGAGTAAACTCAGTTTTGTCTTTCAGATCACCGATTTGAATTGAAGCGACAACCACAGCACGTCGTTGTGTACCTTCCGCGCTCGACTGCTTGATCTTAACCCAGCGCTCTACCGGTAAGCTGACCTCTTCCGTTGTGATGCCGTCATGTTCAATTTTGAACTTAACCCAGTCTTTTCCGTCACGTTCAAAATCAACAATATCAACCGCACTGATTGAAGATGTTGTTGCACCTGTATCTACACGTGCTTTAAACGCTTCTTTCAAACCAGGAACAAACACCCACTCTTCTTCACCAAGAATTAGTTTACCATCGCTTGTTTTAGTCGGCTTTGGAGCTGGCTTTTCTTCAGGCTTTGGCTTCGCTTCTGGCTCAGTCGGTTTTACTTCTTCAGGCTTTTCCGTAGGTTCCGTTACTTTCTCGCCTTCAGTTGCGTCAGTCTTTGAAGAGTCATCCACAACAGGTTGTTCTACTTGAGGCTTTTGCTCTGGATCGACAGGAACTTGAGTCGTCGTCGAACAAGCAAACAGGCCACCACTTAGCATTAAAACTACAATCGCTTTCCAGTTATACATTCAGTCACCTTCTATTTTGAAACGTTGGCTATCGCTTTAGCTACATAAGGAATATGAGATTCGGAAAGGCCTGCGATATTGATGCGTCCGTCACCAACACCATAGACTCCATATTCTTCACGTAATTGATTCATTTGAGTTTCTTTAAAGCCTAGTACACTAAACATGCCTTTATGGCTTTCAATGAAGTCAAATTGTGACGTGTTATAAGTATTTCGCAATTCATCACACAAACTTTGGCGCAGATTTAACAAACGTTGCTGCATTTCACTCAATTCTTGCTTCCAAATCGAGGTTAGCTCTTGATTCTGAAGAATTGTTTTAACCAAAGCTGCACCATGATCTGGTGGCATAGTGTAAGTTGAACGAGCAAGAGTAAGAAGCTTACCTTTGGCATTGCCAACGTGTTCACTGTTCTTGCCAATCACGATCGCAGCGCCCGTTCTTTCACGGTATAAACCGAAGTTCTTCGAGCAAGATGTCGTAATCAACATCTCTTCAACATTGTTAGCCATGTGTTGAAGACCTTTTGCGTCTTCTTCTAGGCCATCACCAAAGCCTTGGTAGGCAATATCAACGAACGGTAAGAAACCATTCTTCTGAGATAATTTGGTGATTTCCTGCCACGCTTCAAAGTTGATATCTGCACCCGTTGGGTTATGACAGCAACCGTGCAGTAGTACCACGTCTGATGGACCCGCTTTTGAAAGATCATCCAACATTCTTGCAGTATCAACTTGCTTCGTTTCAGGACTGAAGTAATTGTAGTATCGAACTTTTAAGCCTGCCGCTTCCATCACCGGTTTGTGGTTAACGTAGCTTGGGTTTGAAATCCAAACCGTGGTGTCTGGTTGAGAAACTTTCATTAAGTCACCCAACATACGAAGTGCACCACTTGCACCCGGTGTTTGAATCGCAGCAACGCGATCCATTGCAGAAGTCCCTTTAAGCAGCAGATCAACCATGCTCTGGTTGAACTCTTCACAGCCTGCTAGGCCAACGTAAGCTTTGGTTTTCTGTGTTTCAACAACGATATCTTGAGCCATAGAAACGGCTTTCATGATCGGAGTTTCGCCTTGGTCATTTTTGTAAACGCCAATGCCTAAGTCGACTTTATCAGTACGAGTATCGCCGCGGTAAGCAACAGAAAGAGATAGAATTGGATCTAAAGTTGGTTTTGGTAGATGTGAAAACATGAAAGTCACAACCCTTTGAAATTCAAGTAATGAGTTTCACGTTAACATTATCGTAGACAAATCAGAAACATTTTTTAATAGAAGCGCTTAGTTAGAATAAGTAATCAGAGATTGGTCATTTTACGTCATGAAACAGCGCAAATTTCGAACACTTTTAGTGCTTTATCAAAAGATCAGTAGCTTGGTTAAGAAGTACATTGTTGATTCTCAGCTAAATACCTTGTTTGAATTGCCTTGGTGTTATTCCCGACCAAACTTTAAATCGAGTGCTAAAGTTAGCTGCATTCGGGTAACCCACGATCTCGCCAACGTGTTGAATCGACCAATCACTCGACTTCAACAAACGAGCTGCGTATTCCATTCTCATACGCATGATATGAGCCATTGGGCTGTGTGAATAATAGCGCTGGCACAAACGATGGAAATGCGGCTCTGAGCACGGGAACAAGCTCGCAAGCTCATGAACATTCCACTCTTTATGGAGCTGCTTTTGTACGTTGTCGAACACGCGTCTTAAACGAATCAAATTACGTGATTGCTGATGCGGGATTGGGGCATTAATCATGAACTCGATTTGAGCCACACTGTGATTGGCGATCGCTCCCCCCAAATCGATAGGCAGTGCAATGCTTCTCAATAGAGTGTGAATGCACGACGAGACGACTTCTGCGGCCGGAGACAACGTGTAACTCACTTCATCACTCACTACTTTATCCCATTGCTTATCTGGCGAGAGAAAGATCCATGCGATTTGCCATGTTTCTTCTTCAATCCCAAAGCCATTCTCTGTGCCCGCAGGAACCGTGATGCATGACCCTGGATCTAGAAGATAGCGACACGCGCCACTTTCTAACCACCCTTTGCCACTAACCGTGTACAGCAGCATGTGTTTTTGTGGATTCTTCCGATGTACCGAAAAGAAATCTCGGCACGACGCCGTCCCACATTGAACGATACCTAATTCTTCGAATGCCAATACATGACTTTGATCGACAAACTCTTGATGTGTCTTATCTGAGATCTCGTAGCGTTCGTGTTTCTCACTCATTTCACTGGTCGCTCATTAAGTTTGCCCGCAATTAAACCGCCACATTAGTCATACGATAGTTTTGAAGTAGATGATTTTGAAAACAGATCGTTTTGACAAATAGACAGCTTTTAAAAATAGATAGTTTGGCAAAAGTTTGTGATGAACCTGAACAATACAGCCAAAACAAATGCCGATAAACTTCTCGCATATTAACCACAGGGGAAATGCGATGCGCTCGACATATCGTCATCTAGACAAAGATTTTTGGCAAAAGCTGTTACACATCGGTTTACCTGTATCGCTGCAAACCATGTTGTTTTCATTACTCGGAGTGGTCGATATTTTTATGGTTAACCAACTGGGTGACTCTGCAACCGCAGCGGTTGGCGTGGGCAACCGCATATTTTTCTTCAACTTAATCATGGTATCCGGGATTAGCGGCGCCGTCAGTGTGCTAGCTTCACAATATTTCGGTGCGGGAGACTTCAACGGAATTAGACGCACATTAGCGCAATCATGGGCATTGTCTGTCTTTGCCATCATCCCCTTTGTGTTGATTTATACATTGGCTCCTGAATCAGTCGTGTCTGTGGTGGCCTCAGACCCTGATTACGTCCGCTTGGCAACGGATTACCTTTGGATAACAGGAGCCAGCCTTATTGGTACCGCTATAGTTGTGCCACTAGAGAGTGCACTTCGATCTGTGGGTGAAGCCAAGCTACCAACCAAAATCAGCATTTGGGCGATCATCGTTAATGCGATTCTCAATGCATTGTTGATATTCGGCTTATTTGGCTTCCCAGAACTGGGCGTAGTTGGTGCGGCTATTGGCACCACGGTGTCTCGATTCTTTCAAACGATTGCCCTACTTGTTATGGCGAAGAGACACTACGCACACCTGTTCCCAACACTGACTAATTGGCGCGATGCAATATTACCTAAGCATAGAAAGAAGTATTTCAAGATAGCGATTCCGATGTTGGTTCATGATACGGCTTGGGCGGGTGGAATATTGATTTATAACGTTATTGTTGGTCAGATGGGCGTTGGCGAACTCGCGATCATCTCACTGTTATCGCCAGTAGAAAGCATCTTGATCTCGGCGTTCATGGGGTTTGCGGTCGCGGCTTCGATCATTTTAGGCAACGAGATCGGCGCGAAGAACTATCAACGCGTTGAGAATACTGCTTGGGGGTATGTATTGGTCAGCTGTGGGCTTGCGGCTCTGCTAGCCTTGATGTGCTGGTTTGCTAAACCCGCGATCGTATACATGATCGGCCTTACTCACTTAGAGCTCAAAGAGACGGCTGTTAACGTCACCTTAGTCATGGCACTCGGCATGATACTAAGAGTCTTCAATATGGTTGGCATTGGTGGCGTACTAAAAAGCGGTGGAGACATCAACTACAGCATCTTCATCGACCTGTTTGGCCAATGGGCGATTGGTATTCCCCTTGCCTACTTTACTGCGCTGGTGTTGGGTTGGCCGCTAGAATGGGTTTTGATGATCGTACTGCTGGAAGAGCTCGCCAAAATAATTCTGACCAGTCATAGGATTCAATCTAAGAAATGGATAAACAACCTAATCGACGAGCCTGAGCACATTCCTATTTAAGTAAGCGCCAAACCGACACTAACGTGCGGGCGATAGATTCAAAGAACTCACACCCAAGGGCAGATTTGTAGCATTTAGCTAACGATGAAGCCCTTTTTTCTGTTTCTTATACGAGAGTCCTGAATCAGAACACGCTTATAAGTCAGTAAATCGATGAATGATTTGGTTTGAACTACCACGCCAATCCAACATTGGATCTGCTTTATCTTGTTCAAAACGACCATCAATCAAGGTATCAACGTATTCAAGCACTTGCTTCTGCTTATCATCGAGTTCGTCGAGTTCGTAACCCGTCCACATCCAGATGTCTTTGCCTTCACATTCTGCTTTTACACGCTGAACAAGCTTAAGCACTTCAGACACGTTTGCAGGATGCAGAGGATCACCACCAGAAAGCGACAAGCCACGACGCTTAATTCGCGGATCATTGAGATCAGCGATAATGTGGTCTTGCAGTTCTTGAGTAAACAAATGCCCTGAGTCCAACCTTTGCGTCGATTGGTTATAACACCCGCGACACTGGTGCACACAACCCGACACAAACAAAGTGCAGCGTGTTCCTGGGCCATTGACAACGTCGATTGGGTGATATTGGTGATAATTCATAAGGCAGTATTGAGAACTCGTGATGGCTTAATGGTTTAACTCGAAAAGTAGCGAGAGTTGAAACAAATGAATTGGTATCGACATAGCGCCGATACCAACCCTATTTCTTGAAACGTAGCTCTTCTAAGTAAGCTAGCTAATAATCTTAGAGCTTACTAAAGATGCTTCACTCGGCGTTTAACTTCTTCTTGCTTACCGAAGTTAAATGGTCGTGCATCCGGGCTACCAAGGTAACCACAAACACGGCGTGTTACCGATACTTTAGTTGAGTCGTGGTTGCCACACTTAGGACACGTAAAGCCCTTACTTGTACAGTCGAACTCACCGTTGTAACCACATTCGTAACACTCATCAATCGGTGTATTCGTACCGTAGTAAGGAACGCGTGTGTAGCTGTAATCCCAGACGTTTTCTAGCGCTTCGATGTTCTTCTGCATGTTCGGGAATTCGCCGTAACAGATGAAACCACCGCTAGAGATTTCTGGATAAGGCATCTCAAAATCGATCTTGTCGTATGGGTTCACCTTCTTCTGCACATCTAGGTGGAAGCTGTTGGTGTAGTAACCACGGTCTGTTACACCATCAATCACACCAAATTCTTTAGTGTCGATGCTGCAGAAACGGCTACATAGGTTTTCACTTGGTGTGCCGTATAGGCTGAATGCGTAACCTGTCTCTTTCGTCCAAGATTCCACTTCACGCTTCATGTACTCCACCAACTCAAGCGCTTTAGCACGCATTTCGCCATCGTCGTACAAGTGAACGTCTGTGCCGTAAAGTGCAGTCATTGCTTCGTGGATACCGATGTAACCAAGAGAAACAGACGCGCGACCGTTCTTGAAGATATCTGCAATAGAGTCATCTGCTTTCAAGCGAACGCCACACGCACCTTCCATGTATAGGATTGGAGCAACACGCGCTTTCACGTTTTCTAGACGAGAAATACGAGTTTCTAACGCACGACGAGCCAGCTTCAGTTTTTCATCAAGCAGCTCATAGAACTTAGTCATATCTTGTTTTGCGTTAATCGCAATACGTGGCAAGTTTAGGCTCACAACACCTAAGTTGTTACGGCCTTCATGAATTAACTCACCGTTTTCTTCGTAAGTATTCAAGAAGCTGCGGCAACCCATAGGCGTTTTAAATGACCCTGTCACTTCTACTACTTTGTCGTAGTTAAGAATGTCTGGGTACATACGCTTAGACGCACACTCAAGCGCTAATTGCTTGATGTCGTAGTTTGGATCTTGCTTCTGGTGGTTCAAACCATCTTTGATTGCAAACACCAGTTTAGGGAATACCGCTGTTTTGCGGTTCTTACCCAAACCTGCAATACGGTTTTTCAAGATAGATTGCTGGATAAGTTTCGAACCCCAACTTTCGCCTAGACCAAAACCAAACGTAACGAATGGTGTTTGACCGTTAGCCGTGTGTAGCGTGTTTACTTCGTACTCCAAAGACTGGAACGCGTCGTAACACTCTTTCTCAGTGCGAGAGATAGCAAAAGCTTCTGGGCTATGAATGTCCCACTCTTTTGCTAGAGATAAATGCTTTTCGTAGCTCGCCATCACGTAAGGTTCTAGAACCTCATCGATACGGTTAATCGTTGTACCGCCGTAAATGTGGCTTGCCACTTGCGCGATGATTTGCGCCGTTACCGCTGTCGCTGTAGAAATCGACTTAGGTGTGTCGATTTCCGCGTTACCCATCTTGAAGCCATGCGTTAACATGCCTTTCAAATCGATAAGCATACAGTTAAACATTGGGAAGAACGGTGCGTAGTCTAGGTCGTGGTAATGAATGTCACCACACTCGTGAGCTTGTACGATGTCACGCGGCAAAATGTGAGTTTTCGCATAGTGTTTAGCCACGATACCCGCCAGCAAATCACGCTGAGTTGGGATAACTTTACCGTCTTTGTTGGCATTCTCATTGATCAGATCAACATTGCTTTCTTCGATCAAACCTTCGATTTCACGCGTTAAAGCGCTTTGCTTTTCACGTGCGAT
Organism: Vibrio sp. 1CM8B; assembly: GCF_023161685.1. Classification (NCBI taxonomy): domain Bacteria; kingdom Pseudomonadati; phylum Pseudomonadota; class Gammaproteobacteria; order Vibrionales; family Vibrionaceae; genus Vibrio; species Vibrio sp. 1CM8B. The sequence goes on from NZ_JALNTU010000004.1 coordinate 140,997, forward strand.
GTCGCGGTCATGACGATATTCAATGTAAGCACGAGCCAAAGACTTATAAGGTCCCTGCATTAGCTCGTTCTCGACCATGGTTTGAATTTCAGAGATATGAACTTCATCGTAGTCTTCGAGCTTCAACTCAACTGCTAATGCCACATTCAGTGCATAAATAGCAATTTCCTTATCGGCCTTGTCTGATGCTGCTTCCACTGCAGCTTGGATGCGATCTCTACTGAATGGAGCTCTTGAGCCATCACGCTTGATTACGATTGATTTCACCACTTCTCCTTACTCTTGAGGTATTCACAGACTTATCCACAAACACACTATATAGAGCGATTTATCGTTTAACTAACACTAGATATTGTGGCGTATTTAACGAGAACCACCAACTTTGAGTATTGATTTGGATCAATAAAACGCGCACGCTGAACAAGATAAATCCAATATTATTACGTGAGTTCTCAAGTCGAAAAGAAACAATGTAACAATAAAAAAACTGCTAAAAAGAGTTGAATTTTTGGTAAGTGTTGTAGGATAACGGCTCAACTATATTGGACGACAAAATTAGGGATATTTGGCATGAAACGACTTCAAAACTGGATAATGTTAGGTTGCTTACTCAGTAGCCAGACATTTGCTGAACCTTTGACCATATCCAGTTGGAATATCGAATGGTTATCAACCAACGAGGCTGTGAATAAGTTTTCTGCCCAACGTGATCAAGCTGATTTCGACAAACTTGAAGAATACTTTCAATCCTTAGATGCGGATGTGGTCGCCTTTCAAGAAGTCGACGACGTAAATGCCATTCAGCGCATCGCCGGCGATCAATACAAGATATTGATGTCTGACCGAGCATTACCAGAAAACAGCAACCATCAGTTCAAAGAAGTGAACCAATACACAGGGTTCGCGGTTCGTAGAGGAATCACACTCACCGACTACGCTGACTTCCCTCTGGAGTCGAGTGCTAACAGCAAGCTTAGGTTTGCCAGTTACATGGTCGTAGAAACGGAAACCAAGCCGATTCACATGTTGTCTGTGCATTTAAAGGCGGGTTGCAGCGGCGCTTACAAGTCGAACCGCGATTGTTCAAGACTCAAAGACCAGGCACAACAACTTAATAAGTGGATTCAGCAAAGAGAAAGAAACGGTCAGGATTACGCGATACTAGGCGACTTCAACCATAACCTATCCTACTCAAGAGATTGGATGTGGAAAGATATGACGCAAAATACCGATGCTCAGTTGGCAACAAGAAAAACTCGAGCAGATTGTAAAGTACGCTCTAACCGCAACAACCATCGCACGCACCAATTCCGCTCTGTCATTGATCATATTGTGGTGAGTAAGTCACTAAATGCATCTTCTGCGAAACAGGTGGTATTTGAAACACAAGATGTGCTTGATTACAAACTTAGCGACCATTGCCCAGTTTCAACGACGATCAGATAGATATAAAAAAGAGGCTGACTGGCTTTTGGGTTAAAGCGTGTCAGCCTCTCAAATGGTCATATCAAGCCTATCTGATATACGATAGGCGCACTGCTAGCAGGTTTTATTCGCTCGTCCCGCGAGCCACATTCCCACCAGCATACTTAAGACGAACAACCACACCGTGGGGTTGCCGCCACTAAGGCTGGTTACTGCAGGGCCCGGGCAAAAACCTGCAATCCCCCAACCTAAACCAAAGGCAGTTGAACCTAGAATCAGCTTTCTGTCGATTAGCGGGTTGTTACGGCTATCTAACGGCTCGCCATTGATGGCTTTAGCACGCTTTTTAATGACCAGATGATAAAACGGTGCGAACACCAATAACGCGCCACCCATCACGAATGCCAAGCTGATATCCCAGTCGCCTGTAATGTCTAAAAAGCCAAGTACTTTGTTCGGATCAACCATACCTGAGATGATCATGCCAGAGCCGAAAAGAAGACCTGCGAACAAGCCAATAACGATAGTAAACGAAGAGTTTTTCATTACGCCCCCAAACCAATCAGATTCTTAACCAACACAGTTGCCATTGCCACACACATAAACACACAAGTCGCGACAATTGAACGTTTAGATAAACGCGCCATTCCCACAATGCCATGACCACTAGTACAGCCATTCGCGACCTTAGTGCCGAAGCCCACCAATAGTCCGGCTATGATAACCACTGCGAAATTGATCTCTTCTAACTGAGGAAGTTGATAGCCAGTTGGAATCAACAACCAACCGCTCACAACCATTCCGACAGCAAAGGCAAGTCGCCAATGTTTCTCGGTTTTCTCAATACGCGTGTCCGAGCTGGATTCAGATCCTGATTCTAAGCTTTTATTCTTTCTAGGCGGTAATAAGCGACTAACGATTCCGCTGATTCCTGCTACTCGCCCGATGCCCAACATCAGAATAATTGCCGACGCGCCTAGCAGCATGCCGCCGAAAAACGCATCCCAAGGTATAAAACTAATCACTGACCTCTCCTATCCACAAACTCTAATCTAACTCACCACAAGTTAAATTAGAGTTTACTAATAAATATAAATTAGTCAATGCTAATGTAATGGCACTATGTTTCGGTTTGCAAGTCTAGTGTCTAAAACCAAAAGCCAAGAAGCTTCCCCCATGAAAAAAGCCCCTAGGCGTTAACCTAAGGGCTTAAGATTTATTCTGTCTTTGTGGTAAAGAGCAGCTATTTGATCTTGTTCTTCTCAGCAATCCACTGCGACATGTACTTAGTGCTTGCCATGCTGTGGTGCTTCAGCATCGAACCAAAGAAGTTATCCAGTCGATGAGACTCAAGCTCAGAATCTAGCGCAATCAATCGCTCGATCAATTTATCGCCCAGTTGATTCTGTTCATAGTGCGCTTCAAGAATTGAATGACACTGGCTTTGAGCCTTGAGCCACTTCTCTTCATCTTTATAGAGAGCAACAGCTTGTTCAACAAACGCGTCGATATCGTCTGCAACCGCGCCCGGCCATTGCAACTCACCTTGCGGTAACATGCCTTCACTACCAATTTCACTGGTCACGTTTGGAGTTTGAAGTTTCATTGCATCAAGCAACTTACCTTTAATGCCCGCACCAAAACGCAGTGGCGCGACACACACACGTGCTTGCTCCATCACTTCTTGAGCGTCTTTTGCCCAACCTTTGATATGGAAACCGGTTTTAGGGTTGTGTAATGCGGTCGCTTTAGGGGGCGGATACGATCCATAAATATGAAGTTCGGTGTCAGGGAGCTGTTTGCGAATCTTCGGCCAAATCTTTTGTAACTGAAGCACAGCATCCCAGTTAGGCGCATGTCTAAAGTTACCTATCGTCATGAAATGCTTACGTTCTTCAAAGCTTTTCGTGCTTTCAGGCAGCGTATTAAGATCAACCATGAAAGGCAGATGATGAAGCAGTTTGGGGTCGATATTGAACTCAGATTGAAGCAGTTCCATCTCGTAACTTGAAATTATCAACGAAAGATCACAGCGCAAAATCGCGGCAATTTCACGTTTAGCTAAATCACTGTACAAGTGTGCTTTGGTCAGTTCCGTTTCTTTCTTAACCGCTTCGTGGCGCGCATTACGCAGGAACTGCAAGTCTTCAGTATCCAACAGCTTAAACGCGTTCGGACATACCTTCTCAACGCGCCAACCAAACTGTTCTTCCATCATAAAACGGTCAAACATCACAACATCGGGCTGCAGATCTTCAATGTAATCGTCAAAGCTATCGCAATTTAATTGTATAGATTGGCTTGTAATGCCCTCGTAAGAGAGATCAATCATGTGCTCGGTTTCTTGAGCGGGTGTTGCAAATTCGACTGACCAACCTTGTCTCTTAAATAGACGTAAAAGAGACATCATGTGACTGCCAGCCGCCGATGAATTCGGTTCTGGCCAAACGTAGCCAATTGCTAAAACTTTCTTCAAAACACTTCCTAAGAAATAACAAAAGGGACTAACTTAGCCCTAATAAAACGTTTATCGATCGTGGTCGACTTATATCGCTGATTATAATGAGTTCTAATCACTCATCGATCAGATTCGCTCACCTACATTGCGAGCTATCATAAGCACTTCATCAGCAGAGTACAGGTTTGAAATCGTAGTTTCGACTTCAGCGCCTAATGTCGACTGATAGAGCTTTTGTGCAAAGTTATCCGCTCTGGTCGTCACTAGCACATGTTTTAGCGTCGAGTCTTGATCTGCTAGCTTCTGTTTCACTTGCGGCAAGGAGTCAAGAATCAGTTTCTTACCCAATCCTTTCCCCTGCGCACTTGGTAACACGGCAAGTTGCTCCAGTTCTAAAACAGCTTCAGGCCTAAACCCGCTTTTCTGCACCCAAATAATGTAGCCAACAATTTCACCTTCGCTTTCAGCAGCAAAGTTAAGAAAGCGTGGTGACGCGCTTAAGTTACACTGTAACCAGCCGCGTGAGTTTTTCTGTCGAACAAACGCAGATTGATGAACCAAAGCCGCCCCATCGAGGTCGGCTTCAGTCATAAAACGAACTTGAGTCATGCAGCTACTCGCTCTCAGAATTAGGACGCGTTTTACAGTGTAAAATGGCTCTTTCTAGAAGCTCTAAAACCGATTTATCAGCTTCTGGAAGCTTAGCATCCGATTGACCTAGTGGTTCAACGCGGCTGCCCCACTTAATGTGGCCAGCACCCCAAGTTAAACCCGCACCAAATGCTGCAACAAGAATGTTGTCGTTAGGCTTAACGAAGCCTTGCTCTAGCGATTCACACAGTGCAATTGGTACGGTTGCAGCCGATGTGTTGCCGTAGTTTTGGATGTTAACAAATGCTTTCTCGCGCTCAATACCCGCCATATCACACAAAGTTTGAATGATTCGGATGTTCGCTTGATGCGGAATCACAACATCGATGTTGTCGGTTGAGATGCCAGTGCGACTCAATACTGTATGTGCTGCAGCGCCCATGCCTTTTACTGCACGCTTGAAGATCTCTTTACCTACGAAATCAAAGTCCCAGTAACCGTTATCAGCAGCAAAGCGGTCCATAGAAGTACCGAATTTTGGTACTGCTAGAATGTCACGGCCCTCTGCGTCACAACCGATTTGAGCTTCTTGTAAACCCACTTGCTCTTCAGTACGTGATAAAACCACAGCGCCAGCGCCGTCACCGAAAAGAACCGCAGTATCACGCTTGGTCCAGTCGATGAAGAATGATAGACGCTCTGCACCCACTACGATTGCATTGCGGTAGTTGCCCGCTTGAATCAGTCGAGTTGCTGTTTCAACACCGTAGATGAAGCCGGTACACGCGGCGTTAAGGTCGAAAGCCGCTGCACTTTTAATGCCTAAGTTCTGTTGAACTTTAGACGCGGTATTTGGGATAAGAGAATCTGGACTGCACGTTGCGATGATAACGAGGTCGATATCTTCAGCCGTTAGACCAGCACACGCCATTGCGTGTTGAGCAGCAACAGTCGCTAACTCAGAGGTATTTACATGACTGATACGACGGTTTTCGATACCAGTTCGAGTTCGAATCCACTCGTCAGACGTATCAATGAAAGTGCTTAGATCATCATTGGACAGCACGGCTGGTGGCAGACACTTTCCCCAGCCAGTAATTTCGGCGTAAAATTTTGTCATCATTTACCTGTTTATTGTTTGTTTTTATTTAAGTATCGTATTCTTGTTTTAAACAGTATAAGCGCTCTGTGCGTGATTCGTAAATCGCGTTAGCCACGGAGTTGCAATAAAAAGAGAAAGTTATGTCTACATTCAACACACGCTGCCCTTCTTGTAATGGCGTAAACCGAGTTCCTTCAGAAAGAATTTCAGAAAGCCCAACTTGTGGTAAGTGCAAAACAGCACTGCTCGATGGCGCTCCTATCGAGGGAACGTCACTTAATTTCCAATCTATCTTGAACAGTTCACAGCCTGTGGTTGTTGATTTCTGGGCGACATGGTGTAACCCATGTGTGGGCTTCGCACCTGTGTTCAGCGACGTTGCAAAAGAGCGTTCTGGAGATGTTCGATTCGTTAAGATTGATACTGAAGCTCAGCAGCAGCTCGCGGCAATGTATCAAATCAGAAGCATTCCGACCGTGATGGTGTTTAAAGACGGTAAACGTGTCGATACGATTAACGGTGCACTGCCAAAAGGTCAATTCGATCAGTGGCTTAATCAAGCTCTAACCAAATAACTCTATTATTTAAGCTATTGATTTAGCGTTAATTAATTCTAAGTAAGCACACGAAAATAGGTTAGAGAGTCTTATCAAACCAAGACTATCTAACCTACTGTTTTATTTATGGTTATCACTTAACTTCTTGATTTAAACCACAGCTTCGCCTTTCGCTTGAATGTCAGCTTCTTGCTTACCTGCCCCGTATTCCTGTTTGATCTGATCTGCGACTTTCTCGGCAATCATAATCGTTGGTGCATTGGTGTTTGCCCCAATCAGTGTCGGCATCACAGAAGCATCAATGACTCTCAAATTATCCAAACCATAAACTTTGAGATCTTTATCCACCACAGCTAAAGAATCACTATTAGGTCCCATTTTACAGGTCCCCACCGGGTGATACTGAGTGTCTGCACGATTGCGAATATCTTGCTCGATAGCCTTGTCATCACTGGCGTCCACAGGGTAAAAAGCATTGCCACGGATATCATCAAACGCAGAACTCTCTAACATTTGATACTGCTTCTTCCAGCCTTTAGTCATGATCTCCATATCTTCAGGATGACTGAAAAACGCAGGATCGATCTTAGGCGGATCATAGGGATCATTGCTATTCAGCGTTACGGTGCCATGGCTCTTCGGTCGCAACAAGGTGACATGAGAGGTAAAGCCATGACTGGTATGGATTTTTCTGGCATGGTCATCTACAACAGCGACCACAAATACAAACTCTAAATCCGGTACAGCGATATGATCTTCGGAGCAAAGAAAGCCTATCCCCTCTGCAAAATTACTGCTCATCTTACCGCGACGTTCTTTGTGCCAGAGCGGTAAAGCTTTGGTCATTTCAGAGGCCATTTGCAGCGAGATACCAAAAGTTTCACGCTTTTCACTGCATTTGTACGAGTGCACTAAGTCGATATGGTCTTGAAGGTTCTTGCCCACTCCAGGTAATTCATGAACTTGTTTGATGCCATGCGTCTCTAGTTCAGCTTTAGCACCGACACCAGACAGTAATAGCAATTGGGGCGAACCAAACGCGCCAGCGGATAGAATCACTTCCTTGTTACATCGAATCTGATAACGTTTGCCGCTCGATCCGTATTCGACGCCAACCGCCTTCTTGTCTTCAAACAATACCTTATGGGTGGTTGCTTTAGTAACGACCGTAAGATTTGGACGCGAAAGGTTTGGCGTTAAGTAAGCCTTGGCAGCGCTGCATCGTTCACCATTCAACTGTGTTACCTGCGTCGGCATCGCCCCAAACTGAGCCGCACCGTTAATGTCCTCGTTACGAGGCACACCTATAGACTCACACGCCGTTAGATAACGTTCCAGCATAGGGCTTGGCGATCTAAGGTTTGCCACATTAAGAGGACCACCTTGACCATGAAACTCATCTTGATGAACTTCGTTGTTTTCGGCTTTCTTAAAGTAAGGCAGACACGAATCATAGCTCCAACCTGTGTTACCCAAGCTTTCCCATGTATCGTAATCGTAGCGGTGTCCACGAGCGTACATCATGGCATTGATAGAGCTAGAGCCGCCAAGTGTCTTACCTCTCGGCTGATAACCTTTACGACCATTCAAACCCGGCTGTTCAACCGTTTCGAATGCCCAATTATTGAGTTTGGTTGGCATCATCGCGACAACGCCAACAGGTGTGTGAATGAATGGGCCCGTGTCTTTACCACCCGCTTCTAACAAGCAAACCGTCACATTGGGATCTTCCGACAGCCGCGAAGCCATGACACAACCCGCAGAACCACCGCCAACAATAATAAAATCATAACTATCCATTTGCCATCTCCGCTATTTCTAGTGGGTGTAACTCACGCTTCAAGATTTTTCCGGTTGCTGTCATGGGTAAGGCTTTACGAATGAATACCTTACGCGGGTATTTGTAGTCGGCGAGTTGCTCACGACACCATGCTATCAAGGCGGCACTATCACATTGCGCATGTTCGTGAAGCACCACATGCGCGTGGATCTCCTCGCCTAAATGATCATGATGCTCACCTACCACCGCAACCATTTCAACATCGGGATGACACATCAAGACTTCTTCAACCTCACGTGGATAAACGTTGTAACCGCCACGAATAATCATGTCTTTCACACGGTCAACAATGAACAAATTGCCGTGCTCATCGACGCGTCCGATATCTCCCGTTAAGAACCAGCCATCACGAATAGATTCAGCTGTCGCCTCTGGCCTTTGATAATAGCCTTTCATCACACTTGGGCTTTTAATGCAGACTTCGCCTAGTTCACCCATAGCGACAGAGTTGCCTTGTATATCAGTAATCTTGATAAGGTGGCCACATAAAGGCTGACCGACACTGCCAGACAATCGGTCACCATCAATATGATTAAAGGTCGCAACTGGCGCTGTTTCTGATAAACCATAGCCTTCTAATACTGGAAGCTCAAAACGAGACTCAAACTGTCGTATGACCTCAAGCGGCATAGAAGCACCACCAGAAACACCTAACCTCAAGCTATGTTTGACCTGTTCAGAGCGTTTTCTTGTTTTTTCTGAAGTGTCAGCAGACTCTTCTCCCGCCTTTAATAGCGCGATGTACATGGTAGGAACGCCAGCAAAGACACTGACTTTATGGCTAATGATCTGTTCAATAACCAATGACGGTTCAAAACGAGGAATCAACACCATGGTTGAACCCGTCAACACACTCGCGTTCATCATCACTGTCTGGCCGAAACTGTGGAACAAAGGAAGCGTAGCCATCGTCGTATCACTGTATTCCAATCTCATTAGATATTGTGACGACATCGCATTGGTCTGCATGTTGGTGTGGGAAAGCTCTGCCCCTTTAGGTTGACCCGTCGTGCCAGAGGTATAAAGGATCACTGCGGTATCATCACCATGGCAAGCAACAGATTCAAAAGGAGTCAAAGGTTGTGCCAACCAATCGGCTATTGATTCATGCTGCTCATTACTTTCTAAAGTAGTGTCCGCACTTGTTGGAATAGGCATCTCGACAAAGTGTTCACAGTGGTTTGCCTGATCAAAACCTTGTAAACCATAGCGACCAATTGGAAGCTCTTCGCTCCCTTCAAAACATAAATAGGCTTTCGCGTCAGAGTCATTAAGGTGATAAGCGATCTCTCTGGCCTTGAATAACACGTTCAAAGGCACGACTACACAGCCCGCTTTTAGAATCCCGTAATAGGCTATCGGAAAGTAAGTCACGTTCGGGCATGACAATGCGACCTTATTTCCCTTCTGCAACCCAAGTCTCTTCAAGTTAGCAGCCACATTTCCAGAAAGTTGTTCTAACTGAGAAAAACTGATTTCATCTGATCCCATACGCAGAGCGGCTTTAGGTGGAAAAAGCGAAGCGCTACGCTCCAAATTAACAGCAAGATTGTGCATCCATGATCTCCTTATGCGGCTTAGACCTGTTTGTGACGGTCACCGTAGACGTTCTAATCGTTGTAATAAGTGTCTTTATTGTCATCACGAGCCTGCACATTGGTGTGTCATGTAGATAAGAGTCGTTATTGAGCAAAATGTTGGTGACGCTCCAATGTGCAACCCAACAAATTACAACATTTTGATAACATTTCGAACAGGTTTCAAAAAGACAAAAACCGGTGATATTCGGACACAGCCTGCTCAAGCCCAATAAAACCTTGCACACATAAACCAAAATTTGGAACAAGCTTGCGAAAGTGAGAACAAGCAACAGGCGTAAATGTTAAAAGTTCGGTTAAGATATCGATATTCAACAAGAGGCAGCTTATGGAATACACCGCAGTTTACGAACCCGATATGCAAGCATTCGGCATTCTGGATCTTCAGTTGCTGCATCGTTACCTGTCGCCTGTTCTAAGTATCGAAGAGTTGCTTGAAGGCAGTAACATCGATGCCCTCCAACTCAACACACCTGATACACACATCACTTTGGCGCAAAAGCTTGCTGTGTTCAGTAATGCGTTAGCGAATTCTAACGAAGACGGATTGGGGCTTAAAGTCGGCCAACAAGCCAGGTTCAGCGACTTTGGCGTGCTCGGTTATGCGGTGTTTAGCAGCGAGACACTACTCGATGCCTTTTTAATCGGATTCAAGTATCTGCAACTTGCTGGCCCTGTCCTCAGGAAAACCATGTCTGTAGAAGACAACATTGGTTACTTTCGCGCAGAGCAACTTATCGAACTCGATTCTTTGCTGCCCTTTTGCTGTGAATATTGGTTTGCGGCGATACACAATTTATGTGAAGAAGTTTTGCAACAGCCCTTTCCTTCTCAAGTGATCCGCTTCCCCTATCCAAAACCTGAATACGGCGATCTATACACAGAGATTTTCCGCTGCCCGGTTGAATTCAATAGTGACCGTCTTGAATGGGAGTTCGACGCAACCACCTTGTATTCGTCTCTTCCTACCGCCAATACCATCACTTTACAGATGTGTTTAAAATCGTGTGATGACATGTTGGCAAAAGTCAGCGCACCGACCAGCCTCAAAGAGAAAGTCTCTCAGATGCTGATAGAAAGGCCAGGATGTTACCCATCGATAGAATCCATTTCTTCAGAACTGGGCATGTCTTCTCGAACTTTGCGTCGTCACCTGAAAGCAGCGGATACGAGCTATCAGAAGATACTGGACCATGTTCGCTTTCACCTTTCCCGGCACTACCTTTCTTCAACTCGAATGAGTATTGAAGAGATATCTGAACGCGTTGGCTTTTCTGATAGCGCTAACTTTCGTCATGCCTTTCGTAAGTGGAGTGGTAACTCGCCACGCCAATACCGTAAAGAAACGGTCTAACACTTAAACTCCCATCCTATCCAAATCAGAACATGACAATCACGCTGCAATCTTTTTCTAAATTAAACCACCAATGAACAACGGCTTAACGACTTTTTGACCGCATAAAATCACGTCAAACCACCAAATATCGCAACCGTATTTTAGTTTAGTTGGTCGATAAATTTCTTTTATCTTAACGACCATTTTTATTCGTTTTACCCAATTCAGTTTCTCCCCCATAGTCGCGGAAAATTCATCGTTTCTTTTACTATCAGAGGCTCCTGCATTGGACAACATCCAACCAACAACTCGCATAACTGTTCCTGTTATTGCATTGTCTTTTTACGCGATCGCTTCAGGCTACTTAATGAGTTCATTACCATTAATGCTGTCTGAGTATGGCTTAGACAAAGATCTATCGAGTTGGTTGGCGAGTGCATTCTATGCAGGTCTACTGGCTGGTACATTATTGATTGAACGTGCCATTGCGCGTGTTGGTCACAAAGACGCGTTCGTTGTCGCATTGAGTGTGTTCATCGCAACGATCCTTGTATTGCCATTGATCCCACATCAAGCAGTATGGCTGTTAGCTCGCTTTGTGGCTGGTGTGGCGGTTGCAGGTATCTTTGTGATTGTAGAGTCTTGGCTAATGAGCGGTGACGAGTCACAACGCGCAAAGCGTCTCGCTATCTACATGTGTTCACTGTACGGCGGTTCTGCAGTTGGTCAGCTTGGTATCGGTTACTTAGGTATTACTGGTGGCGTACCTTTCATCGCAATGTTCACCCTTCTGTTTGGTGCGATCATTGTTTTGATGTACGGACAAGCAACACCACCACAAATCCACGATGCGCAATCTTTGTCTTTAAAGCAGATCAGCAAATTAAGCCACAGCGCGCTAATTGGCTGCATTGTGTCTGGATTAACGCTAGGTGCGATTTACGGCTTGATGCCAGTTGAACTTGCTCAACGTAACATTGCACACGAAGACATTGGCGGTTTGATGGCTCTGGTTATCATGGGTGGCATGGCTGTACAGCCGATGGTGACTTGGTTATCTCACCACGTAGGACAAGTGTTATTAATGGCTCTGTTCTGCCTGCTAGGGGTTGCAAGCATTGGTGTGCTGACTATCAACCACGATTTCTACGTACTAGGCATGAGCTTGTTCGTATTAGGCATGGCGACATTTGCGCTATACCCAATCGCGATTAACTTGGGTTGCCGTAACCTTGACCCTAGCTACTTGGTGTCAGTGACTCAAATCATGTTACTTTGTTACAGCATCGGTTCTGTTGCGGGACCAATCGTTGCAGACAGCTTTATGGATTCACAAGCAGGATTGTTCACATACCTGTTCGCGTCTCTACTTGCTACAACGATCTACATGTTAATTGCTAGCCTCAAGCGCTCTCACCTACAGATTGCAGGCGAGTAAGCTTAAATAGACAGACACCAGATGCGTGTCATTAGGGCTCTGAGTTAAGACTTTATGTCTAAGCGAAGGGCCCTTTTTGTTCATGTCGCCTGCAGGAAAGAACGACAATAAACATCAACAATCAGAAAATAAATTCTATTACCTCTGAACGTTAAGGTTGAAATACATAACCTTCACCAGTAATGGTAATGATTAGTCCATCTCCGAATAATGATCTTATTTCAGATATCGCAACAATCACCGAAGAGTTAGTTACTTTTTCACTTTCCCAGCCAATCTTCTTTAATTGACCAACACTGAACAATTCACCTCGATGTCGATTCATAAATAAAATGATCTTTCGGTACGCCAAAGGCATAGTAGCCAGTACGTAGCCATTCTCTACATTGCGAATAAGTTTGGTGTTGAGTTCAACAATTTTACCGTTTAATTCAAGTATTACGTTGTTTTCAGAGTGGTTCGTTTCTATTACAGGATAAGAGTCCATTTTTATATCATTCCCTTACTATATAGCCAGCGACAAAGTCAGATTCAGTCGTATTTATATAACGTCGCTTATAACTGGACGTTTTAGATTTGACGATAATCAATGGAATTCGTACGGTAAAGAGATTAAATTTTTATTATTAAGATATTAACAGGATATAAATAGAGGATTATTTAGTCCGCCATAACATACCCTTCGTTGGAAACGGTTTGAATACAACGACAATCAAGAACTCTTCTGATCTCGTAAATAGCCACCAATACAGACGCACATGTCACCGCTTTACCGGCCCAACCTACACGCTTCAAAATTTGCTTACTGACTACTTGGCCTTTGTTCTGATAAAGATAAAAAAGTACTTTACGGTGAGGCCCTGAAAGCGTTCCTACAATCGAACCACAGCCCTGCTTACGTACGATTTTAGTGCCTGAACGAAACTCTTTGTTGTTTAAAATGAGCTTTGACGGGAGATCTAAATCATCCGTCTCGCTGATAACTTGTTGCATTAATTCCTCATGTTGCATAAGCAGTCGTCTTCTGAGATATTTCCAATACTATCGAATAGAGCAAAAATACTAAATTGATAGATAGCTCAATACAGTAATATTACTGAAAAGTTTGATCTTGCGTAATTGATCGAGGAAACATGCAAGGCTAACCAGGAAATCGATGGCTCTTTCGATATTGACTGGGTGACAAACCGAAATGCTTTTTGAAACGATGCGAAAAGTTATAAGGATCTTTGTAGCCTAAGCGATTAGCAATCATAGAGACTGACCAATCTTGATATTTCAGCAGGCTTGTGGCTTTATCCATGCGTAATTGAATCAATTTACTGCGTGGCGACAGGTTGAATAGCGTCTTGGTGACTCGATTGAGCTGCTCTTCACTGATGAACACTCTTTCAGCCATCCCTGCTACTGTCCATGGCTGGTGCAGACTACTTTCAATTTCGTTATAGAGCGCTTGAACACGTGCAGTGGTGCTGGTCGACTTAGGCTCAAACCCCGTCAATGTTCGGATAATTTCACTCAAGAGTAACTTACGGTAACTGGCTCTGCCGCCTATCTCAAAGTAAACCAAGTTCATTAATGACCAGATCTGCTCACACTCTCCAAAAGGCACAATCCCCTGTCCTAAACTTGCTATGTGTTGCCACTGCTTAGTGTCAGGCGTCAACATCCACGCCATTTTCCAATAATTATATTGAGGATCGAGTTCAAAACGAAATGGGGTTTCAGCAGGAAGCACCACGAGTGTATAAGGCGTAATCGCTTGTACCGATGTTGCGGTTGTTAGAATGCCGCCACCTTCCATAGTGAAAATCAACGTATGAACATTAACGGATTCACGCTCAACCCAATAACCATCATATAGCTTCGCCATGCCGCCCATATAAACACCAAAGCTTTTCATCTCTGGAATATCTTCAACGGTCAAAAAACGTTCTTTGCACTGTTCAGCGAGAAAAACATCATCATGCCAAGTTGATTTTGGTTTCATTGAATCAATGACGGATTTGCACAGGTTTTGTTGTTTTTTAAACATGTTGTTACTTCGCTCAAATCACTATAGTTCTGCCATAAATCGGAGAGCTTATGACAACTAACATCAACCCTAACTCATCTATGAATAACAAGCCAGAGAGCATCTTACCTCGTATCGTTAAACTTGGTTTACCTGTTGCTTTGCAAAGTGCGCTTGTCGCTATTCTTGCCCTTGCTGACGTATTAATGGTCAGTGACTATGGTATGGAAGCAGCTGCGGCTGTGGGAATTGCATCAAAATGGCACTTCGTGGCTATTATGATTATGGCAGGGTTGGCCTCAGCAAATGGAACATTAGTCGCTCAATACTGGGGAAAGAATGACCGAAAAAGCGCGCGAACAGTATCATCTATCGCTATGGTGTTTGGCTTAAAAGTTCTGTTGCCTGTTACTGCAATCATCACTCTTGGTTCTCAGTTTTTAATGATGTTGCAAACTAGCGATCAAACCGTGATTGAACTTGGCGCGACTTACCTATGGTATGGCTTCCCTGTTCTACTGCTGACTCACATTGTTGTCGTAGTAGAAGCAAGTATGCGCTCTTCAGGTGACACCGTAACTCCACTACTATTGGGCGCGGTGACCATTGCACTCAACATTGCGCTTAACTTCGTTCTAATCAAAGGTGCCTTTGGTATTCCCGCTATGGGCGTCGCCGGTGCAGCACTGGCGACAACACTCGCTCGCGCAATTCAAGTGGGCTTGATGTACGGCTACATGCGCATGCGTAAACACTGGTTGTTAACCACGCCTAGCTCACCACATCGTCCGTCATTATGGTTATCTTACCGTCGTATTGCTTTGCCACTAACGATGAATGCCGTGTTATGGGCAATGGGCACTATGGCGTACCAAATGATCTTCGGCCACATGGGCACAACCGAACTTGCCGTGTTCTCTATGCTCGCGCCGTTTGAGTCGCTGTGTTACTCGATTTTCTTCGGTATTTCGGTAGCGTGTTCAGTGTTACTTGGTCATTCATTGGGCCGTGATGAGTTTGATGACGCAATGAGCATGGGACTGACATTCATTAAAGCCGTCGTTGGCTTCGGCGCGGTTGTTGGATTGCTACTGTTTATGGGCAAAGAGCATGTTCTAACATGGCTGAACCTTTCTACAGATGCGCTCTACCCGTTCGCTTCACCTGCAATGACCATTATGTGTTTTGCTGTGGTGATTCGGATGCTGAACATGGTGATCATCAACGGTATTATTCGCGCTGGTGGCGATAATGCGTTCTGCCTGCGTATGGATTTCATCGCGATGTGGATGGTCGGCATTCCAGTATGTGTTTACGGCGCGTTTGTCGCTGGATGGGATTTCAAATACATCTATGGTTTGATGTTGGTGGAAGAAGTGGTGAAACTGGCAATTTGTTCTCATCGTTACCTAAGCCGACGCTGGATCAATAACCTCACCGTGACTTACGACGAGCCGCAAGCGGCATAGGCAACATTCAAGCTGAGATAGAAGCGTATCTACATCAAAAAGGTCTGAGAAATCAGACCTTTTTCGTTTCTTCAGCAACCATTTTAAAACGTAAGTTACTTCTTATTCATTCGGATATGGCGGTTCGACACATTCGGCAGCGGCTTCTCAGGCACTTTTCGCTTTTCATGTATCAAATGTCTGATCGCTAAAATCGGATGCTTGAGTAACATTCTTGGCCCAGCATAGCGCATGACTAAACGCATCTGCTCTTTAGGATCGGGCTTATAGCAATGGATCGGACACTTATTGCAGGTCGGTTTGGCTTCACCATAAGGGCAACGGTCAAGTCTCGTTTCGGCATAGCGTAACAGTTGCTCACACTCTTCACATAACGCGCCATTCTGACGCACTGCACCGTGGTGATCTTTACAGTAGATGTGCACCATCGCAATCACGGTTTTGTACTCCGTTGCGAGTTCACCTTGAAGAATGTTGTTATGTTGAAACATGATTAATTGCCCAGAGAAAAACCGTACAGGTTGAGATTGACGCTTTCACTTAATACGTCTTCGACTCGCTCAAACACAAAACCCAACTTAGTCAGTAATGCGATACTTCGAATGTTATCAGAGGTGGTGATGGCAACTAAATGATCGATATCAGCATTCTGCTTAGCTTGTTCGATTATTGCTTGTGCCGCTTCTTGAGCAAAACCTTGACCATACACCTCTGGAACAAAGCCATAGCCAATATCATGCGAGTCTAAGGTATCTCTTTTAATTAACCCGCAAATACCAATTGGGGTTAATGAGCCCTTCATTTCGACCATCAATAGGCAAACACCCTTCTCTTCATGCATCTTAAGAATGTTGTTTTTGATGTATTCAACGGCCTTGTCAGTGTCGCTGATTTCCTTGTCTCCAATGTAACGCAGGAAATCTTCTGAGCTGTATAATCGCTGAATAAACGCCGCATCTTGAGGCGTGATCATTCTTAATCGTAAACGTTCGGTCTCGACGGCCTGCATAGTGATATTTTCCTTGCTGAATACCATGTAAATATTGAGTTCTAGAGCTAAAATGATTATCCTCCACCGCCTAAACTAAATACAAGGCTATGCAGCAATGAACCGTAAGAAAAAAATCAATCAAATTCTAAAAAAGAAGCAGAAACAGGCGAATTCTAAACTGCATAGTAGCAACAAGCCTCGCTACATTTCTAAAGCTGACCGTGCAAAAATGGAAGCTGAAGAACAAGCTAAAGCCGCTCAAGAGCAAGCTGAAGGCACAGTTGAAGCGACTGTTGAAGCCGAAGAGACAAAAGCTGCAGAGTAAGTTGTAAACTCGCAGCTCTCTTGTCTAACACTCTTCCAAGAGCCAACAGACAAGAACAAAAAAAGCAGCCTCTAATTGGGCTGCTTTTTTGATCCTACCATTTTTAATCGCGCTGATTAGCCTTTAAAAGGCTGTACTTCCCAGCGTGCAAACGGCGCTTTTGCATTAATCCCCGCTCGTCCCCAACGGTCAACTGAATCAACCACTAAGATACGCTCGTTAGGTACTAGAGACTTAATTAAGTTAGTTGGCTTTTTCGCTGTGACTAACCATAGTGCATCGTCTTCTGAAAACATCGCTTTGAGTTTGGCTTTGTCTTGTTCTGTCCATTCCAGTTCAGCTTTGAACATACGCTCTTCAACAAACAGTTGAGTACCTGAAGCGAAATCTTCCAAGCTTTCTGAAAGCAACAATACTGAATCTACATCGTTATCCAGTAAGACTGCTTGTTGCTTGTTAATCAGTTCACGCACATCAAGCATTACACGCTGTAGATTGCTATCAATGGCCTCTGCTTGCGCTGGCCACAATAACTTAAAGTCGTCAGCAACAATCGCTGCCATGCGCGTTAAGTTGGTTGGGTTTAACCATGCGTATTTAGACACATCGCCATTTGATAACGTCAGCGCGGCAACACCTTGAGCACGCGGTGTGATCGCTTGAGCAGCATCCACTTCAACCAAACGGATATTGCCCTGTCTTGCGTATACAAATGTAGGATCAGCTTGCCAGATAGATGACAATGTTAATGCTACGGTCGCCTTTTCGCCGGATTGAAGGACTTTGCTTGCGCCCTTGGTACCAAACCAGTTTGGCAGACGATCAATGCCGTAGCGTTTTGGTGGCAGATATTCGGTGGTAATGTCTGTACCTTTGGTTAGCTCTGTCGCCAAAGCATAAGTCACAGGCATACTGGTGAGGATATCCTCGGCGTTGGCGCTAATAGACACCATTGAGCCAGCCAACAATAAGCTAGTTAGTGCGCCTACTTGAGTCGTTGCCTTCACTGAACTTGAGATACGATCCATTAAAGAGGTCATGATTATGCCTTTCTTACAATTCGGTATAGCGTTGCCGCTAGAAAAAATGTCGCAGAAACGATGATGATTGAAGCGCCCGAAGGTACTGGCAGTTTCAACTCCATTGGTAAGACGGTTCCAACTAAACACGCGACCGTTGCCAGTAACGCCGACAGCAATACAAAGCTGCCCATGCGTTTAGTTAGCAAGCGAGCGGTAGCTCCTGGAATCAGCAATAACGCGCCAACGAGTACCGCACCCACAATCTTCACCGCTGCAATCGTCACTAAGGTGATCATCATGACAAACAAGTAGTCGTAGAAACTGGTGTTATAACCACGAACCTTGGCAATATCCGGACTGATACAGGTCAAAAGAATACGATTGAATGTCGGTATCAAAAGCAAAATAATGATCGCGCAGCTGCCTGCGAGAATCGCTAAGTCTTGGTCTGTTACCGTCAAAATCGAACCAAATAGTACGTTCTCAAGCATGTGGATGTTGATCTTGCGCGCCACGTACATCAGCAATGCCGCACCCACTGCCAATGCTAAAGCAAGGAAAACGCCAACTAAAGTATCGTATGGCACATTGGTTCTGTTTCTTACAAAGTGAAGAAGCAGCGCGAAGATCATACAGAAGCTAAACAGACCAATAATTGGGTTTTCTGGTGGCTCGCCAAGCAACACACCTATAGCGATACCGGTTAATGCCGCGTGGCCTACCGCTTCAGAGAAGAAAGCCAGACGCTTAGCAATCACCAAAGTACCAAGGCCACCTAGTAACGGGCCCAGTAACAATGCAGCAACCAGTGCATTGACCATGAACGCATACATGAAGCTGTCAGATAACCAACCCGCTTCAACACCACTTACGGCAAGTTGTCGTAGCCAATCCATTACGCAACCTCCTTCGGTTTGTTCATCGCAGCACCACTGCTGTAGTGCTGGAATAAGCTTTCAATCTTACTTGGATGTAGTACCTGTTCGTGTGGACCACTATCCACCAAGAATCGATTCACAACATGTACATTGGCTTCAAGGCGACGTACTGCGGTTACATCGTGGTGAACCGCAAGGATCGTGCGACCCTCGTCAACACATTCACGAATCAGCGATTCAAGATAACGAACACCCTGCTCGTCCATACCCGTGGTTGGTTCATCCAACACCAGCAAACTTGGGTTATCCAATAGCGCTTGAGCAAACAACACACGTTGCTGCTCACCACCCGACAACTGCCCCATTCGGAGATCGCTACGTGTCGCCATACCCACTCGATCCAATTGTGCGAGTGCAAGATCCAATTGCTTAGACTTACGACGCCAAAATAGCGGAATTCGAGTTTGGTTAAGCAACACGAAATCCATTACCGTCAAAGGTAAGCTTGATTCGAAGGTCGCTTTTTGTGGAACGTAACCGATGCTTGGCTTTTCTGGCCAATGAATATTGATTTGACCAGAGAAAGGCGTCAAACCAAGAACGGAGCGTAGCAGAGAGGTTTTACCACCGCCGTTTGGCCCCATGATTACATGGCACTCACCCGCTTTAAGTTCTAGTGAGATATCGTCAAGAATGACGTTGTTGTCGTATTGCAGACCGAGTTGATTGATTGAAATCGATGGACCTAGCATTATGCGTTCCCGCTTTTAGCTTGGTTCGCCGCCGCAAATTTCATTGCTTCGATCAACGTCTCGAGATTCTTCTTCATCTCAACTTCGACTTTGTCGTCTTCATATTCGCCATGCGTCATGTGAGAGAAACGGTAAAGCTGAACACCCGTTTCCGCTTCAATCGTGTCAACAAAACGGTTTGGCATGTTTAGCTCGTAGAACAGAACATCAATGCCCGATGCGCGGATCTTTTCGATCGTTTCTTGCAACTGGCTCGCACTTGGTTCAACACCGTGTGCAGGCTCAATCACCGCCGCAACATCCACACCAAATTCTTGAAGGATGTAGCCATACGCATTGTGCGTGGTCGCCACCTTCATACCTGAAGTATCTAACTCACCTAATGACAACATCGCATCGCGCTTCATAAAGCGAAATTGCTTTGCGTATTTACGTGCATTCTTACGATAAAAAGCCGCGTTGTCTGGGTCGAGCTTAGAGACTTCACTCGCGATGGTGTAAACCTTTTGAATTGTTGTCGAAAGTCCAACAAACGTGTGCGGGTTCACCGCGCCTTGACCCACAGATTGGCCTAATGCGGGAAGTAAAGGCACTTCTTTGTTCGCTTCGATCACCACTAAGTCATCACGTTGCGCAGCTGAGATTACTTTAAGTGCGAAGTCGTCATGGCCAATACCGTTTACCACGATAGCGTCCATCTGGCTCAATCGCTTCAAGTCGTTCGGTTGTGGCAAGTAGTTATGCGGATTAAAGCCAGCATCAACCAAAGGAAGGATGTTCACTTTGTCACCCACCACGGCTTTTACGTAGCTGTAGTAAGGCTGAAGGGTTATGCCAATCGTCAGCTTATCGCTGTCGATCTTGTATTCTTTTGCCAATGCATTGGGTGCCATTAACACCGCTAATAACGACATCAATAGAGTCATAATTCGCATAGTAATTCTCTTATTATTAGTGAGCATTTTTATAAGCCGGATTGTTTAATGAGAAGAAGCATCATGCTGCTCAACTTCTGATTCATTGACGACCATTTTCCAGCCAGCAGATTCAAGTGTGTTCTCATCAAAACTAGTCGGTTGACTTGCTACGCCACCCAGGTAAATCCAGATTTCAGGAGAAACGCTGTTGGCGTTCAAAATAAAGGAGTCAACGAAGCCATGGTCGGTTGGCGTAGCTTGTTCACTTGGAGTAGAAAAATAATAACCACGCTCGTCCAGTACCCAAGTATGAGAACCTTTACGCTTCCAACTCTGGTCTTCAACAAATGGCGCGACCCATTCATCTTTAAGTGACGCAACACTTGGCCATTCGCCGTCTGAGTCCATACGCAGGTCGCGAATCTCTTCATGAGCCAAGCGAAGCTCTGATAACATCGCCAAGTTTTCTTGCTCGACATCGGTCACTAAGATTTGATGATCAAGTACCGCTTTGATATGCGATTCAGCTTGATGAAATGGGATAGCAACCGTGGCAAAGCTCAGAATGAACACAATGATCAGTCCTACCCATTTGCCTTCTCTGCCGCCCGTGTCAGCACGTACGCCTTGAATCATCATTTTTCGCTGATCTCAACAACGTCTACTTCAACAGGAAACTCGTGGCCTGAATCAAACACAAGGTAGAACTCAGTGTCAGGGTTTGGAAACTCAACAATGGAGCGCTTATCCGTCATCTCTTTTGCAATCAAGTTGTCTTCGTAGTCATACATCTCAACCGCGTAATCAATCGCTTTACTACCGTCTGAATAGCCCGCTTCGCAAGCCACAGTTTTGCCTTCAAACCAGCAGCTTATCAATGGAAAGTGTGCTTGCGCAGGTAATGCTGCGAAACCAAGTCCCAGAGCCAAGCATGGAGTGATTATCGATTTTAGTTTTGTTTTTATTGTCATGGTTCGTACCCTAGCCACATTGCAAATTCTCAGTAGTAAACTGAGCGATAAAGGGCTCAAATGAGCCCTTAAGTTTTTTGGTTGCTTAATCAGGGATCTAGCCCCGACATCACAGACTATTGAAGCAGTGCTTCGAACGTTAGGTGAACGTTCGCGCTTGCTTTGTCTGCCAGTGGGTTGTCAATCAACTCACCTTTGTAGTTCGCTTTCATTACGTAACGACCCGCTACATCTGGAGTGAACGTGATTTCGCCGTTCTCGTCGCTCACTACATCAATCTGTTCTTGGTGGTTGCGGTAAAGCGTGCCTTCACGAGTGATCTCAGCTTTCACGTCTTTTTGAATTTCACCGTTGTAGAAGAATTGGAACGTGACTGGTTCGCCTTCAACGATGTCTGAAGGGTGTGTCACAGGCTTCATTTCTAGAAGCTTCCCTTCAATTTTGAATACTGAATCCGTTGGCTTACCTACTGTGATGTAGCTTTCAGCACGAGTGAAGCTGATTTGTGTTACCACGTCACGTGATTTTTCAGGAAGTACAGAGTCACGTTCCGCTTTGTTTGCTTTGATCCATTTCACAGTGTCACGACGGCCCGCTTTGTACTGTGTGTAGTAAGATGGCTGGTTGTTAATCGCAACTTTGTGTGTACCTTCTTCTTCGAAGTAGAAATCGAAGATTGAACGACGTTTACCGCGAACAACAAAGTTTGGACGCTCGCTACGGCCATCAGGCATGATGACATGTGCATTTTCGCTGCCTGCAGGCTTATCAAAAACAAACGTACCGTGAGACGCAGTCACGTCGAACGTTAGCCAATCACCGCCTTCTTTCGATACGGTAAAGTGTGATGGCAAAATCCAGCGTGGGTGGGCTTGTGCTGTTGTCGTAGCCGCTAGGCCGAACGCCATAACACCCGCTAGAGCAAGTGCCTTTATTTTTGTCTGTTTCATCATGTTCATTCCATTATTTATAATTGTTAGCCGTGTCGCTCAATCTGAGCCTACGATGACTACTATCGATTCTGTTCTGATTCTTAAACCAATCGGTGTTCACTACTGCGTTGTCTATTTAGCGACGTAATTCAGTGTGATTTCACCCGTCTCTTCTGTTGCCTTTAGCTCATAAGAAGCGTTTGAATCTGTGAGTGAGACTTTTTGACGAAGATAGTTACGGCCGCCGTGTTCACGAACAACTTCGATATGAACCGTGTATTCGCCTTGCTCTAGTGCTTGGCCATCATCACTCTTACCATCCCAAACGAAACGGTACTTGCCAGCTGGACGCGTAGCGGATGTTACAGCGTCAACGAGCTCACGATCGTAACGTCCAACTTTTCTCCACCAGCTGCGTAGATCTTTCAGCCATTCATCTTTACCGACCCAAAGCTCAATGGTTTTCACTGATTTTCGTTCGCTGTTCTCGACCCACACCGCCACATAAGGACGCGCATACATAGAGGTATCAATCTTTGGAAGCTCGAAGCTCACATCAAGTTTTGCCGTATCAGAAATCGCTTGTGCCATACCTAGGCTTGGCAAAAGTGATAAAGCAAGAAGCGCCTTGCTCCAGTTCATTTTTTTCATGTTTAACAACCTTTTAAATCCGTTTAACCTTTAATTCGTTCTTCAAGCTCATTCATCAAACCGCTTCATCAAACTAATTAAGGGTTAAGGTACGGCGACAAAATAGATAGCAAGTGAGATTGCAGACCCAAACACCGTCCATTTAATGGAAGTATTGAGTGTTTTTTTCTTAGGTAACAGTAAGCACACGCCGGTAAGTACAAAGAAGACCATCAGTAGTGCAGTGATATCGATGAACCATTTCCAGACCTCACCGCTGTTACGACCTTTGTGTAGGTCGTTCAACAGGGCAATCACGCCGTAATTCGTGGTTTCGACCTCGACCATTTCAGATGTCACGTCAACAAACACAGATGCGTTGTAACCTGGTCCTTTGAAGTCCATGGACACTTCACCGATCAGCAACTCACCGTCTTCAATTTCGGCGTAGATGTCTAAACCAGAAGGAACACCGGATAAATTGGCCTCTTCAAACAGGAATGTTTCGAAGGCACTTTCGTCGACTTTTAATCGCCCGTCTTGGATCGTGAACAAACTCGTAGGAAGCGTTAACGTAGAGTTTTGGATATTGGGTTGGCTTGACTCAAATAACTCAGGTCTATTCAGGGTGATACCTGTCACTGAGAAGAAAAGAACAACGAACAGAAGTGCCATTGAAATATAAACATGAAGTCGACGAGCCCATGATTGAACCGCCCTACTTTTTAACGACATACAAACCAATACCTATAAATTTTATGGCGTCAATTTAGTTGATAATCATTCGTATTGGCATTCAATTTACATTGTTTACGTTTGCCGAGCGGCGTAAGGAAATTTACATAACATTACATGGGAAGTAATCGTACTGTATGCATATTCTTGCTAACTTGTACTAAAGGGAATGGATAGCTTGTATTTGAGGTCATCGATAGTAAGGTCAAACCTCAAAAAATCTCAATATCAACATGCTTGATTGAGGTTGGTTTAAGGTAGCAGTTGTAGCTTTAAGGAATGAAAGTTGGAGCTATTTAAGCTTCGTAACTATTAACCTTCAGAGCTATTTGATCTTTGGATCATTTTGAAGATCATACACAAACGGCGGACTCTTCGGTTGATGCAGTTTGTTAAATACAGACGAATAACCGATTTAACGATAGCTAATTAGGCTTAAAGGGATTTTGAAATGCGTATTATTGTTTTGGCTTTTACAACGCTCGTAACAGCGTGCAGTAGCCAAATGAGCAGTACAGAAGAGCACGTCCAAGAATACATCGGTTCAGACATAACCGATGCACAAGAGCAGTATCTAACCGAACGCTCACGTCCTATCAGCTTTTGGGCATCTCGAAACTATGCTTGGGTTGAGACGAAGAAACCACTAGATAATGGTTACACTTTACATGCCTTTAAGAACCCTTATCGTGACTGCACCATTAACTGGGTTGCTAACACCAGTGGCGCAATTCAAAGTGCAACGCTTAGTGGCACGATGTGCGAGCCTTAGTCAATCCAGTCCAATCGACAATAACGTTAGATGAGCTAAAGTCCCAAGGTGGGCTTAAGTCGCCTAAATTAAAAAAGGTGTCATTTGAACGATCAAATGACACCCTTTTGCTTTTCTTGTTTCTTATGCGCTGTTCTTGTCTTCTGTTTGCGATGAGCGGTTAGACGTTTCCTTTATCACTTACCGTTCTAAGCTGAGTCAGGTATTTAATCCAGCCTTTTGCCTCAGAAGATGGCTCAATGTTGTTCGCACGCTTGGCTTGAGCAAGGGCGTTATCAAGATTCTTTAACTTGTACCATGAACGCACTTTCGCTAACGCAACATCGGCTTGTTTGTTTTTGTCTTTCACTTTGTCTAAAACAACCAGAGCTCGGTCGTAGTAACCTTGCTGAACCAATAGCTGAGCCACATTCCAATGATACTGAGTGTCTTTTTTAGACGCTAACGTCCACACTTCAATCGCATTGTCCCACTCTTTAGCTAGCTGCCAGTAAGTTGCTTGCTCTGCGAGAAGTTGAACGTCGCTGTTCGCATCATCTAGCTTACTAATTTCTTGTGCTGCACGCTCTGGAATACCACGTTTCGCGTAAAGCTGTGCAAGCAAGCGGCGATCTGAGTTCTTCAGATCAACCCCTTGTAGATCAGCTAGCGCTAGCGTGTTCAATGCATCACGGTTGCGCTCTAGTCTTAACTGAATGCCTACAAGCTGACGCCACCAATTGTCTTTTTCTGGTTGAAGTTCAATTAGGCTTTCCAGTGTTGGAATAGATTGCTTCCACTGCATTAACTGTAGTTGCGCACCCAGTTTTAGCGATAGAGGCGACAGTTCTGGTTTTGCATTGAACTTGTCACGATTACCAATAGCAACCAGTACTTTTGACCAGTTTTCGATTTGGTATTCCGCTTGTGCAATTCGCATCCAAAGCACGTCTTTCTTTTCTGCCTCTGGCGCTGTTTTCACTAACTCATAGTAATGTGGAAGCGCGTTTTTGAACTGCTGATCATTTAATAACAGATCAGCAAGCATACGCTTCGTTATCCAAGCTTGTTCATCGACTAACAAATTCGTATCGACGGCATAAGTTAGCTGCTTAATCGCCTCGTCAGTTTTGCCATCTTGCCAGTAAAACACACCCAGCATACGAGCTACGTATGCTTTATCGTAGCCTTTCGAAAGCTCCAAGCCTGCAAGTACGTCAATCGCCTGTTTAACCTGTTCATCTTGAGCAAGCTTATGCGCCTTTTGAACACGAATGGCAGTATATTGAGATAGCTCTTGCGCTTGTGTTGTAAGGGGCATTAACAACAAGCCCACTAATATCCATATCTGTTTCATCATTTTGCCAACTTAAACTCTAGTTTCACGGTTTGACCAACCTGAGCTATCGCTTTTCCATCGACGACTTTCGGTTGATATTTCCATTTTTTAAGTGCTCTCATCGCTTCACGTTCAAACATACGACGTGGGTTTGCGTCAGTGACTTGAATGTCAATTGGGCGTCCCGTTTCATCGATGGTAAAAGACATAATCACATGGCCTTCAGCGCCACGCTTCAGCGCTTTAGCTGGGTAACGAGGTTCTACTCGATACAGAGGCATTGCCTGTTGGTTTGACCCAAAATCAGAAAATGTCGGAGCGTTAATCGCTAGGCCGTCAATCGATGTATTCAAATCCAAAGAAGGCAGTGAAGACATCGAATTCAGAGGCGTAACTTCAGCTTGTGACTGAGACGTTTGCGCTTTCGGTGGCGGCTCTGGCATTTCTGGTTTTTCAGGGACTGCACGTTGTCTTCTTTGGACTTCTTGTTCTTGTTCCACCATTACCATGTTGAAACTTAACGTCTCACTGTTGTCTGGTGAACGTTGGTGGCCATTATCGACCATCCAAGCCATAAAAGAAAACAGAGCTAAGCCCAATGCACCCGCTAGCGGTAAAGCAAGAAATAGGCGAATCATTTATGAAGATCCTCCAAGATCATCGCTTTTCAGCAGCAAGCGCGATGTTTTTAACACCCGCACCTTTAGCGGCGTCCATCACTTTAACAACCGTACCATTGTAAGCGTGTTCATCCGCTTGAATAACCAAAGAAGCATCAGGTTGTTCTAGCAACAAGTGTTCTAATGTCGCTTGGACACGTTCAACATCAACAACACGTTTATCGATGAAGATGTCATTCGCAGAAGTAATCGCAACAAAGATGCCCGCATCCTTTTGGCTTACTACGTTAGACGCTTGTGGGCGATTGACTTCAACCCCTGATTCACGAACAAATGAACTGGTCACAATAAAGAAAATAAGCATGATAAATACAATATCAAGCATCGAAGTAAGGTCTATTTGAGCCTCTTCGTTTTTTGAATGACGTCGACCGAGTCTCATCGTTGACTCCTTAAAGATTTTTCTAATTTCAATTCTAAGCGGTTACACACTTTCGCTAAACGAGCGTGAACAAACATGCCCGCTAATGCAGCAACCATACCCGCCATGGTTGGCAGTGTTGCCAACGAGATACCTGAAGCCATCAATTTAGGGTCACTGCTTCCTTGAGTCGCCATGACATCAAAAACAGAGATCATACCGGTAACGGTACCTAACAAACCCAACATCGGACAAATAGCGACTAACAGCTTAATAAAGTTCAAGTTCTGGTTAAGTAAGATACTCGCTTGCCCTAACCAACCTTCACGAATGGCTTTGGCATGCCAAGAAGAGTGATCTTCTCTTTCATGCCACTTAGTAATCCAAGCTTGGCGCTGCTTTGGAAAGTAGAACGCAAGATAAAGCACACGTTCGACTACAAGCACCCAATAAACTAGGACGACAGCCGCTAGCCACCACAGGACGAAACCGCCCTGCTCCATAAAGCTTGATAAAGACAGCAGCCAGTCACTCGTTAACCAACTCGCTGGTAATAGAGAACCCGACAAAATATCCATTACGCAGCAGTCCCAACTGGTGAAACGACAACTTTTGATTCAACCGTTTTTTCTGCCTGCTCAGCAACAAGACCAATACCTTGTTTCTCAAGAATATTGCGAATGTTTTCAGCCTGAGTGCTAAGAATGTTGTGTGCTAATAGCAGAGGCATTGCTGCAACAAGACCAAGTACGGTTGTTACTAGCGCCATAGAAATACCACCCGCCATCACTTTAGGGTCGCCATTACCAAACTGTGTGATCACTTGGAATGTTTCGATCATGCCGGTTACAGTACCTAGAAGACCTAACATTGGAGCAAGTGCCGCTAGAAGTTTTAGCATCGATAAACCTTTCTCTAGGTGAGTTTGTTCATCCACTACCGCTTCTAAAAGTCGTAGTTCTAGTGCTTCAACGGTTTGGTTTTGCTCTTTGTTGTAAACCGCAAGAACACGACCTAGAGGGTTATCACCCGCTTGCTCTGGGTTCTTAAGTTGAGCGCGAATTTTCTGGCGAGCGGTAGCCAAAGAAATACCACGAACTAATGCGATGATTAAGCCAATTGCAAGCAAGCCAAGAATCACTTTACCAACTACACCACCCGCTTGAAGGCGATCAGTTAGGCTTGGTGTTAGCGCTAGTTGCTCTAGCATGAACCCACGAGAAGGATCGACAACCACGTTAGACACATCGCCATTCGCTAATGTAGATAGCGATGCTAAAGTTGGACCATTCGATGGCTGTTTCAGATACGCAATCGCATCTTCACGCTGAGTGTTCCAGCTAACATAGCCTTGGTCTGTTACTAGGCCGATTGAACCTAAACGATAAGCGTCGACAGTTTGTGTGTTGCCTTCACCATTGATGAATGCAATTTGAGATCTGCTAAGCTCAGAGCTCGCTTGGATCTGTTCAACCATGCTCATCCACAAACCGGTCAGCTGTGGCATTGAAGGCAGTGATTTAGCATCAATGATTTGATCAACAGTTGCCGTGTGTTCAGCGCGGTCAACACTATTCACGGTTGAGCTAAGTTCTGTGCCGAGTTCTTTTGCGTTTTGACGAACGACACCGAACAGCTCACCTAAACTACCGGTTTCTAAACGCAGCTTCTCTTCTAAGCGAGCAAGCTTGTTTTCGTTATCACTAAACGTTTGAGTAAGAACATCTGTCGCGTTTTGTACTGATGTACGTTTCGCTTCAAGCTGAGCTTTGATCGCTTTCAGTTCTTGTTCTGTCTTTTTGAAATCAGCTTCACGCACTACGTTGTGAGAAGCTTGAGTTCGACTCTCTGATTTTGCTTTATTAACTAGCTGAGCCGTCGTGTCTGATGCAGAGAAAGCAGAAAATGAAATAGACGTAATGCAAAGCAATGCTGCTAATGGCTTTAAGTTCATTACTTAACCTCCGCAACAGTTAAAGAAACAGGTAAAGTAATTAGGCTTGGCGCCGCTTGCTGGCTTGCAATATCGTAAGCTTTATCTAGCTCAGACTTCATTGAAGAATCTAGCTCCTGCCACTGATTTTGTGTTTGATTCCAAGACCAGTATTGGCTGCCATTTAAGTTACGAGCAACCAAAGAGATACGACCTAAGTGCAACACGTCTGCTTCAATCGTTCTGTCGCTGCTCAATGCAACACGGCCTTGGTAAGCACCGAGCTTGATGCCGTAGTCCATCTCGATTTGGTAAGCTTCTAGGATACGACGATACTTCTCAGCATCACTCACATCAGCGCGAGTCATCATTGCTTGCAGCTTTTCAACTCTTTCTAGACGTTGCTCTTTCCTGATTGGCACATCTTGCTCAACTAACTGTTGAAGGCCATCAATCATTTGGTACATCAAAGGCACAACACCTTGACGTGTGTATTTGATCTCGTCGATCTGCCCTTCAATGCTCTGAGCTTCTTGATTCTGGCTCTCAACCAATGCAGCAAGGTGATCGTGATAGATTTCTAGATTTTTCACTTCTTCTTGCAGACGCTCAATCTCAGCTTGCAGCATTAACGTCGCTTGTGAGCTTTTATCAATAACCTTTTGGCTCGAAGCCGACGCGTTATTGGTCTTGTTTTGAATTGATTGAGCTTGATCCAAGCTGTTTGCCATAGAAGACGTTGCAACCAAACTGATGGCAAGCGCTAGGCTAGTTTTTAAAAGATTCATAATTGTAGTCATTTACTATAGAAGAAGGTCAAATACACTTTATTGATAAATACTATTATTGATAAGCACTCTCATTATCATTAAAAGTCACTCGCATTACTAGGGATATTTTTACTGAACAGCAGAATCACGAAAGGGGAAAGCCGAAACTTTCCCCTTAGTATTTAGGCTAACAATAGTACCCTACTAACAAATTAGTATTTTACCTGTAAAGTCGCCATGTAGTTACGGCCTTCGCCGATTACTACGTCTTCAGCAAATTGGTGGTTTGAAGATGTTGAACCACCACCCGCTAGGTATTCTTTGTCAAACACGTTCTCTACGGTTAGACGAGCAACGAAGTCTAGAGAGTCGTCGTACTTAAGCGTGTATGCAGCACCCATATCTACACGCGCGTAGCCATCTTTCTTGAAAGTGTTCGCACTGTCACCGTAACGAGAACCTTCGTAGATAAGGCCTAGGTTAACATCAACTTCGTTTGTTGCTGCGTAAGTAGACCAAACGCTTGCTGCAAACTCAGGTACGTCAACTGGGCGGTTACCTTCATATGTTTCATGGTTAGTGATTTCAGCATCTAAGTACATTGCTGAGCCAGACATAGAGAATTTTTCAGAGATAAAACCTTGCGCTGCTAACTCAGCACCACGGTGAACTTGTTCGCCACCTTGTGTCTTCGTCCAATCGCCTGATGAAGTGTCTTCTACATCCATTGAGATGTTTTCTTGGGTAATATCGAATACCGCACCAGAAACGAATAGACGTTCGTCCATCAGTTCCCACTTAGTACCGACTTCGTAAGAAACACCCGTTGCTGCGTCAAGAAGTTCACCATCGTTGGTGTAGTTGCGGCTTCCGCTTGAAACAACGCCTTGTGGTTCGAAACTTTCAGAGTAAGAAGCGTAGATACTACCGTTTGATGCTGGGTGGTAAATTACGCCAAGCTTAGGTGCAACATTTTCTTCTGCAACGCCATCACTTACTTTACGGTCGAAACGAGCGCCCGCAAGAACTTGCCATTCATCATTAATAGTAATCAAATCTTGGATGTAGAAGCCCCAAGTATCGTAAGTACTCATCTTACCTAGCGATGTTGGACCCACTGACGGCGCTGGTACTGTTGCATCTGGTGCGTATTCAGCGCTGCTGAAGCGATCCATACCACGGTAATAGCTGTAGCCTAACCAGTTAGCACCGAATAATAGTTGATGCTCTGTGCCCGCAAGATCAGCGGTTGTTGTTAGATCAACGTAAGCCGTTCTGAAACGCCATTTATCATGACGGTAGTTACCGCCTTGTGTCACGGTGCCCGTACCATCAGGATTCATATTTGAAAAGCTTGGGTAGCTTTCCATATCAATACGTTCGAAATCTTGGTAGTTGAAACCTGTTTTTACTGACCATGTATCAGTCAGGTTAGCAGCAATATCAAAACCAACGTTCTCAACATCATTCTCGATCTGTGACCACTGTGCATCCCAGATGTGCTTGTCGCTACCTACTCGGTTGCCGTCTAGCGTGTATAAAGCGCCAGAATCTACGCTACCTTCGTCGTTAGTTTTGTCGTAATGAACAGAAACTGTCACGTCTTCAGTTACATCGTAATCAACGAATACCCCACCAACAAAACGTTCTGTTTGTGGTTCAGTTCCGTCACCGTAAGTTCTCCAAGAACCGTAGCTTTCTTTAGATAGAATCGCGCGACCACGTAGAGTTTCAGCGTCGTTCAAAGCGCCACTTACGTCTACCGTTGTACGAGAATGGTCATTAGAACCAATATCTTGGCTAACACTTACTTGCGTATCGTAAGTTGGCTTTTTGCTTACCATGTTGATCAAACCACCTGGTGCAGAAATACCGTAAAGAAGACCAGAAGGCCCTTTAAGTACTTCTACACGCTCTAGCAGTTCGATTGGTTGACGGTAGTGAGACCAATGTTGCTGGCCATTTTTAAGGAAGCCCGAAGAGCTTTCTACCGAGAAACCACGTAGAGAAAAACGTTCACGGTTACGGCTTGTACCGCCAGCACTTACACTCGCGTCATTTTTAAGCACGTCACCAAGCGTTGTTGCACGCTGTTCATCGATGATTTGCTCATCGATTACTGAAACTTGTCCCGGAGTCTCTAATTGGGTCGCCTCCATGCGCATTGCTGTTGTGTTCGTGTCGGCTTTATAACCGTAGTCACGACCTTCAACAACCATATGCTCGTCTGTTTTTACTGTTTCTGCCAATACTGCTGGTGAAGCTAATACTGCGCCGATCACTAAAGCCAATGGGCTCTTTGAAAACATGTCCTTTACTCCGTTTTTATTCTTTTAGACGAGCACTTTGTTATTTATTCGATGTGCTCGCTGAACCGTTTCCGGTACCACTGAATCATTCCGAGAGAGAATATAAGTGATAACTATTACCATTTGCATTAAATTTACATTCTTTGCATTCGTAAAGTTTTGTAAAGGCGTGTCGGGGAGACGTTTTTATAAAGTTAAACAAAACCAATTCAATACAATACAAATGGTTAGAGAGCATTTACGCTAAAAAGTAGTTGTCGACGTCAAATCTTTTGAAACAGCGTTATTAGCTTGGGCTATTTAAGATGGCCAGATTGATAAGAAAATTATCTCTTCTTATTTACTACCTTTGAAACGGCAGCTTTATGTATAAAAGTCTCGATAAATGTAAATTTATGGTGAATTATTTTGTTTTGTTTTGTTTAATTGACGGAATTATCAGTGATTTTGATCACATCTATAATTCCAAACTCATTTTTTGTTTTTCGATTTGAACAACCGACTGCTAATCTCCTGCTCACTTTGAAAAGGTATCAAAGTTATAAATAATAAGGAGTGTTCTAAATGAATACCAAGAAACCTATGTCTCTGACTGGTCGAGTAATCCTCGGTATGGTCGTAGGTATATTAACGGGATTTGCCATTCAATCCCTTTTTGCAGACAGCGGATTTGTTAACAACTACATCGTTAACGGACTCTTTGAAGTAGGCGGACAAATCTTTGTCGCCAGTTTAAAAATGCTTGTTGTGCCTCTAGTCTTCGTTTCACTAGTGTGCGGTACAAGTTCTCTTAAAGACTTATCAACTCTTGGCCGTATGGGTGGCAAAACGCTTGCACTTTATATCGGTACTACTGCCGTTGCCATCACTCTAGCATTAACTATCGGTAACCTGTTCCAACCTGGAGCTGGTGCGGATCTTACTGCTGCGAGCTCTTTCAAATCAGCGGACGCCCCTTCTTTGGGCCAAGTTATCATCGACATGTTCCCAACCAACCCTATTCAGGCGATGGCTGAGGGCAAAACGTTACAAGTTATCGTATTTGCAGTGTTGTTTGGTATCGCAATCAGTGCGGCGGGCAAACCCGGTGAACGTATCGCTGCCGTTTTCTCTGATCTAAACGAAGTGATCATGAAGCTAGTTGCGCTACTAATGAACCTTGCTCCTTACGGCGTATTCTTCTTGATGGCGAAACTGTTCTCTGGCCTTGGCTTAAGTGCAATTTGGAACCTAGCAGAATACTTCTTAGTGCTTACTGGTACCCTACTGTTGCATGGTTTGGTGACTTACAGTGCGATGCTTAAAGGATTCACAGGTCTTAGTCCGATTACGTTCCTACGTAAGATGGAAGATGCAATCATGTTTGCATTCTCAACGGCATCTTCGAACGCAACAATTCCAGTAACAATGGAAACAGCTAAGAACCGCATGGGCGTAGACAACAAAGTCGCTTCTTTCACAGTACCACTAGGCGCAACTGTGAACATGGACGGCACTGCAATCATGCAAGGTGTTGCGACGGCGTTTATCGCGCAAGCCTACAACATCGACCTTTCAATGGGTGATTACCTAATGGTTATCCTAACGGCGACACTGGCGTCTGTTGGTACTGCAGGTGTCCCTGGTGTTGGTCTTGTTATGCTAGCGATGGTATTGAACCAAGTTGGTCTACCGCTTGAAGGTATTGCTCTAATCATGGGTGTTGACCGCCTTCTTGATATGATTCGTACCGCTGTAAACATCACAGGTGATAGTGCCGTATCTATCATCGTTGCTAAGTCTGAAGGCGCTCTAGACGAGTCTCGCTTCAACGACCCAGCAGCAGGTGAGAAAGAAGAAGAAGTTAAGCTAGCTCGCCAACAGGCATAGTCTCGCTTATCTGATGCTCTTGTCTTCAAGCTCAGGCGTAATTAATGGCTACGCCTAGCCCATACCAAAGCGCATAAAGAAAAACGCCACTGCAGATGCAGTGGCGTTTTTTATTGGGTATCGCTTAAGTCAGTACAACTGAGTTGAAATAATTAGCTATTTAACGTACTTCGCATTAGAGAAAGCTAATCACCGATTGGGAACATCAAGTTTACTCTCAGTCCCCCACCTTCTCTATTCTCAGCGGTTACATGCCCATTCATCACACCCATCGCTTCTTTAACAATCGCAAGGCCTAAGCCGTAACCGCCAGACTGTTTGTCTCGGGCTGATTCTATTCGTGTAAACGGGTCGAATATACCTGCAATCTTGTTATCAGGAATGCCATCACCGTCATCTTCTACAGATATGACACTGTAACGTTTATCTATGTCCTGTTCATATGTCGTCACGACAACATGAGCGTTCTCACCCGCGTATTTAATGGCATTCCCGACCAAGTTACCAATGACTCGAAGCAGTAGCCTCTCATCAACGTTCACCATTGATGTCGGCGTCTCTAGGGAACCAATCAAAGTTTGATTCGGTTTTAAATCGTTTTGCATCTGCGCGATCAACATTGAACAATAGTGCTCAAGGTGCATTAAGCTTAACTTGGAGTCATAGCGAGAGGTTTCTAAGCGGCTAAATTCAAGTATCTCACCCACCAGCTTGTTCATCTCTTCTGTTTCATTTTCCATTCGTTCTAGCAAACCAATGCTTTTATCATCAACCTTGCTGCGCAGCAGGTGCAGTGCGAGGTTTTGCCTTGCTAATGGCGTTCTTAACTCGTGTGACACATCACGAATCAAACGACGTTGCTTTTCAGCCAGAGATTTAATCTCAAAGGTCATATGATCAAAATCGTGTGCAAGCTCGTTGAATTCTCGCGTGGTGGAATTTAACTCCGACACCACACTGACCGTAAAGTCACCTTGAGCCAGTCTGCGGCTCGCTTCTCTCAACCTGTCCAACGGTTGCTGCAGGCTTTTGGCCATGATAATCGAGAACAGAGACAAAACGACCAATGCAATCAAAGCCTTAAGCATATAGGAGTATGGGGCAAAAGATTTAGCGGGGTGAAACTGGTGCGGTAGTTGGATAACCAGCGTTTTCCCGTTATCTAGTGGCAGACCGAAGATCGGCTTACTCACACGATCACTAAGTTGGTGATCTAACGTTCTTAAGTATTTGAGCTTAAATTCAAAATGCGGGTGCATGTGACGATGTGTGATCGGGCGATTGTCTTTATCAATGACGAACAGATAATACTGCTGAGCATTGCCCCAGTCCGCGAGTTCATCCATGTCCCCTTCTTCAATCAACACATTCGCTTGGTAAGCAAGGTCAAGCATCTCCGCTTTAACCGATTCTGGCACTTTAAGCAGCGCTTTCATCAAGGCTCTTTCAGCGACACCTTGCAGAATCAAAATACTCACCAAAATAACGGTCAGATAACTGAACAGTTGGAAAGTGAGTCCGTCTTTACGCTTAGCAATAAAATCAGGGCAACGCAGCAGTTTTATACTCATGCTCCGACCGACTCTAGGTAACTGTAACCTTTACCACGAACGGTTTTTATATGTTGTTTAGACAAACCGGCCTGAACGAGCTTTCTACGTATGTTGCTGATATGCATATCTAAATTACGATCGAAAGGACACAGTTCTTTCTTGAGTACATGGATTTGTAGATCAGATTTTGAGACGACAATACCATCGTTTTTGACTAGGTAATCAAGCAAGTCTTTTTCAGTGCCAGTTAATGGCAAACGAGAGAGTTGTTCACACAAGCCGTGATTAGAGGAAGCTAAAGATTGTCTTTGGCGTTCAAAACCCACTCGGCGCAAGATCACCTTAATACGGGTTAAGAGTTCAGGGACATTGAAAGGTTTGGCGATGTACTGGTCGGCTCCAGCTTGGTAGCCATCGAGCATTGAGGCATCGTCATTAAGTGCGGTTAGCATAAGAATGGGAGTAGCAAAACGCTGACATATACGTCTTGCTACTTGAATGCCGCTTAAGTTCGGAAGCATTACATCGAGTAGAACCAAATCGACAGGGTGAGATTGAATAAACTCAAGCGCGGATTCACCACAATGAACAGTATCAACGTGATACCCCTCATTTTCTAACACTTCACCCAGTAACTCACACAACTGAATATCATCATCAACAACTAAAACGCGAGACATTACACACACCGATAAATAAGAACTGTTTGCATTCTAATTATCGTTATTATTGATTTCAATTATAAAGTGCTCGATTTCCTCTATAGAAGAAAATCTTTTTCAATCGGTACAAATTTTGAGGCAGAATCGATAAGATTTTGAGCAGTTAATCCCGGAACACCATACACTTCAACAGGTTTGCCAAAACGTTCTTTGATTCGCTCTACAAGGATTTCGAAATCACCGTCTCCTGATACCAAAACAATCGTATCAACCGTCTCAGCAAGTTCTATCGCGTCTAACGCAATACCCACATCCCAATCGCCTTTTGCACTGCCATCTCGACGCTGAATAAACGGCTTTAATTTCACATTAAAACCCACACCACGAAGGATATGGTGAAATTGACGCTGCTTTGGATCTTGGCTTGAGATTGCGTAAGCATTAGCGGCAACAACGTTACGCCCTTCCGTGGCAACATACCAAAACTGGTTATAGTCGAAGTTAGAACGGTATTTGTCGCGCGTCGTGTAGTAAACGTTCTGAACGTCGACCAAAATTGCTATGTTTTCCATAAATTCATACCTTTAGATTTTCCGTATACCCTATTCTATTCAATAGTAAAATGCGAGCCGCTTTACTCAATAAAAATGAACCTGCCAGCTATCGTTAACGTAAACCTAATATCTTTAGCGTAAAGCTAAGTGTCTTTAACGTAATCCTAACTATGCTTATTGTAAGTGGATTTGTTTTGAACGTTTCTTAGGTGGGTCTGATCTTCACCTTCTTCTTTACGTAGCATTCAAATCGTACTCAGGCTTAGAGCTTTTAAAGGGAGGTTGGCAATGCTGCACCGACAAAAACACAAATCGAACGTAAGCATCGACACAACCAAAGCGGTGCAAACTTCGAATCAACCATCAAACTCTGGTATCTGGTTTAGTTTGCTTAAACTACTGACCATCAGCACGGTATTAATCATGAGCTTAACCATCAACTCAGTACTCGCCTACCCCGCCTATTCTCACTCAAAGCCTTTGCCGCACCGCAGTGTGATTTATTTCGCTCCAAAGGAAGATTCAGTCGTTAAAGAGTTTCTGAATGAAGTGTTGCTCAATAACTGTCAATTAGTCGAACGAGACGTCGTCATTATGGTTATTGCTGAGAGTGGTTACACAGTCCCGACTTGGTTAGAAGAAGAGTTTAACTTAGAGGCCGTCACCAGTATTTACGAGATCCCGAAAGGATCACATACCGCTGTTTTGATTGGTAAAGACGGAAAAGAGAAGCACAGATGGAATGGTAAAACAGATTGGAAACAGATCACCAATATCATTGACGAAATGCCGATGCGCCAACAAGAAATGCAGCGACAAGGCAGCCGCTGCAGTATTTGATTCTTGATGAGCTCAGTAGTGGCTTAGAGAGCCAACTAAAAGGTCAAACGATTAAGCTTGTTTGTTAAACCAAGCAAGTTTTTCATGGAGCTGAGCCACGCTGCCTACAACAATCAACGCTGGGCTCTTTGCGACACTAGCAAGATCAGCTAAATCACGTAACCCACCTCTAAATACCTTCTGTTCTTGGCGCGTACCGTTTTCGATGATCGCAACCGGCATGTCCGCTCGCATACCGTTGTCCAGTAAGTTTTTCTGAATGTTTGGACTCTCTTTCAAGCCCATGTAAAACACGATGGTATGGTTGTGCTGAGCAAGAGATTGCCAATCGATATCTTCGCCATCTTTCTTCAAGTGACCTGTAATAAACTGCACGCTTTGTGCATGATCACGGTGCGTCAACGGAATGCCCGCATAAGCCGTTGCGCCTGCAGCTGCTGTGATGCCCGGAATCACTTCAAATCTCACGTCATTCTCAGCTAACGTTTCACACTCTTCACCACCACGGCCAAAGATAAACGAGTCACCACCTTTTAGGCGTACTACGTGCTTGTTCTCTTGCGCTTTAGTGACCAACAATTGGTTGATCTGATCTTGCGGTACACAATGATGATCAAGCTTTTTACCCACATACAGCATTTCTGCTTCTGGGTTAGCCATCGCCAAAATATCTTTTGATACCAAGCGGTCATAAACCAACACGTCTGCTTGTTGAATCACTCGTGCGGCTTTTAGCGTAAGTAAGTCTGGGTCGCCCGGACCTGCACCTACCAATGAAACAAATCCTTTGTTTACTTCTTTAACATTCGATGACGATACTTCTGACATTCTGCGCTCCGAAGGTTTGCTTGTTTTATCTCAAGCTTAAATCTATGTGATAAGTCACTGTATTCATGATGACTTATCCAAATCCTTAACCCTTAGACTATCAGGTGTTGTTATAAATATTCAGTCTAAATACTAACGAAGATAGAAGTAATTATAACAAAACAGTCTATTGCGAGTAATTTGCGCAATGATATAAGGGCTTTCGAACTAAAAAAGCCCCAAACATGTTGTTGGGGCTCTTAATCTCATACTAAATTACGTTTCACCCTATTGAGGATTACTTAGCACCTAGAGAAGGCGCTGTTTTAGCGTGAGTTAGGTATAGAGGAACACACGTCATTAGTAGACCACCAACGATGTTACCTAGGATTGTTGGGATAAGGTTGAAGTTCAACCATGTCACGATACCAAAATCAGCGCCCAGAATCATACCCAGTGGGAATAGGAACATGTTTACTACTGTGTGCTCAAATACGAGTGCGAAGAAGATGAAGATTGGGAACCACATCATTGCTACACGGCCAGATACTGTGCGTGCAGTCATGTTGCCAATCACACCTAGACAAACCATAAGGTTACAGAAGATGCCGCGTACGAAACACGTGATCCATCCGTCCATACCCATGTTTTCAAAACCTAGGCTACGACCTGTAGAAACAGCAATGAACTTTTGAGCAACAGCGTTTGGTTCTAAAGAGAAGTTACCCGTTAGTGATACTGCAACAAGGAAAGCAACAATCAAAGAACCGATAAGGTTACCAAGACCAACAATACCCCAACAACGTAGGATACGACCCCAAGTGATACCTGGGCGGTTGTCGAATTTCGCTAAAGGTGCAAGGCCGAATACGCCAGTTACTAGGTCGTAACCCATAACACTTAGAATAACGAAACCAACTGGGAACACTAATGCGCCAACAAGGCCAATGCCTGTTTGTACCATTGCTGTAATAGCAACAACAACCGCTAGAGAAAGGATGATACCAGCCATAGTGCTTCGAATCAGAAGGTCGCGAGTACTTGTTTTCGTTTTCGCTTCACCCACATCGATCATCGTTTGAACGAATTCAGCTGGTTTGTAATCAGGAGACATAAGGTTGTCCTTAAAAAGTTTAAATTAAAAGTTAAAATTGGATAGGAAAAGGCTCTAGTTGCCGAGTTAAGGCAATATCGAGAACTAGAACCCTTGAACTATCAAATCTTACTCATCCGAAGATTAAGCAGAGATTTCTACAGCGCCTTTGGCAACACGAGCTTTATACGCTTTCACGTTGAAGTTCTCGTCTTCCATGCACACACCTGTTGCTAGGTTAAAGCGTTGCTTCTTAAGTGGGCTTGCTACCCAAAGCTCTTCTTTGTGCTCAACAATCAAACCGCGTGATAACACGTTAGATTGGAAGTATGGGTCTGTGTTGCTAATCGCGAATACTTCTTCAGCCTTAGTTGGGCGGAAGATAGCCACTTGCTCACCACTAACCAACGCACAAACACCTGTACCTGGGATAATGTCTTCGATCTTACAAACTTTGGTAAATGCCATGATGTCGTCTCCCAATTAAACCAGTTCAACGTGAAGGATATCGCCCTTCGCTTCTGGGTGTTTCTCTGTGAATGTCGCTGGGCGGTGTTGTTCACGACCATCTTCAACAAACACAACGTTATCATCGCGGTCATCAGCATTGATGAAGTGTGCAAAGCGCTTAAGTTGAGCTTCGTCGTTGATTGTATCTGTCCATTCACAAGCGAAGTTATCAACTAGGCCAGCAATGTCAGTTTCAAGTTGGTCATTGATACCAAGCTTGTTGTCTACAATCACTTCACGTAGGTAATCAACACCACCTTCTAGGTTGTCCATCCATACCGAAGTACGTTGTAGTGGCGCAGCCGTGCGGATGTAGAACATCATGAAACGGTCGATGTACTTGATTAGCGTTTCTTGGTCTAGGTCGCTTGCAAGTAGGTCTGCGTGACGAGGTTTCATACCACCGTTACCACATACATACATGTTCCAACCTGCGTCAGTCGCAATAATACCTAAATCTTTACCTTGAGCTTCAGCACACTCACGAGTACAGCCAGACACACCAAACTTCATTTTATGAGGAGTACGGATGCCTTTGTAACGGTTCTCGATCATCACGCCTAGGCCAACTGAATCTTGAACGCCGTAACGACACCAAGTAGAACCTACACATGTTTTCGCCATACGAAGTGCTTTTGCGTAAGCTTGACCCGTTTCGTAGCCTGCAGCGATTAACTTCTTCCAGATTGCTGGTAAGTCATCTTTTTGAGCACCGAACAGACCAATACGTTGTGCACCCGTGATCTTGGTGTACAAGTTGTATTCAGCAGCAACATCAGCAAGAACGCTTAGTGCTTGAGGTGTTACTTCACCACCCGCCATACGAGGGATAACAGAGTAAGTACCGTCTTTTTGCATGTTACCTAGGAAGTTATCGTTGGTATCGTGCAGCTTCACTAGCTCAGGCTTAAGGATGTGCTCACCCCAGCAAGAAGCAAGGATAGAACCCGCTAGAGGCTTACATACTTCACAGCCGTAGCCTTTACCGTACTTCTCTAGTAGCTCGTCGAATGTTTTGATTTCTTCAATACGAATCAGGTGGAAAAGCTCTTGGCGAGAGTAAGCAAAGTGCTCACAAACGTCGTTCTTCACTTCTACACCAGCTTTAGCAAGTTCAGCGTTCAGTACTGAAGTCACAAGTGGAATACAACCACCACAACCCGTACCTGCGCCAGTCACTGCTTTGATATCACCAATGGTGTGGTGACCTTCAGCAACGGCTTGAGCAATCTTGCCTTTCGTTACATCGAAACAAGAACAGATAACAGCAGACTCAGGAAGAGAATCAGCGCCAAGAGTTGGCTTTTCAGCACCAGCGTGAGCAGGAAGGATCAATGCATCTGGGTGTTCTGGTAGGTCGATTTCGTTCAGCATTAACTGAAGAAGATCACCATAATCAGACGTATCACCAACCATCACTGCGCCAATAAGCTTCTTATTGTCTTCAGAAACGATGATACGCTTATAAACTTCTTGCTCTTCGTTTTGGTAAACGTAGCTCTTACAACCAGGAGTACGGCCGTTTGCATCGCCGATAGAACCTACTTTCACGCCAAGAAGCTTAAGCTTCGCAGACATGTCCGCACCTTCAAATGTGCTTTCGTTACCGACAACGTGGTCAACAGCAACTGTCGCCATTTTGTAACCAGGAGCAACAAGGCCGTAGAACGTTTGGTTCCAAGACGCACACTCACCGATAGCGTAGATGTCTTTATCAGTCGTTTGACAGTGATCGTTAATCTCGATACCGCCACGAGGTGCGATGCCTAGACCCATTTGACGAGCAAGTTTGTCTTGTGGGCGAATACCAGCAGAGAATACGATGAAATCAGTTTCTAGCTCTGTACCGTCTGCAAAACGCATTACGTTACGTGCTTCAGTGCCTTCAGGAGCAATCTCAAGCGTGTTCTTACTTGTATGTACGTTTACGCCCATACGTTCGATTTTTTGACGAAGTTGGTTACCACCCGCTTGGTCAAGTTGCTCAGCCATTAGCTTAGGAGCAAACTCAACAACGTGTGTTGTCACGCCAAGTGCTTTTAGTGCGCCTGCCGCTTCAAGACCAAGTAGACCGCCACCCACAACCACACCAGACTTTGAGTTCTTAGCCGTTGCTTCGATAGCTTTCAGATCTTCGATTGTGCGGTAAACGAAACAGTCTTTACCTTCGTTGCCTTTAATTGGCGGTACGAATGGGAAAGAACCGGTAGCAAGGATAAGTTTGTCGTATTGAATTTCACGACCAGTGCTTGAGTAAACTGTTTTCTTTTCACGGTTAACGTTAATAGCACGTTCGCCGATCAGCATATTGATGCCGTGTTTCTCGTAGAAGCCTTCTTTAACTAAAGAAAGTTCGTCTGCAGTATGGTGTGAAAAGTAAGAAGAAAGGTGTACACGGTCATAAGCTACACGTGGTTCTTCACAGAACACCGTGATGTCCATGTTTGCAACATCTGTCTTCTCGACTAAATCTTCGATATAGCGATGGCCGACCATCCCGTTACCGATTACGACTAGCTTCATCTTGCTCATAAGAATTCCTGAAGGTTATATATTTCTTAACTGAGCGAATAATGAATTATGAAAGAAAATGAAAATATGATGTAAATCAATTACGAAATCGAACTACCCTAAAGGGGTAGGACAAAAGAGGTAGATCTGCTGATTTATCATACGAAGCAACCGAATAACCGTAGGTTTAATAAGGTTTAGCGGGCTTTTATATACACTTTCGTGCAGTAGATAAGATGTTGTAAATTTTCACAATAGGTTAGCAGTAACGCAGGTAAATGACAATCATTTTCATTTGTAGTCATAATAAGTGTAATAACTCATGAAAGCGTTACAGGATCATGAGCAACTATGTATAAATATGAAGAACTTAATGACGCAAAAGACAGTCGCCCTTTTCCACTCCCCACTCATAGCACAACGAGT
This sequence comes from Vibrio sp. 1CM8B, assembly GCF_023161685.1. Taxonomy (NCBI): domain Bacteria; kingdom Pseudomonadati; phylum Pseudomonadota; class Gammaproteobacteria; order Vibrionales; family Vibrionaceae; genus Vibrio; species Vibrio sp. 1CM8B. Next base: position 183,946 of record NZ_JALNTU010000004.1, read on the forward strand.
TAACAGATGCTGTTGGTTATTTAGTGAATGATAGATTTATACAACGAAAAGACAGGCACAAAAGTGATCTGATATGGCTTGTTCCTAGAGGTGCTACTGATTAGAGCATACGTGGGAGTTTGGAGATAGCATGAGAGGGTTTAGAATTTCAGATAGCAAAAAGGCCAGCATTTCTGCTGGCCTTTCAACTTTGAATAGTGGAGGCGCCTCCCGGAGTCGAACCGAGGTCCACGGATTTGCAATCCGCTGCATAGCCACTCTGCCAAGGCGCCTTCAATAGTGTTTTAAGAGAACAACTCTTTTGATTAATACCAAGCGAGGTAATAATCAAATAGATGGTGCCCCGGGCCGGACTTGAACCGGCACAACGCGAACGTCGAGGGATTTTAAATCCCTTGTGTCTACCAATTCCACCACCAGGGCACGCAATTCTTTATTGCGATGTCGATTACTGAAAAGTAAAACACCATCTTAATGTCGAAATGAATCAACATTACAAAATTTGGAGCGATACATCGGGTTCGAACCGATGACCTCAACCTTGGCAAGGTTGCGCTCTACCAACTGAGCTAGTATCGCATTTTCATTCTTAATATCTCTTAACTTATCAAACTAAGAGAAAGAATGGAGGCGCCTCCCGGAGTCGAACCGAGGTCCACGGATTTGCAATCCGCTGCATAGCCACTCTGCCAAGGCGCCTTTAATAGTGATTTAAGAGAACAACTCTTTGTTCATCACTCTACTCAAAAAGTAGAAGCTAGATAGATGGTGCCCCGGGCCGGACTTGAACCGGCACAGCGCGAACGCCGAGGGATTTTAAATCCCTTGTGTCTACCAATTCCACCACCAGGGCAACGCAATCTTGCGAGGCCGATTACTGAAAAGTAAAAACACCATCTCTCAGTGACCTAAGCCGTGAGAACGAGGTGTACTTTAACGGATGGAAAAAATTCGTCAACAATAAATTTTATCTTTTAATTCAAGTGATTAATTATCGAACTCAAAAGAATAAATTTAGTGCAGCTTGTACGGTTCTTATACTTGGATTTCTAATTTAAACGAACAAATCACTGACAACCATTGATTCAAATACCAATTGAATGCGGTGATTTTATTGTTTTAAACCAAGCAAATGGCGTTTTCATGTGCATTTCACATTCAACGACTAGAGTTTTAAGTAACTCTTATTAAGAAGTAAACATGTGAAACCACTAAAACGATATCAATATGAGCGCTATGCCGTTCTTTGTAACCTCGCCTACCCTAGGGTTTTTAAACAAACTCGCTATGGTTTTGACCCTAATGGACAACGCATCATCAAGAACCAGTTTGGTAAAACCATGATTCGAGTGTTGTGGAGTAGCGACAAAGATGAAGTAGTTGTGGTTATCAAAGGATCGCACAGTATCTCAGATTGGCTACTGACCTTTGCTCTATGGACAAGAAGCTGTAAGAGAATTGGGCTCAATTATCGTGTGCATGCGGGCTTCTACCATCTGATGTTTCAAGAGAGCCAGCCAAGTCGTAATGAAGATAAGCTTGGCTTAACCGTTATTGAGCGCTTGGAAGCCACGCTCACACCTCTCATCGAACAAGGCAAAAGAGTGTCTATTACTGGCCACTCTTCCGGAGGCGCTATCGGTTGTGTCTTCGCTGATTACTTTGATAAAAAGTATCCAGGCTGTATTAAGCGAATAGTGACCTTTGGCCAACCCGCCATTGGTGACTGGAGCTTTCGAAAGCACTATCGCATGAGTAAGAAAACCTACCGAATTTGCTGTGACATCGACATCGTGACCTTCATGCCACCGGTTCCTTTGCTCTATTGGCATGTAGGCAAAGTGCTTTGGCTTTATAACGGACGAATCTACGAGAACACTCCAACCTTAATCCGTCTTGGTCGCTCTATCTTTAGTTGGCTGATAAGACCTTTCTCTTACCACTTAATGAGCAAGTATATCCGTAACAAAGATTTCTTTGATAAGCATTGAAATGGGTGCGTAGGAAGCTTTTAGCGGGGCCAGAAACGAAAAAACCAGTCACTAGGACTGGTTTTTTCTGGATGATGGAGGCGCCTCCCGGAGTCGAACCGAGGTCCACGGATTTGCAATCCGCTGCATAGCCACTCTGCCAAGGCGCCTTCAATAGTGTTTTAAGAGAACAACTCTTTTGATTAATACCAAGCGAGGTAACAATCAAATAGATGGTGCCCCGGGCCGGACTTGAACCGGCACAACGCGAACGTCGAGGGATTTTAAATCCCTTGTGTCTACCAATTCCACCACCAGGGCACGCAATTCTTTATTGCGATGCCGATTACTGAAAAGTAAAACACCATCTTAATGTCGAAATGAATCAACACTACAAAATTTGGAGCGATACATCGGGTTCGAACCGATGACCTCAACCTTGGCAAGGTTGTGCTCTACCAACTGAGCTAGTATCGCATTTTCATTCTTATTATCTCTTAACTTATCAAAATAAGAGAAAGAATGGAGGCGCCTCCCGGAGTCGAACCGAGGTCCACGGATTTGCAATCCGCTGCATAGCCACTCTGCCAAGGCGCCTTTTTAATTCAACACTTTAGGGACTTAAGCAAGCCGCACCGCTGTGTTCGGGTGCCTACTTTACGGATTGAGGGGAGATAGTCAAACAAAAAAGTGAATTTAAATTCCGTTTGCTGACATTTAAATCAAATTGCTGCATGTTCGATCTCTTCAATCAAAAAACACACAGCAAAATCGAGTTAAACAAGATGTTCTAGCGCTACCACTTCTTCATGAAACGACCGACAAGACTCGGATGATACGCCCAGCAGTGGTCAAACATCGTCATAAGTTGAGGGTTACCATACTTAGAAAGACTAACCGCATGGAAACGGTTTTTGTGTTCTTTCAACTTTTCAACTTGAGCAATCATTTCGTCTGATTGTTTCGGTGCAATAAAGTCAGAAAGTACGATTAAATCGGCATTCTTGTATTTATCACCCGTCATCAAGTCAATCGACTTCATAAGAACAGGTTCTAAATCCGTACCGCCGTGAAATGAGTAACTTAAGAAGTCGCTCGCTTCACGCAGGCCATCTTGCCTTGTTAACTCATAGGTAATCTGCTCAGAAGAGAACAGAATCACGTAACAGTCTCTCTCTTCCGCAAGAGCGATTTGCATCAAAGCATAAGCCATTGCTTTAGCGGACTGCTCAGGGAAACCACTCATAGAGCCCGAAGCGTCCACACAGACGATAAACGGACCCTTTTCAATATCGATGTTCTTGCTATCTGGTTTTTGCGCTTTCACTTTGCGTAACGTGCGTGATTTACCTTGCGAACGATAGCTCAGTAAACGCTTGTCGGCCAAGTGCTTGTAAAAGATAACCTCAAGTTCAGGATAAGCTAGGAACATGGTTTCGTTTGGCAGCATTTTGTTCAGGTCATCACTTTCATGAATTCCTACAATATCATCAACCGCTTCATCGCTTTTCTCTTCAACCATCTGCAATTCTTCTACAGGGGCTTTGTGTAGCGAAGGATCATCTTCCTCACCAGCCATACGGCCTAGCTTTTCAGCGATCTCTTGCAAGCCCTTGTGCTTATTCAAGAACTCAGCATGACGCTTCATGATGGTAAGGTCTGTTTTGCTTAATTTGGCAGAAGCCATGTCCCACAAGCGCCCTACACTGCCTTCATCACCCGACTCAGTCACTTTGTCCATGTTTTTCATAGTTTCCATGCGCTGATAAAGATCGGCTAAGACTTTTTCTTTGCTTGTTTCAAGTTCGGTTACTTGAGCTTGCTTAATCGCATCAGAAAGTGATTGGTACCATTGGTCGCAAAAGTAGTGTGGAAACATCGCGTTATAAACGCCCTTGTTGTTCTCCATAAGGCGTCGAGCTTGTAGATAAAACGCGGAATGCCACTCCAGCTTTTTGATAACGCTGTCAATCTCATCAAAGAACTGTGGTTCATCCCAGTAAATCACTTCTTGATAAAGGGCGATTTCCTCTTGGAATCGATCAGTTTCACATACCTTAGTAACGCGTTTTTTAACTTTACCGCGCCATTTAACTAAGTGGTTTTTCACTGATGTTTTCACACCTTTGTTCTCTGCAGCCATCATGACTTGAGAACGAGCGATGAGGTCATTCATCGCGGTATCAATGATTCCGGAATCAGCTACCATCAAAGCGAGGTTTAAGCCGTCTGCTCCTAACATATGCTCTCCTCTTACTCGAAGTACTGGCTCATAAACTTAATACGCTGAGCAATCTTGCTGCTCTTCACTTTCGTGGTTTCAAGATCTTGCGTGACCGCTTGCAAACTTGCTTCCATCGCTTTCGGCAAGTCAGGGTCAATATAGTTGTGAGGCAACGCATCATGGAATTCAGTACGAACACGCTTTAACTTGAATTCCGCTTCGGTTAACTGTTCTAGCGCTCTTTCAGCACCACTTAACCACTTGTTATACAGTTCTTGGTCCAAACCATCTGTGGTAACAACGCTCACCAAGACAGAGCGATTGGCAATGTCTTTAATCACTAATTGGTTCGATGCATCCAAGTCGAGTTTTAAACGGCATAGGTTTTTATTTTCGTTTACGTAGCCGTAAATATCGCCGTGACCTTCTTTAAGAACACGATCAAAATCGTCTTTGGCTACGTAGACCCAACGGCTATCGCCTTTCTCAGATTCAGACACCGACATGTTGCTTTGCAGCATAACCAGTTTCACTAGATTGTATGCACTGCCTACGCTGTACATTTTCGCGTTCTTGATATCATTCTGGTAAACGTCTTTTCGCAACAAGCCGCTGGTTGATTCCATAGAGAGCGAAACTGATAGCGTCGATTCAACATCGTCTTGAATCTCTTCTAACTCTTCACGAGACATCTCGATTTGAGCTTTCGATTCTTGTTGATCAAACGCTCGGTTCAATGCAAAGTCTTTCACCACGCTACGAACTACATCGCGCGATTCAGGGCTATGCCATAAACAATCTTGCAGAAGCATGATATCTAGCGGGTTCACGCTATCGCGACCGCTGAAGAACGCACTCGCTTTCAATAGTTTAACGGCCTTCTTCCATCGTCTGTCTGATACATACAATTCTGACTCTGACGCAGAGCCTTGCTTCTTAACCGTCTCTTCAAGCATGGTTTTCAGTTCAAACAACTTATCAAACGAATTGTCTGTCAGTTCTAGCTTATCGAGCTCTTTCTGCCATTGATGGTATTCAATATCCGTAATCGCCAAACCTTTTGGAATTACCGCTTCTTGAGAAGTACCCGTGGTCAGCATCGATTTGAAGTTTTGTTTGTTTTGAATACGGTTTACGAACACGCGTACCAACATACGGTCGTAGAGTGCTTCCAAGCCGCTGTCTTCATCTGGAAGTTCGTTGGATGCCGACACTAGTAGACGCATCGGTACACGTTCAATATCACTGCCGTTTTTGAAAGTCTTTTCGTTAACGACAGTCAGTAGCGTGTTTAGGATTGCAGGGCCGGCTTTCCAGATCTCATCGAGGAATACGACTTGTGCTGTTGGTAGGTAGCCTTCGGTCAGTCTGACATAACGACCGTTGTCTTTTAATTCTTGGATACTTAGTGGGCCAAACACTTCCTCGGGAGTAGAGAAACGTGTCATCAAATATTCGAAGTAACTACTGTTGTCAAAAGCCTGAATAAGACGTTTAGCGATAAGGCTTTTTGCGATGCCCGGAGGGCCTAATAGAAACACACTTTCACCAGCCAAAGCAGCCAGTAAACAAAGCTTAATTGTGTCTTCTCTTTCGTAGACACCATCAGAAAGAGCATGCGCTAATTTATTGATTCTTTCAGAGAGTAGCGCCTTGTCAGCATGTGAAGAAATAGAAGGGTTCATGCGTTACTCCGAAAATCTTTGAACAGTTGAGAGTGTAGAATTGTTTTTATACATTTGTTAGCACTTTGTTACAAGTGTATTTTATTATTGAGTTGCATTTATATCAGATGGTTACGTCGGTAATTTTGGCGCAATCATAGATTCCAATTATGAGAGTAACATCACGAACGGCGTGAAACTAAATCTAATGCGAAACCTAATTTTTCTTTTATTTTCGACACCATAGACGTTATGGTGGTGCACGTCTTCCGTTATACGAAAAATTGGCAAGGAATGTGGCCAGACTGCATGAGTAAAGTTATCCATAAATGGAAAAGTATTTCTCTCATAGAAGAGAACGTGACGCTCCCTACGAACGTCGTGGTAAAACATACAACAATAAACCACCCTGGCGCGGCAGTTATTCTTCCTATCACTTCGTCTGGAAAAATCATCCTCATTAACCAATTCCGCCCTTCTCTTAAGAAATGGCTTTTGGAACTACCTGCAGGCACGATGGAAATTGATGAGTCACCTCTTCAATGTGCCCAGCGTGAATTGGAAGAAGAAACCGGTTACAGCGCAACTTCCTTTCAAAGCTTGGGGCAAGTCACCCCTTTGGCTGGCTTCTGTGATGAAATACAGTATCTGTTTGTCGCAAAAGACTTAAGCCTCACTGCCCGCTTTGAATGTGATGAAGATGAAGTCATAGAAGTGATCGAACTGAGCTTAGAAGAACTGCAAGATAAAATACGACACGATCAAATCACCGATACAAAAACTATCGCTTGTTTAAGTAAAGCCCAACTCTGCGGCTACCTATAACACTCTAGGAGAGAAACATGGACTTTCGTTCTGATACCGTAACTAAACCCTCACAAGCTATGCGCGATGTAATGGCAAGCGCAGAAGTCGGTGATGATGTATATGGTGATGACCCAACAGTAAACGAGCTTGAGCAGTGGGCAGCCAACGAAACTGGCTTTGAAGCCGCTATGTTCACCTCTTCAGGTACGCAAGCCAACCTACTCGGCCTAATGGCGCACTGTGAGCGTGGTGATGAATACCTATGTGGTCAACAGGCGCACAACTACAAATACGAAGCCGGTGGCGCGGCGGTATTGGGCTCGATTCAACCTCAACCAATCGAGAACAACCCAGACGGCACTTTAGATTTTAAAAAGCTTGCTGCTGCGATTAAGCCAGACGACAGTCACTTTGCTCGTACTAAGCTTCTTAGTTTAGAAAACACGATCAATGGTAAAGTGCTGCCAATGTCTTACCTAGCGGAAGCTCGTGAGTTCGTAAACCAACACGGTTTGCAAATGCACTTAGACGGCGCACGCGTATACAATGCGGCAGTCGCTCTCGGCGTTGACATTAAAGAGATCGCACAACACTTCGATTCGATGACAATTTGTTTATCGAAAGGTTTAGGTGCTCCAGTCGGCTCTCTGCTACTTGGTAGTAAAGAGTACATCGCTAAAGCACGTCGACTACGTAAAATGGTTGGTGGCGGTATGCGTCAAGGAGGCATTCTTGCTGCAGCAGGTAAAATGGCACTGACTGAGAACGTTGCTCAACTTAAAGCTGACCACGAGAACGCGAAAAGCCTAGCGATCGGCCTAAGCAAGTTAGAAGGCTTTTCTGTTAACCCTGATTTCATTCAAACTAACATTGTGTTTGCTAAGTTAGATGAGTCCGTGGATATCAACCGAATCGCTCGCGAACTGGGCAAACAAGGCATTACGATGTCTCCAGGTAACCCGGTTCGATTTGTTACTCATAGAGATATCAGCTCTGAAGACATCACTACTTTCCTAACAAAGCTAGAAAATGCACTTTAACTCTTAACGAGAAGAGCCTCTATCGCAATTAACACTAAAGCTTCCTTCGGGAAGCTTTAATTTTTCATCAAATTTGTTAGACAATTCCACAACAAAACCAGCCTTCGACACCTGTAGGTTTTCTAGAAAACACACTAGATTGACTGGAACAGAACGCAATCTCATTTTGGCCTATAAGGATACCTTCTAAGAATAATCCCTAAATTTAAGCATTCAATTAACCTTTGAGTTTGAATTTCATTAATGACTTAAAGCTTTGTCTGTTCACTAGAGGTAAATAACTTAGTAATAATAATGTCAAGCTTTTAAATACCACGCATACGGTATTTAAAACTAGAGTTAACCTCCCCTAAAAAATTCGTTTAAATAACTAATTTCAATAAACAAACAGCAGGTACCCCTCTCCGAAATAAAAATTTAAAATCGCTAAAATCAACTTATAAATTAAGTTTTCAAATTAGCCTCCCCGTTAATAACACTGTAACTATTGTGATGACAACGGCCCATCAAAAAACTCAATACACTCGACGTAGACCATACTTCTACTTTTATCAATTAAATAAAAATCGCTCGTCAACTCAAACATTGGGGGAAACTCCACTATCTAATTGAATATAGTATTATTATCCAATTATTTAATCTCTTCGGTTCAGATTAAAATCATACTAAAACTCATACTTCTCTTAAATAATAAACTTTTTTTACTACTTCACCATTTTTTAAAGCACATATAGTTTTCACAGTTAAGCAACAAGTTACATTCAACCGTTGAGAGGTGAGATTATGGTTAAAGCATTTCGAATTCTTCATAACTTAATCGTCTCAGCGTTAATTTTCAGTCTGTCACTTTCATTATATGCCAGTGCTAATAGCTTAACGTTAGGAATTAGTGGTCAGATCAAAGACCGATGCGAAATAAACTTCTTTTCTGGCAACATTATGAATTTTACGGAACACCGTGATGTGCAATCGTTGCCTTTTAATATTTATTGTAACCGTCCGTTGGGTATAACGATCAACTCAAAATATGGAGGCTTAAAATATCAACATCAAGGGTTTGATATTATTGAAAGTTACAATTTGTCATTACAAATAGACGAAATTCGTCTTCATGAAAGTAGGCACAGTAGCCAACTTACTTCACCAGTAATGATAGACAGTTCTGGTGTTATTCCGTTCTCTCAACAGGGGAATCTTAGGGTAGCACTCGAAAATAGCTTGCATTACGCAGGTTATTATCAAGACGTTATTGAGATCGAAGTTTACCCTTCGATTCATAGCGTAACAAAGTGAAAACTCTGCAATGTATCTGCAGAACAACATACGCTCAGCAGTATTCGAGCCAATCATTTAAGATAAAGGAATTTCTAATGAAAAAGCTAACACTCTACGCAGCAACAGTCACAGCTATTTTTGGCGCTCAAGTCCAAGCCGCTCCAGGTGATGTACAGTTAGTTGGATTTGTTTCACCTGTATGTGAGGTTACCGGTCTTTCAACGCAACTGATGGACTTTGGTAACGTATCTCAAATTCAAAACCTTTCTGTTAGTGGTCTTAACATGAAGTGTAATGACGTCGATGGTGCAACTGTGACACTGACAAGTGCTGAAGGTGGTCTAGAGTCAGATGATAACGAAGACTACGCCCTTACATACGATGCAACATTTAATCCTTCAGGCTTAGCTCCTTTCACGCTTAATGCACCAGGGGGCCCAGGTCTAAATGACGTTTCAGTCAGTAATTCTTATGGCGGTTCTGGCGCATTAGCGACAGGTGTTGCCGCATCTATTGATATTGTGACGACAGAAACCTCCCCATGGGCAGGTGGCTACTCAGATACATTAACCGTAAATATCACCTCAAATTAGAGGTTAATAAGTCGGGGGCTATTATTTGGCCTCCGACTTAATCTTAGCCTCAATCTCAACGACGTAAGTTTAATTTGGAGCTTATCGCTATGTATCAATGGATCATACATAAATGGACCGTTCTGTTTTTATTGTCGTTCACTTGTTTGTCCGCTCATGCGTTCAAAGTAGAACCGATGTCTATGGAAATGACGCCGCTTGGCAAAAGAGCTCAAATGACCATGAGGGTTGAGAATTCTTCTCAAGAACCGCTCACGGTTGAGTTGTCTCCGGTATATATGACAATGGACAAATATGGCAAAGAGACCACCACTCCTGCTGATGACGAGCTACTAGTTATTCCAGTGACCGCGATTATTGAACCTGGACGATCACAATCTATTATGGTGCGCTATTTAGGCGATCCTTCCATCACAGAATCTAAAGCGTATCGAATTGCTGTTAAGCAAGTACAAGTTCAAAGAGCAAGCAGCAACCAAGGACAAGTAAGTCTGTTACTGCAATTTAATACGCTTATTAACGTCCGACCTCAGAACACAGCTTCTCAGCTAGAAATTAAAAGTATCGAACAGAATACCAAAAACAACAAATGGGTTCTTGAAGTACTTAACAGTGGTAATAGTTATGGTCGATTAACCAATACAACATGGAAGATATCTGATGGTAAAAATTCGACATATTTAAAAGGCGTAGAAATCGCTAAGCGTATTCCTGGAACTTTAGTCCTTCCCTACTCCACTCGTTTTTTTGAAATGCTGCCTCTTAAAAATTACAACGTGAATAACCTATCGATTGAAATAGAGCAGGATCAATAGCAATGAGACGTGATATTTGGGGTGCGCTAATTTATTGCTTTCTGTGTGCACAAGCGTTTGGCATAACACTGTTTCCAACCGTCATTGAGCTCAACACAGATCACAGAGCAACGTCGCAACTAGTTGTGACTAACAACTCAACACAAGCTCTCCCACTTGAAGCTAACGTTCGTCGATTAAAATTCTTATCTGATGGTACATTCGAGACATCTGATCTAGCGAGTGAAGAGATGTTTGTGTTTCCACCAGCGGCGATGTTGGCCCCCGGAGAACGTCAAGTATTCCGTATACAATGGTTGGGAAATAGAACACTCGAAACCTCTCAAAGTTATTTCATTCGTTTCAGTACCGTGAATATTGGACAGAACAACGCGAGAACAGATAAACCCATCGGTTTAACAACCGGTATCAACTTACAAGTTCACTACAATGCGTTGCTGCACATTCACTCATCGTCGTTAGAGCCTGACGTGAAATTGCGCATAGATGAGCAAGGCAAGCTAACACTCACTAATTCAGGATCGCGATTTACCTACACATCGTTACTTCATTTTGCGGGGCTCGAATCTCAGAGCCAAAAAGTACATGAGGCTTTAGGTGAGCAGTTTATTCCACCACGCTCCATTATTACTTTGCCTTCTTCTTTAAATTACTTACCAGTGGGCACTTATCATGGGCATGAAAACTGAACCCTATCACAAGATGTGGCAAATTTTGTATGTCTTGGGATTAGTACTTTTTTATTGTGCCGCCTTAAGTCCTACTGCTTGGGGCCAAGAAATGGTCTTAAACCCAACAGGACGAGATATTCAACTTACCTCGTTGCTAAGGATAAGTGACACCATACTTGGGGAAGCGGACATTATCATTACCGCAAACAACGAAATTTTGTTACCTAAGGAAAGTACACTCTCCCTCCTTTCGTCCGTCGTAACTCAGGAGGGCATTGGGAAGCTCAATGATACGACTGACGATGAGATGCTGTCACAGAACGACTTCGAGAGCGTAGGACTGGGGCTGAGTTTCGATTTCTCATCATTAGAATGTATCGTGACAGTACCGCCTGAATTTAGCCTAACCCAACAACTGTCTATGAACGGCGCAGATGATTTTTATAACTATGCCGAACCAAGTTTATTAAGTGGGTACGTTAACTTTGCCCTTTCGGCCAATGAGACCCAATATGTGGACCAGAATTCGTCAAGGCAAGATCTCTATCGCGGTCAATTCGACTCCGCACTTAACATTGGTTTTCTAAACTTTGAGTACGAATCCTATTTAGAAAACAGCTCATCACAAGATTCGAGATACGTAAGAGAAGGATCTCGTCTTAATATTGACTTTGCAGAGCAAGGCACACGACTTGTCCTCGGCGATATGTACAACAGTGGTCAATCTTTTCAGGACAGTACCGACATACTTGGTATTGGGTTAACGCGAGATTTCACACTCATTCCAACCAGAAATGCGCGACCACGAGCCAATCAATCATTCACCCTTCAAAGGGCTTCAAATGTCGATGTCTATATAGATGGGATTGCAGTCCAGCGATTAACACTAGGCGCTGGTAGCTATAACCTTAGTGACATACCTCTAGCGCAAGGTAGCAATGATATTGTACTCGTCATCACCGACCGCTCCGGGAATGAAGAACGCATCGAGTTCTCTGTTGCGACCGGGAACAACTTGCTCAATAGCGGTGAGTTTGAATATAGCGTCATGTATGGAGCACCCTCTGAATTACAAAATGGACAACTAGAATACCTAACCAACGAGCGTATTTTCCATGGTTATGTCGATGTGGGTATTAATCCTTGGTTAACGTTAGGTACCAACTTCCAAACCCGTGAAGATCTTTACCAATATGGTGCTACCGCGTTATTCGCTTCTACATGGGGCGTCACTGAACTCAATGCTTCGCGTAGCGAACACCCTACATTTGGAACTGGCGACGCTTACAAATTTGCGTTCGATGCGGAATTTTCCAATACGAATACGCTGTCCCCACAACTGAGTGTGAGCTATGAATATCTGACCAACAATTTTGCTGGGGTCTCAGGGGTTGATGCTTCCGATATCGATATCAACTTAACCACCCATTATGTATCTGCATTCAGCTCTATTTACCTTGGTCAGTCTTTACGCGCGGCCATGACCCTCAATTATCGCTCGGGAGTAGACAAAGAGAACGATTATTGGCTGATTAGCCCGAGTTTATCAGACGGACTGTTTGATACTCCCGCCACCTGGAGTGCACGCGTTAACTATCGGCATAACGCAACCGAAGACGATGATATCAGCACTACTGTCACCATAAGCTGGCCTCTTAGTCGACAAACTCGTGTTGTCGGTCGTTACACCACAGAGCTTAATGAAGCCGCCTTAGATTACAGCTATCAGAATAATATTGGTAACACAGGGGGGATGTCGGCGTTTGCGAGTGTCATTACTAACGAAGAAACGGATGCCGATATGGATGCTGGTATTAACTACACGGCTAACCGTTATGAATTAAACGCGACCCACGCTTCGCGGCTTGAAGACATTAGTGGTGAAACACGAAATCACAGTACTGATGTGACGATAAGTAGTGCCCTTGCTTTTGCAGGTTCATCTGTGACGCTCGGCAGACCAGTGCGCGAAGCATTTGCTATTGTTAGCAAGCACGAAAGCCTCGCAAAAAATGACGTGGCTGTCGACCCAACAAAAGATGGTGAGTACGCACGCGTTTACATTAAAGGAGATGCAAGTGCCATGGTTCCTGACCTTGTTGCTTATAATGGCCAAGTAGTCGGTTACGAGGTCGATAACTTGCCACCAGGGTATGACTTAGGCGATGGTGCTTTTTGGATTAAGCCTGGTTATAAACGGGGATTCCAGCTACAGATCGGATCTGATGCTGTATTAACTGTTATTGGCAAGCTATTCGATCGTCAAAGTAACAACCCTATTTCACTTGTCGCTGGTGTAGCACATCACCTTGGTGAGGCAAAACAGTTGCCGATTGACTTCTTTACCAATCGTAACGGCATATTCGCAATCTCTGGATTAAAGCCGGGAAAATATCAATTGGTACTCGACACTAAAGAACAAGAATCAGTCATCATTACCCTCAGTGAACGCAGTGACAACTTGATAAGACTAGGAGATGTTTATGTGGAATAAACAAGTTCTTTGGGGAGCCTTGTTCCTCATCGCCATAAGCCATGTACCTTCGGCATTGGCGTGTGAAGCCAGTGCCTTGGCTATTCAACCCGTCTCATCGAAATCACAATATGATGTTTTCAGCGCAGGAACGTTCGCAACAATAAACACTTACCGTATAGATGCGATCATAATTGGCGAACCCTGCAAATTAGACTTAATTTTACAACTTAACGATACCAGTCGATCGTTAAAAGGGGTAAACCAAGCAAAACTCGGCTTTGAATGGAGTGGGCAGATTGGTATGTCAGTGGCTAATCAATGGCACTTATCATTAACCGAAAACCAACCTTCGGCAACGATAAAAATGCGTTTCCCAAGTAAACAATGGTTAGCGTCAGGAACCTATCGAGGGTTATTGGAAGTCTCGCCTTCTTATACCTCAAATAGTAAACAAATAGAAATTAGCCCTAGTTCACTCCCGGTATCTGTTAACGTTCCGCCTGCTGCAAAAATTCATTTTTATGGATTAACCCAACAACATTATGACCTTGACCTAGGGACATTATATTCAAACAAGATTATTCGCTCTGCACCTAACTTATGGGTTCAAAGCAATACAGCTTATACCATCGTATTCGAATCATCTCATCAAGGAATGCTACGTCATGAATCTAATGAGACTAAGTGGGATATTCCATACCAACTTTCCCTCGATAGCGACAGAATAAACCTTGAGCAACTGGATGCGAGAATTCAACGTCTTGACGCTACGATTGGTCAACCTATACCTTTGAATTTTGTCATTGGTGAAACAGAGAACAAACCAGGAGGGAAATATGACGATATATTACAAATTTCTATTGAACCTCGACTTTCACAGCAACCATAATTATGCAATTATGCAATTATGCAATTATGCAATTATGTAAAAATTAAGCCGCAGAGCTCAATTTTATAAAACACAACGTCATAGAATCAAAACTTGATTTACCAGGCTCGGGATAAGTTATGCATAGAAATAATTTAAAGCACATGCTCCTAATTGGTGACAACGGTATTAACAACCAGTTTATTCAGCGCGAAATAGAAAAATACAGTGATTTTTCTTTTAGCAGAGAATGTATGACAAGCATTGGCCGCTCGAGTAACCGTAAGACTTTCGATGTCATCCTTATTAGCTACTTACTATTAGCAAATATCGAAGATATCAACATCATTTTATCAAAAATAGAATCAAATAAATGGGTAGTCTACGATGTTCCTGCTGACATTACCGGACAGAGTATTACCGTAATTCAATTATTCAACTTGTTTAATATAAAAGGAATCATCTATCAGGACGCTCCTATTGATCACCTTACCCGTTGTTTAAAAACAGTGTGTGACGACGATTTGTGGCTACCGAGAAAGTTAATGTCACATATTCTATCTAATAGACACGATTACACTTTCAAGTCAAAAGTAATACTCTCTAGCCTTACGAAAAGAGAGGTTCAAATATTTAAGCGCGTGATTAGAGGAGACTCAAATTTAGAAATTTCAAACGAACTATTTATTTCAGAAAGTACGGTCAAGACGCACGTATACAATATATATAAAAAAATAAATGTCACAAACCGCAAAGAAGCGATAAGAAAAGCATATTTTATCAATAGTTTAGAGACTATTATACAACCCGATATGAAGCTCAATGTATAACTACAATACAAAGATAATAGTAAATTAGAGTTACCAACAAGCACTATGGCAGTTGAGGAAAGTCCCCTTTCAAAGCTTGGTGCAAGTTCCCCCTTAACAAGTTTCTGCCCTGAGATCTAACAACTGCGCATCACAAAAACTCAAGCCTCACGACACGTTTCAACTCTATGACTCATAGCTTTTCAAAAAGCTTAGCAGCTCCCATTTGCGCACGACTTTCCTAACAAAGCTTTAAAAACTCACTCTAAACCATATGTAAATGCTCATCTATTGCAAATAGAACTTGAACTTCCCCTTAAGGTAAGCTTTATAGTCATGTTTTTACCGGAGTAAAAACGTGCAAAACCCATCCTTCGCTCTAATATTGCTAGCGCTATCCTTCAGCCTTCATGCCTCTGATTTTGGCGACGCTGAACTAGGTAAAGTAAAATCGCCAAGCTGCGTTTTTTGTCATAACCCCACCAGCCCGTCGACTGATAACTCGTATCCCAAGCTTTCTGGTCAAGATCCAACCTATCTCTTTAATACAATGAAAGCTTACCAAAATGGGGAAAGACAAGGCGACTACGCGGATATGATGCGAGCGCAACTGAGTAAGCTCAATGATCAAGATTTGAGAGACATAGCGGCTTTTTACGCTTCGCTTTCCAAATAACGCACTACCACCTACAAAGATGAATCACGGGGTGTGAATGAAGCTCGTCATAGCACGCTATCTAACAACATACACACGTTAAGTAAATACAATGCATGATTAGTGATTATGAGTTAGCGATCGTATTCATATAACAAGAATTAGATTTTAATTAAAAAGCATGAGGCCATCGATTACAACATTTATAACAATTCCATTAATTACCGATACTCCTTACCATTTTACCTTTCTACTCAAGGACCAAAAAAGCTAATTCCCGCCACTATCAATACTAAAAACAACAAAAAATAAAAGTGACAAAAAATAATTACCATTTAAATTCATGTGGTTACACTCACTTTTTGAAGTCACTTTTTGTAGTTAGCTTTATCCGCCTGATCTACTAATAATTCACTCCTAATTCATGCGAATAGCTCTCCAACTTAGAGGCTAGGTAGCATCCACGCTGCACTTTTCTTTTTTGACTACCATGTCTTAAGAAACAATTTAATGGACTGAATGTTTAAAGCCATCAATAAGGATGATTTAAAGTAAGCTTACTATTGAGATTGTTATGAACGCGATAAAATTATCTTTGGTTGCCCTGACTTCTATAACAACAGCACACAATGCATATTCTTTAGAGTGGAACCAATTCAGTGGCGAGATACTCTTTGCCACACTCTACACCCACTCTGATTCAAACCTCTACACTGAAGGCAACCCAAACTTAGGTAAAGATCAAAGCCGTGGTGATGACGGGAACAAAGTTATTGTTACCCCACTCGGTATTTTGAATTTTGATTTTGGTGAAAACCATGAGCACCGCTTGTATTTGGGTACCTCTCGTGATGACTTATCCGTTGGTACGTTGGCTTTCGAATTTGGTTATCAAACCAAGCTAGACTCCGGTACCACTTTTGATTTGGCATATCTGCCAACCGTGATTCCCGGTGAAGTTTGGACCAATCCTTACGACCTCGATGATGTTAGAGTAAAAACTGACGTAAACGGCGGTGCCGTGAGGATGAAACTGAGCAATATTTCACAAAGTAACCTGTCGCTAGACATGGCTTATGCATACGCAGAGGTCGATGAAGAGCATGTTCCCCATGAGCTTTTAGAGCGTGATAGCCAAGCGTACTACATCAAAGGACAGTACCTCTCAATGTTGAACGTTCAATCAGGTATTAACTATGGTGTGAGCTACACCTTTCACGATGCTGAGGGCAAAGCAAACCAACACAATAGATACGCTTTAGAAGCATCTTACTTTTTTGTCTCATCAAACTACGGCTTAGCTATCACTGGTAACTATGCTCATAGCGACTATCGTACCGACAATCCTGTATTCAATAAAACTAGAACGGATAATAGTTACAAACTGTTTGTTGCTTACGAATACAAGGATCTTGGAAGTTGGGATAACTGGAGTGTCGCAACTTTTATGGGTACGAGAAAGAACAATTCGAATATCGACTTTTTTACTCACCGCGAATGGCTACTATCAGCATCACTGAATTATACTTTCTGACGCTTCTTTCCATTTGAAATAACATCATACTTAGTATCCATAAAAAGAAGCCGCTACCTCCAAGACCTAGCGGCTTCTTTTTACCTTTGGCAACAATATTAGCAGCCACCTATAGCACTAACTTAACTTACGCTGGAAGCACTTTGCTACTAAAGCACAGGTCATGTTTCGAAATACGCTTAATTGGTCGCCTATCCCCAAAAATACTATCAATCCTTTTGGCCCGAAGATTTAAACAGCGGACGAGCAAACACACCTGTAAAGCCTGAGTATGATGGAACTACGATCCGCAGTTATACAAATCAATAACGCCACAAAACAAAAAATGACACGAAACAAATAAAACCAATACAAACAGCAACTTACAAAGTCACGACACTTTATTTTTTGTTGTTAGCCATAGTAGCTTATCACCTCAATAATAATCACCAATTCGACACACTATTCAAATAACAAATAAACAACCGAGGTATCTGATGAGTACAACTCTTGACGCTGAAATAAAAGGGACTGCAGGCAAAGCCAAATGGCTGAGCTTAGGCATTCTTATACTCGCCCAGTTAGGTACGATGCTCGACAACAGCGGGTTCGCCGTTGCAACCGAAGCATTGATCACTCAACTAAGCGCCACCATGCCCGAAATTCAATTCGCCAATGCGATGTACCCATTAATTGCAGGTGCAGGCATGATTGTTGGTGGTTTAACAGGTTTATTTCTAGGATGGGGACGCCAGCTCCGTTTAGGTGCATTACTGCTTGCTGCTTCTGGTGCTATTGCGGCTCTTTCACCAAATATGGATGTTCTGATCTTTGGTGGTCGTGTTGCTGCGGGCCTTGGTGCTGTGTTCCTGGTTCCTGCGATCTTGGCGCACGTCGCAGGGCTCTACCAAGGTAAAGATCAAGCAATCGCCTTTGCAGGTATCGCTGGCGCAGTCGGCGTAGCAACGGCTATCGTGCCACTCGCGATGGGAGCTGCGCTTGATAAGTTTGGCTTTACCATTTCTTTCTTTGGCGTTACTGCGTACTTCATTTTGGTGTTTTTCGCGACATTCAAACTTGAAGCAATGCCAAAAGCTAAGTTCGAAGGAAAGTTCGATATTGTCGGTGTATTACTATCTTCGGTCGGGCTACTTTCAACGATTGTCGGGCTACTGAAGATTTCAGACTGGGGGCTTATCGCGCCAATATCAGATGTGACTCTAATGGGCATTTCACCTGCTCTGCCTCTCGTCATCTTTGGCCTCGCGACACTATTTGTTCTCCTGAAATGGGAATCAAGTTTTGAAGCGAAACATGGCACCGCTCTGATTCCATCTGCGTTTATCAAAAACAAACAGGTTCTAATTGGTTTGTACTTATGCGCGATTGTATTTCTAATGTTCGGCTCCCTGTTCATCAACATAGCTTACGTGCAAGTCGTAGGTGGTGCCAGCGCTATGGCCGCCGGCCTTCTGATGACAATGTTTGCAATAGGTATGATTTTAGGGACAGTGATAGCGCCAGCTAAGATGGCCAACCTAACGGTAAGAACCGTTTGTCTGACAGGCTTCTCTATCTCTTTCATCGGGTTGATCATTGCAACATTTGGGATCACAGAAGCTGGTGTGAACGCACTGCAGCACATTGGCTTAGCTATCTTTGGTTTCGGTGTTGGTGTTCTTATGACTCAAGCTTCTATCACTGTAACGTCTGCATTAGAACAACGTGACGCAGAACAATCTGGTGGTATTCAAGCGACATCTCGCAATGTCGGTCAAGCATTTGGCGTAGCTGTTCTTGGTTCTGTGTTGATGTTCTCTTTGACTGGCAACCTGAAGAATGATGTAAACGCACATGAGGCGTTAACGGCTCAAACCAAACAAGCTGTACTCAATATCCCTGCACTACCTTTCACGAGCAATGATGACTTCCGTATGTTGATTTCCGACATTACAGCAAATGAAGTAGAGCAAGATATTATTCTCGCGATCAACGCAGAAGCACGCCATAACTCAGCAATCAAAACTATGTTAGCACTGATGTTGATCGTAGCTTCAGGACTCGTTATCTGTCGTGGATTACCGCGTCGCTCACTTATGCAGAACAAAAGTTAGCCCTACAAACCTACCCCATTTTTAACAAAAATAACCGACAAAAACGATTACCTAAGGCCACTACAGTAAAAAAGTGGTCTTACATCGGTAACACAAAGCGAGGCACAAACCATGATCGCAAGAATATTCAGAAAACTGTTCAGCAGTGAAACCAATACGTGTTCAACTTCTTCCTCTAATGCACAGGTATCGACAATGAATAACAATCAAACTCTCTATTTCGGTGGATCAATCCTAACAATGAACGACAACAATCCAAGCGTTGAATCGGTCGTCACAGAAAATGGTCATATTATTGCCGTGGGATCAGAACAAAACCTGAAAGCACAATTTCCGAAAGCAAAACTAATCGACCTGGCAGGCCAAACTCTGATGCCAAGCTTTATTGAGAATCACAGTCATATCTTACTATGCGGTAATATGGAGTCCATGCATGATCTGAGTTTCTTCAAATACCAAAAGCAGGACGAAATGATGGCTGCATTTCGTACGATGACACCAAATAAAGATGGTTGGTTGATGGGGATTGGCTGGGATGTCAAGAAACAAGAGATACCATCTTTAGCTGAGATCGATGCAACGCACCCAGAACTACCAATGTTTATTACAATGCAAGGCCACGGCGGTTGGTTGAACAGCAAAGCTATGGAAGAGCTGAGCATAACCAAAGACTCTGAAGTGCCACCAAATTCTGAATACATCAAAGATGAAAATGGTGAGCTTACAGGCATGATTTTGGGTCAAGCCGCAGTTATGCATGCCTATAAAGGGACATTCCCAACCCCAGAAGTGCGAGATGTTGTAGCAGCTTCTCAACAATATGCGCGTCAAGGCATCACTGTCACTTCAGACCTTATGATCATGTCTCCAAAAACACTAGGGACACTTGTCGAAGCTTCACGCGATGACAACTTCAACGTTCGTGTAGTGGGAGGGATAGTTAATAACTACCCTGACTTTGCTCAAGTCATTGCTCAGCGCGCTGAATACCAAACGGACAAATTCCGCATTGGTTTTTTGAAAGCCTTTACCGACGGTTCAGTACAAGGCGGCAATGCAGCAACAAAGTTGGAATATCAGAATGATGAGTTTAAAAATCTACCTCGCCCGTTATGGGGGACTCAAGAGATATTCAACCAAACTGCAGGGGCTGCAGCTCAGTTAGGTATCGACTTTGTTTTCCACGCTAATGGAGAACAAGCGCTCAGTGCAGCGTTAGACGCGGTTGAACACGCTCGTAAAACTGCACAAGAAAACGGTCATGACGTAAGTAATTTCATGTCTCTAGCACACCATCTTTCATTAACCGAAACTCCACAATTTGAACGCATGAAAGCGCTAAATACTCGCCCTAGTTTCATTATGGGTCACCTTTACTGGACTGGCGGTCAGATTATTCACGACTACTTCAAAGATGAAGACCTCCACCATACGTTCAAAGTTAAGACAGCTGTTGACCATGGCTTACACCCGACACTGCACAATGACGCACCAGTAACCCCAACTGCACCATGGCAGTCAATTAAAGCAGCGGTAACCCGCGAGACATATACAGGTGATGTGTTGAATGCCGAAGAAGCGATCACAGTGGAGCAAGCAATAAAAGGTTATACCTTGTGGGCTGCTGAACAATTCAAAATAGAAGAGGCGCACGGTACGCTAGAGGTAGGAAAAGTGGCTGACATGATGATTGTTGATAGAAACCCGCTTAACATCTCACCGAGCCAGCTAGACAAGGTACAAGTCAAAACTACGATTATGTCTGGAAACGTGACCTACCAAGCCTAGCTTCGGCGGATTCACTCATTCTAAAGCCCCTATTAAAGGGGCTTTCTTATAGTATTTCGCGTAACCAGTGGATGTACTCAATAACACATGCCAACACGAGTTACCGCTTAATCACATGAGACAACATAACAACGCCGTTCGGAAAGCGTTCTATTGCAAGCCAAATTAATCAGGTGTTCATCTACCCTGCTGCCCCTACATCATCAGTATGGATCAATACCCCTGATTCCGCGCTTTAAAAATACTGCTACAAATCAATATTAAAGGGATTCATGCCATGTTAAAACGACTCTTTCCTTTATTCCTGTTAGCTTTTGTAACCTATTATTTTTCTTACAACACAGGTCTAAAGATACTAAGCGCAATCGACACAGCAAAAGAAAACAACCAAAACATTGAACAACAAACGTTTGAAATCGGTGATTTCTTTGACAATCAAAAGCTAATGTAATTCATATTAAACAGTAAGTTAACTATAACATAAAATGACATAGATTTTGTTACTTTAGTTTCGTTTCCGGAGTGCCCTCGGCTCGATAGTATTAAGTCAAATTAATAACTAAACACAGAGGTCATAAATGACTAACCCTACCAAAAAGCCAACTCAAAACATGGCAAGCTCTCCTGAAGAGATGATCAAGATTTTATCGGATATCTCATTTCAAAAACCAGAAGAGCTTCGCCAAACAATGCAAACTTTGCATGAAACCCATTTCCATGCCCTTGAAATGGAAGAGACACTGCGACCTTACGTCAAAGACAGTACGTTCGATGATATCCTCGCAGATGACATCGAAAGCTTCGCGATGAAACTTGTTGATATTTCAAAGCAGTCACGTGCCGATGGCAACATCTTGTGGGGACGAATTCAAGGAACCCAATATGAACAACAAGCCCAAGATCTCGTCGCACAAACGCTTCGATCATTTGGTATTGATGACGTACGCCAAGATGAATTCCCGATCCGCACCCCACAGTGGCTTCCAACTCTCAATGAATTGACTGTTACGGTTTCGAACGAACTGACCACGCCCCATACCTTCAACGAAGCAATTACACCGTTCCCATCGGGGCAAACACCTGCAGAAGGCGTTGAAGCTGAAGTTATTTATGTTGGGCAAGGAACAGCAGCTGAACTATCAGGCAGAGATTTGACCGGCAAGATAGTGCTTCTGCAAGCCGATTTCTCAGGTGGCGGCCCAATGTATTCCAGTGCACGAACCGCCTACTCACGTATTGCTACTGGCCAATATGGTATGCCGGCCGGTGTTATTGCTTGGTGGACTTTACCAGGTGCAAAACAAATAGCGACACGAGTAGGAGCTATGGGTGGCGGAGACTCAGTCGGTACAGCACTGCCTTGGATCTCATTAGGTTACGATGATGGATTGTACTTGAGAAAACTGCTAGATCGAGCAGAACAAGATCAGCCATTGAAGATTAGAATGTGTGTACAAGGCGAAATGGAAGATGGCTCTGTCCGTTCGTCATCCAATGTTTACGGTTTTATTCCGGGTACATCAGATAAATATGTTGTGATGACGTTCCATTCGGATAGCTATTTCTATGGCCTACATGACAACGCAGGGACTGCAGCAATGGTGATGGCAGCAGCCAAGCACTATGCCTCTCGCCCGATAGAAGATCGAGGACACGGCCTACTCATTCTGTCTGTGGGTGATCACGAACATCCTGGTGTTGGCGCTACGGATCTATTCATTGAGCAGAATCACCAATTTGTTCGCGATAATATGTTGATGGTGTTGCGTCCGGAAAAGCTTGGCCTAATCGCTCTAACGAAAGAAGGACCAATACAAGCTAAGAGCAACCAAGCGATTCCAGCCATGCAACTTATAACCAACCGTAGCCCCCGTCTTCTTAATATCTTTAAGAAAGCGGTCGATACATTTGCTCTACCAACCGCTGACTTTTATTATCAAGATCCTGCTGCAGATGAAACCCACTTTCACCCGCCATTTTCGAAATTCGATGACCTAGAGGCTATTTCCACGGGCTGGGCTATCTCTAGCTACGCATATCATTCAACTGCCGATTATGACTTGGGATTAATCAGCTTCAAGCTGTTAGAAAAATACGCAAAGGCGCATATCTTTATTGTCGACAGCCTAAATGGTCTAACTAAGCAAGACTTGTTGGAAAATGGGGCACAACTACCTGAACATTCAATCTATTCTTCTGAATTGTTCAAAGTTTATTACGGCAATTTTTAAAAGACCAAAGCGAATCGATTGACAGCATCAAGGTTAATCAATTACTAGGACCAAATAGTCTAATCAAAGCCAGCCTTTTCGCTGGCTTTTTCACATATCTATCAAATTCAAATGATATGAGACCTAACTCCCCTCGCCTACTCATCACAAAAAGCTTAAACAACTTATTACATTAATTGCCAAATAACATGACACCAAAATATGACAAAAAACGTTAAGGCACTGTATTAATTAAATTTATTACGAACAAAAAGTGACACATAATTTGTTGGTTTAGTTTTGTTTCATCTGCGAACTTCCGCTCTTAACATAGCCTCGATTTCACAAATAACGAGTCCATACAGACGTTCCCCAGAAACAACAGTGCTACACGACTGACCATAATGTCGGCCTCAAAAGCACGATGTAAACCAAAAGGTCTACCCATGAAAAAAATGCAGTTTATTACGTTTCCTTTACTTCTGAGCACACCATTTGCTTTTGCCGAAGAATCAGTACAAGACATGTCAGATCCACTCGCCATTTATACCCAAGCAGGTATTGGTTTCTCTAACCACGGTATCAACTTAAAAGTAGGAGCGACCTATAACACAGGAGTCAGTACCGAAGTAGGAATGAATATCTTTGAAGTGAAAGGATTCGCAGGGGATTCTTTAGGATGGAGCGGTTCGAGTGAGCGTAATAATTCGATTGATTCAATCCGATATCGTAACTTTGAAGTTGACCTGACCAATGGCCGAGGTAGCCAAATAGACGTCAATTACGCCACCGCGACAAACGCAGGTGCGCAAGAAATTGGCACCATGTCTTATTCCATGATCCAAGCGTTACCATCATTTGGACCTATCACCCTCTTCCCTTTAGCGGGAGCCGGTTTTGCATTTGGTAATAACCTTGATAAAGCAGGGCTAACTTCAAGTAATGGGTACACGGTTCCTGGCACCTTGGCTGTTGTTGGTACCTACAGCAAAATCACACTTACCGACAAGATTTGGCTTAACTACAACCCAATGTATATGATGACTCTGTCGGGAACAGACACCTTTAAAGACTACTTCTTCGAAAACAGTGACAGTGTTTTGGTCCACGAATTTACCGCTTCTTACCAGTTCAACCCTCGATTCAACATACGTTACTTCGCGAACTGGAGCGAAAATGTTGACATTTCAGATGGCGCACACCGCGTAGAGTTTAATTACCAGTTCTAACACTTGAAATGAGGCTCCAACGGGAGCCTCTGCCGACTAAAAGGTGCCAAGCACTATGAATTTTATCTACTTAATAACTCAATTTTAGTTTTGTTTGGAGTGTATTATGGACACAACATCTGATTCATCTAAATCCCACGTTACCCGTTTGATCATTGCGCTTTGCCTTGCGCAGTTTTGTATATCAGCGGATATTGCTACCATGGCGATAGCCACCAGTGCCTTGATTGCAGAGTTCAACTCGAATGTCGACGCACTAAAAATCGCAGGTACTATCTATCCATTGGTTGGGGCGTCATTGATGCTAACGAGTGGAATCCTTGGTTTGTATATTGGTTGGAGACGCTTGTTAATATGCGGACTTGTTTTTGGGGTGCTGTCTTCAGTCTCAAAGCTTTACGCGCCATCCATAGAATGGATAACCATGGTTTCGCGCACGTTGTCAGGTTTAGCCGGCGTTGCGATCCTGCCTTCCTCCATCGCCTTAGTCGTTGGGCACTTTCCCACTTACAAGCGCGCCAATATATTTGGGTTGCTTGCCGCCGCAACAGGCTTGGCAGCCGCGATTGTTCCAATAGTTAGTGGTTGGATGTTGGATAACTTAGCGTGGTTTAGTGGTTTTATCGTTACCGGCGTTTTTTATGGTGTGGCATTGGTTTGTACAATCCTCTGGATCACTCCACTAAATAACCAGAAACCTAAGAAGTTTGATAAATCTGGCAGCGTATTAAGCGCAAGTAGCATGTTGTTGATTATATTTGGCTTATTGAAATCTCCTGAATGGGGAGTCCTGCAGAACAACTCACCCTATGATTTACCTATTTACCTTTCATTTATGAGCCCAGCGATCTGGCTAATCATTCTTGGAATAGCCCTATTCGCTTTGTTTATCAAACATGAACAGAAGTTTGAGCGTAAACACGATAGCTCATTGATTCCAAGTTCGTGGTTTCATAACAGGCAGTTTCTTCTTGGGGTAATCATCATTGTATCGATGTACGTGATCTTCGGCGGACTCAACTTCACGCTAGTCGCATTTTTACAAATCGCCATAGACTTATCGGCTCTGCAGACGGGCATTATTATTTTGGTTTTCGCAATCAGTCTGATTGTGTTTTCAATCATCACCCCTATAGCTTTAAAACAATTTAATGAAAAGTACATTTCTCTTAGTGCCTTCGCCCTGTGTTGCGGAGCTGCTGGGTTAGCATGGCTTTGCTCATCAGCCTATGAAGTCAATCGGATGATTTACCTGGCTATGGTTATTTTTGGTGCAGGGATTGGAATGTTGTCATCCCAATCAATAGTCATAATAACCAAAGCAGTTGGAGAAAAAGACGCAGAACGAGTAGGTGGAGTTCAAGCCACACTGAGAAACATTGGCATCGCCATTGGGGTTTCTGTTATTGCAGGGATTGGCCAAGCAAACATGGAACATGAGATACGTACGCAGGTCAGTTCACACGCTCAATACTCACACGCAATTAAACAGGCCGTAGGAACCAGTCAGACCATTCCGTATATTACGGATAGCCAACTTAATCAATATTTATCCGCTACTAAAATTCCCAAAACTGAACATAGCAAACTTTTAAAGCTCAACGCAGAGTCACGTTTAATCAACTTCCATTCATCAATTTTACTTCTATTTACGGTCGGATTGATCGGAGTCTGTGCCTGCAGTAGGCTTGCTATAGAATAGCGCTAAGCCACGTTCTATAAGGTTCGTGGCCTATTTACCATCTCATTTTTATCTACAGCGTCATCAGGTTTTCAGAACCTCGACCACGGACACAGTTTCACCCTCAAAACACCCATATTTAATGACGATGTAATGACTAAAATGCGATAATAAAATCAGTTTCTATTCAGCCATTTACCTATGACCAAACTCACTTTAGAACCACCTATTTACCTAATTGGTGAATACTTGTATTCATCAACATCAGGGGTTTTGTCTAAAGACAATAACCTCACTCGATTAAGAGCAAAAGAGTCCGCTTTGCTGAATGCATTGATCAAACGGGTTCCTGAAGTACTTTCTCGAGAAAATATCGTTCAAGAGCTTTATGAAAACACCTATGCGACGGATGCGACGATTAACCAACTGGTCAAACGTTTAAGAAAAGCTTTGGGAGACGACCAACGCTCATTTATTCGTACTATTCCCAAACAAGGATACTTATTAGCAATAGCACCTAAACTAATTGAAGAACATCCCCATGTTTCGCCAGAAATCCCAGCAAAGTATTTAGCTGTTGAGCACGGTGATTTCGATCCTGTTGATGTCAAAGTCGAGGAACTGAACCGTGTAAACAACAGTAAGATTCAACCTCGGGATGAAAGTCGTTTACAACGCTTTGGGGCGGTGACTGTAATCGGTTGTTTATTGGCAGTAGCGATAGGTTACGGACTAGGCTCTTCATTCGCTCCATCGACACGTTATTTAGAACAAGTTTCAGTGCTCGACGCGGAAATCCAACACATAGATACACTATCCCAGACACCAACAGTGGTTATCGACAAAGACCAACAGGTTATGACCATCTACTTAAAAGACGATGAAGAAACTGTTCATTGTGCTTACCAAGAGCAAGTGACCTTATGCAATTAAAATCGAAACACTATAAAGTGCTCATGATGTGGGCTACCTGTGTCGCGTTTGGTTATCTATTATTCCAACTTAACTACACGCCAACTAAACCGTTTACTGGCTTTTGGAGTGGACACACGACCGTTAATTATGTCGAGCGCTCATTAAGTATCAGGACTCAACTCATCATCGATGGTCCCGAGTCTGAGAGTGCACGGTTAATTACCATTTTCGAACCTAAATCGGATTCTGCAACACCGTTTCAAACGAGTGTAACCAGCAATATCCAAGTTCAAGGACGAGTTGACTCAAAGATCACCTTCTCGTTAACCGAGCTGAATTACACTAACAAAGAAGCACTAGAAGCTTATTTAAATCGCGAGTTACCACGAACGGGTAGCTTGGTTTCGGGTAAGTCATGGGCCGTCGATGATGATGAAATCTTCATGTACCTAACCCTCTCGTTCGGGGAAAAAATGGGCGTTGTTCTTAAGCGTCGCGAATAATAACTCCAAACATTCAGTCTTGGCGACGTAATCCCTTGTTCCAATTCATTCAGCATCAGCTAAAATCAATGTGAGAGGACGATAAAGCGATATCTTTATCGTCCCTTTATAGATATACCTTTACACGTATCATCCAACCCTTACAATGTGCAGCAAATATATTTATCAAGGTTTATCTCTATGTCTATTCAATGGTTTCCGGGTCACATGCATAAAGCCCGCAAAGAAATCGAAGAAGTTATCCCACAGGTTGATGTGATCATCGAAGTACTGGACGCTCGTATCCCGTTCAGTAGTGAAAACCCAATGATCTCTTCACTGCGCGGCGATAAGCCTTGTGTAAAAGTGTTGAACAAGCGCGACCTTGCCGATCCTGAGCTCACTGAACGTTGGATTGAACACTTCGAGAAAGAGCAAGGCGTTAAAGCGATTGCGATTACGACTAGTGTAAAAGAAGAAGTGAACCACGTTATGGAGCTAGTACGTAAACTGGCACCGCACCGTGAACAGATGGGCAAGAACATTCGTACAATGATCATGGGCATCCCGAACGTGGGTAAATCGACCATCATCAACTGCTTGGCTGGACGTACGATTGCGGTTACTGGTAACCAACCTGCGGTAACTCGTCGTCAACAACGTATCAATCTGCAGAATGGCGTGATCCTTTCTGATACACCTGGAATCCTTTGGCCTAAAGTAGAAAACCCACACAGTGGCTTCCGCTTGGCTGCAACAGGTGCTGTAAAAGATACAGCAATGGAATACGATGAAGTGGCATTCTACACAGTAGAATACCTAGCAAAGCAGTACCCTAACCTTTTGCAAGAACGTTACCAAATTGAAGAACTGCCAGAGTCTGACATCGAATTGATGGAAGCGATTGGTCGTAAGCGTGGTGCACTTCGTGCCGGTGGACATATCGACATTCACAAATGTTCAGAAATCCTGCTTCACGAATTGCGTAATGGCACTTTAGGTAAGGTAACGCTTGAGTTGCCAGAAATGATCACACAAGAGCTGATCGAAGTTGAAGAAGCGGCTGCGCTGAAAGCGGAACAACAGATTAAGAAAAAAGAAGAGCGTCGTAAGCGTTACTTGAAGAACAAGCGTTAATCGCGATTAGTTTTTATAATCTGCTTTAGTTTCTATTTACCACTCTTACACCTACCTCTAGATATTCACGCTCTATCGATAATAGAGCGTGAATATTGCCCGCTACCGTTTGTTGATCTAGCTAACATACTGACAAATCTATAGAAATGGTCGTTTACAATCCCAAAGACTGTGACATACTACGCAAATTATTGTGTATCAATCTCGGCTAATTTCTCAATGCGCTCTTATTCTGGGTTCAAGAATCAAAGATTTAAAACCTATTTCGATAATGAAATTTATTTGCCGTACATAAATTTCATCTACATCCCTATCTCAATATTCTGTGCTTTTATCGTCACCGACTACATCCACTTTGGTAGCGAGTGCATTACGCCTATCATTTTCCGAGTCATACTTTTTTTATTGATGATGGCCGCCGCCAGATACTGTATTACAAACAAACCCAACGTATTGGAACTCGTAGAAAGTGCCTTCCTTGTAATTAGCTCACTTTTCTTGGTCTATGTCGGTCGACTAGCCATCGAGCTGAACAACTTCGATTACCAAGGTGGCATCATTTTAGTGATGATCTACATTGGTACGTTTTCAAGATTGTCAGCCAGATACAGTATATCTACGCTGTCGTTTATCTTTTTGGCTTATCTCATCGGCCTTGCGCCACTGCTTTATGAAGTGGAGCCAGAGCATGAAATAGAAACAATTTCCGTTTATATTTCGGCTTACATCCTGATCTCAGCGGCTTGTATAAGACGTGACTTGGAAGTACACAAGCGTTTCGCTCAATCCGAGCAACTCCGCAAACAAGCGATTCAACTTCGCAAGCAATCTAATATGTTCGAGGCCCTTTCCTATCAAGACGCACTAACGGGCTGCTACAACCGCCTTTATCTTCATCAGGTGATAGAACCGAGCATAGACCGTCAGCGATCCATTACATCGATCATGATAGATATTGATCATTTCAAATCGATTAACGACACCTACGGCCATCAAATGGGTGACATGGTGATTAAAGAACTGGCCGATGAAATTCAAAAACGACTACCGACTAGCAGTAACTGCTTTCGATACGGCGGTGAAGAGTTTTTGGTGCTGGTCCAAGGAGAAACCGAGGCTTCAATTGAATCGCTGGTTAATGCCCTTTTAGAATCCCCTACTCGCCTTAGATTAGAAGTAACAATTTCAATCGGTGTGAAACATGCCCCTCAAGCCCTTGGTTCTGTCGAGCAGCTTATCGACGACGCTGACCAAGCACTCTACATTTCGAAAAAAGGCGGTAGAAATAAGATCACATGGTGTGATTAGTCGGCCAATATTTCACGCTCCTTAGCGATTCATTTAATGACCACCAATTCAATCAAAAAAGCCCCGAACAATTTAATGCTCGGGGCTTTTGTCTTTGTTCTTCTGCTTTAAATTAGCTTCGATAAGAACCTGCTATTTGCTACTCAGCAAAACCAGTATTCAACAAGAATC
This sequence comes from Vibrio sp. 1CM8B, assembly GCF_023161685.1. Lineage (NCBI taxonomy): Bacteria > Pseudomonadati > Pseudomonadota > Gammaproteobacteria > Vibrionales > Vibrionaceae > Vibrio > Vibrio sp. 1CM8B. Next base: position 214,361 of record NZ_JALNTU010000004.1, read on the forward strand.
GACTAAGAATACACGACGCTTGCTGTTTTCTGTTCAAGTTCAACGGGAGAGTTCCAAGAAATCACTTTCTCGTTCACTTGGCTGCCGCATGGCGCGTTCCAAACTTGCTCGAGTTCTTCTTTGCCGCCAATCGCTTCATAAAAAGCTATCGCTTGGTGGTTCTCAGACATCACCTCTAGGTAGAGCCCTGAGTCCGAATAGTATTGTTGCAACCACTTCGATAGTTCAGACAACAGACGCTTGCCTACACCTCGACCACGATAATTATTGTCTACGTGTAACGCATCGATGAACGTGCCACGTTCAAAGTTGTGATTACCGAACGCGCAGACGAAACCAACCAGTAAACCGCCTTCTTCAAGCAATAAAACATGTTGGTTGAAAGGAGGATTAATCAAACGAGTCTGCCAAATAACAGATCTGTCCTCCAAAACATCATTTTCTAAGTAATCATCAGCAAGAATGCCACGGTAATATAGCTTCCAGCTATCCGCGTGTAATTGGGCAATCCGCTCATAATCTTTATATTCAGCTACCTTAATTTCCATTTATTAGCCCTTAGTACTTCCATTTATGACTTGCTACTACATTTCACACTACCTTTATACAATATTTAAGCAAAACATACTAATACACGTTTACACTTTCAATATTGACTTACACGTGTACGCTGATATTCTAGCGCACAGATGTAAGCCCAATTGGAAATTTGCTAATGAATAGTGCCGACAAACAATCTACAAAAAAGCCGCCATTAATCTGGCTCAATATTTTTGTGTTCTCTTTTAGTATGCTGCTTGCTGTTGTAGCAGCTCCCGTTTATGGCTACTTTTTTGGCTATGGCATGGAGCACTGGATATGGCTAGCAATCTGCTTTACGTTCTGTAACCTTTCAATCACGACGGGTTATCACCGTTTATGGTCACACAAAGCGTTTGAAGCGCATTCAAGCCTAAGATTCCTGTTTGCTTTAGGTGGCGCATTTGCCCTGCAGAACAGCGCGCTACACTGGTCTTCTGATCACCGTGTGCATCACAAGCATGTCGATAACAACGACAAAGACCCATATTCTGCAAAACGTGGATTTTGGTACTCACACATTGGCTGGATGATTCGTAATTACAGCACCTCAATGTACGAAAACTACGAAAACTGCCGTGACCTTAAAAAAGACAAGATTGTTATGTGGCAGCACAAGCACTATGTTCTGTTAGCATTACTAATGAACTTCGGTGTTCCTATCGCTTTAGGTGTTATTTACGGTGACGTACTTGGCATGTTGTTAATCGTAGGCGCGGTTCGTTTGGTACTTAATCACCACACAACATTCTTCATTAACTCCCTTGCTCACATCTGGGGTAGCCAACCTTTTACCGACAAAAACACAGCCCGTGATAACGGTGTGTTAGCGGTTCTTACTTTTGGCGAAGGTTACCATAACTTCCACCACATCTTTGAGAACGACTACCGTAACGGCATCTACTGGTGGCAATACGATCCAACAAAGTGGTTGATCAAGAGTGCTTCGTTGATGGGTCTGGCAAGTAAGCTTAAGAAAACCCCTCAAGCTCGTATCGAGAAAGCTGAAGCGTCAATGTTACTTAAACGCACCCAGCAAAAAATCATGCATCGTGCCGACAAGCAACAAATCGCGGAGAAGCTTCAACAAGAGTTTGATGCTCTAGTATCAAACATGAACGAGTATTACGAAGTTAAAAAGCAGCTACTTGAAAGCAAGCGCGAAGACGTTGTGAAAAAGTACGAACACTCAGTTCTTAAGGTTCGTTATCAGCAAATCAAAATGAATTTCGAACGACAGAAGAAAAATTGGGCAATGACGGTTGAGCAATACGCTTAAGGTAAAACAGTACGCTTAACACCCCAGTAACAACACAGTTTGATTCTTATTCAAAAGCCCTCATATTGCTATGAGGGCTTTTTTAATTCACAGCTCTAATTAAACCCATGAATTTTAAGTCTTTATTCTAATAAAAGACACTAGTTCCAAATGTCACATTTTCAATGCAACAAAATGTCATCTTGGAGCCTTACCTGTGACAAATATCACTTACAGAATGATGTCCATCTCATAATATGCGCGTCCCAAATTTCTTTCAGCAAATAGCGGACCCACTTTATGAAATTGTTAAAAACATCTATCGTTTTCGCCATCTCTTCTGCACTTCTAATTGGTTGTAGCAGCGACACTGACTACGTTCAACCTGAAGAAGTTAAGATCGCTACCTATAATTTGTCATTTGACCGCGCAACCTTTCAAGATCTCGTAACTGAAATGCAAATCGAACCTAGCGCTCAAGCGACGTTGGTGTCAGATTATTTGGATAATACAATTAGCGCTGCTGACAAAGAAACAGCAGCGAAAGTTATTCAGATCCGCAACGTCGCAGCCGTAATTCAAAAGAATCGTCCTGATGTGCTAATGATGGCTGAGTTTAACAACGACGGGACAGGTACTGATAAGTCAGCGCTAGAAGGTTTTCAAAAGAACTATCTTTCTGTTGCTCAAAGTATTGAAGGCGCAGGTGGTGACGCGAACCTAGAGCCAATTTCATACCCATATTTTGAAAGCTACTCTACCAACACAGGTTTATTAAACGAATTTGGTTTTGATTTAGATAACGATGGTACTCCTGGAACATTGCCAGGAGATGCATGGGGCTTCGGTTTCTACCATGGTCAATACGCGTTTGCTCTAATGTCTAAGTATGAGATAGACACTGCCAACACACGTACATTCCAAGAGTTCAAATGGAAAGATCTTGAAGGTGCAACTATTCCAACAATCACTGTTTGTGATGGGTCAAATACAATCCCTGCAGGCATGAGTTGCGGCGATGAGTGGTACTCAGCTGAAGAGTGGGAAGAAGTTCGTTTATCTTCAAAGAACCACGTTGATGCACCAATCCTAATCCCTACCAAAGATGGTACAGAAACCGTTCACTTATTGATGTCACACCCCACTCCACCCGCTTTCGATGTAGGTAAGAACATTGAACAAAACGCAGCAGAAGTAGACTTCTGGCACCAATACATCCAAAACAAGTCATTCATCTATGACGATTCAGGAAAAACTGGTGGCTTAGAGCAAGGTAAACACTTTGTAATGATGGGCGATCAAAACCTAGACCCAGTAGATGGCGATGGTATTAGTTCTGTAATGCAGGACTTGCACAATGATGCATTAGTTAACCAAGATGTCACCAATGGCAGCTTGTATCCAACAAGTTATGGTGCCGCTGAACATGCGGTAGATAAATCATCGTCTCACCCACAGCCAAACCGTATCACTTCGACATTTGGACTTGCTGTAGATTACGCACTTCCGTCCGCTTCATTAAACATTGTTGAATCTGGTGTTTATTGGTCTGCTTCATACGAAGAAGGACGCAAGCTATTCAATGACTCACGAATTGGTGATTATGGTAACGGAAAAGACGTATCATCTGATCACCGAATGATCTGGGTAAAGGCTGATTTCAGTCACTAACCCATTCAATTGAGACCTACGAAGCCCTCTTGTTTCTATGAGGGCTTTTTAATAAGCGTAACCGATAGCCCTTAACTCTATACTCTCGAGTTTGAATTGTGGATGCTAAGAACCATAGTTATTGGATTTCAGAACTCTTTCTTCAGTCTGAATTTATACTTACATTACTTGAACTTATCGAGTTTAAAGCGAAGGAATTGAAAATGAGCAAACTGACTATTATTGCAACGATCGTCTCTAAAGAAGACAAAACAGAGCTTGTAAAAGCTGAGATGATTAAATTGATCGATAAAACCCGTGTTGAAGACGGCTGTATTAACTACGATCTGCACCAAGACAACAGTAACCCTGCTCACTTCGTTTTTCATGAGAACTGGGAGTCTGAAGCTCATCTAGAGAAACACTTAGCGAGCCAACACATCGCTGACTACATGGCTGCGACTGAAGGTTGTATTGAAACCTTTGTGCTTAATAAAATGACGCACATTGCTTAACCAGTCACTCATTACTGATTCAATAAAAACCCTGCTCTGATCGCAGGGTTTGTCTTTTCAACAGGCTTATATTTGCTCATTCTAACAATGAAAAAACCCGCCAGAGTAGCGGGTATGGTCAATAATCATGACTGTAAAAGACAGATAGGTAACAACCATCAATCCAATATTGAGTACCACTTTACGGTAGCACTCTGACATTTCTTTTGCTGATCGCTAGCACGGGGGCACTAGTTAAAAGCACGAGCCAAAATGCCATTCCCTTGATATTGGTAAACACTTGAATTACTACTTACAAAGACCGATTCTCCGGGCTTAAGAGAAACTGTACGACCTTCTGAGGTAATGGTCGCCTCTCCTTCCACACAGAACAATATCTCCGCGCTACGTAAATACTGTGACTTGCTCTCATCAGTCGCAGATAAGATATCAAAGCCAAAGTCATCCACCGGAATCGGATAGCTCATCTTGCCCTCTTTCAATACAGGCTTAAGACGAATATCTTCTGGCTTAATCGGCTCAAAGATCGTGTTGTCGATAAGCTCAGGGACATCGATATATTTGGGTGTGAGACCTGCACGCAGCACATTGTCTGAGTTTGCCATGATCTCCAAGCCTGTGCCCTGAACATAAGCATGTGGGGTTTCTGCGAACAGGAACATCGCTTCACCCGGCGCCAATTCAACCGTGTTGAGCATCAATGGGGCGAACAAACCAATATCACCCGGATAGTGCTGTTTGAATTCAATGCTGTATTGCAAAGCTTCACGTCCCATGACCGTTTTTGCTGGTCGCGCATGTGCAGCATAAAGTTCATTAAGCGCAGACGCTTTGCGGTCACCTTCAAGAGACATAATTGCGCTAAAGAAAGACTTTAGAGAATCACTGTCGGCATTGGCTTTTAGTACATTAAGTTCAATCGCTAACGAAGGAATATCCGCTTCTTCGAACAAAGCAATAATATCTACGATTGGACGAAAGCCATTCATCGCTTTGTAAAAGGTCAACGCATAAACCAACTCAGGTTTATGATTTGGATCTTTGTAGTTACGATTAGACGCATTCAAAGGGATGCCAAGTGCATTCTCTCGCTCAAAACCTAATTCTGATTTTCGCTTGTTCGGGTGAACCTGAATTGATAATGGTGTTTCAGCGGCCAACACCTTAAACAGGAAAGGTAATTCACCAAAACGTGCCGCCGTGTACCCGCCTAAGACATCGATTTTGTTTTCATCAATCATGTGAGAAAGCGACTCACCGGTATCACCTACTTTTGAGCAACCATTAGGATGAGCACCCATCCAAATTTCTGCTTGCGGTTCTTGGTTTGGGTTCACAATACCAAACAGTTGGTTGATGGAGTCTTTGCTTCCCCATGCGTAGTTTTGAATAACGTTGTCGAGTTTAAATAGAGACATAATTACTTCTCATTAAAAATCTGGCTGCCAAGCTTGAGCGTGGCGGCGATATTACGGGCAGTGCGAGTCAGGTTTTGATTCGCTTCTGATAAAACTTGATCTAAAGACTGAGGTGAACGTACGGTTCCAAATAAGCTAGACATTGAACCGTAAAGCTTTTCAACGTCTTGCCCCAAAGAGCCCGCAATTCCAATGGTTGGAATACTCAACTTTTGAGCTCGCTGAGCGATGCCGAAAGGTGTTTTACCTTGCAGGGTTTGGTTATCCATCTGTCCCTCTCCGGTCACGACCAGTGAAGCACCTTCAAGAACCTTATCTGCATCCAAAGCATCTAATACCATCTCAATACCCGCTTTAATTTGGATATTGAATGCAAGACTTAACCCCAGAGGTGTGCCACCAGCAGCACCAAAACCAGCTGTGTCGCGATGATTGGTACCCGTATGTGTTTGAGCGATATCGGCAAAGTGACCGATCGCAGTATCAAGTTGTTCAACTTGAACTTTTGATGATCCCTTCTGCGGACCAAACACGGCACTGGCTCCGCTTTCACCACATAGAGGATTATTCACATCACATGCGACAACGAACGTCACTTCTTTGCATTTAGGGTGCAGTCCATCAAGATCGATGCTTGCTAACTGACTTAACTCGGCACCGCCACCAGATAGCTCGTTGCCTTGCTTGTCTAATAGCTGGCCTCCCAACGCTTGTAAGATGCCAGCACCTGCGTCATTGGTGGCACTACCGCCCAGACCAATGATGATTTGTTCTACGCCTTTATCTAGCGCATCTTTGATCAGCAACCCTGTGCCGTAAGATGATGCTGTAAGAGGTGATCTTTCTTCTACGGTTAATCGATCTAAACCCGATGCTTGAGCAAACTCCACCAAGGCAGTTTTTACCTTTTTTCCATCAACAGCCTGCTCTAAGGATGCCCAGTAAGCCGTACATTCACGTCCGATTGGATCCGTCGTGTGCAGCCGTTGTTTCTTACCATTAAGCGCGTCTAGCAACACGTCTACCGTGCCTTCTCCGCCATCGGCGAGTGGCATTTTCACAAACTCTGCGTGAGGAAAAACGTCAGCGAATCCACGCTCAATACAAGACGCAACTTGATGAGCGTCGAGTGATTCTTTGAATGAATCGGGGGCAATTACAATTTTCATTGTCGGTCACCATTCCCGCCCACCAAGGTGAGCGGGCGATTGAAATTAGAATTTGATTTGGAATGTTTTCGCTTGGCAAGAAGCCAGTTCGCCAAAAGACAAGTCACCAAAGGTTTCAGTTGCTAAATCACCTTCACGAACGCGTTCGTCCATGCTTGTCTCTTTCCAGCTTGAAACCACTTGAGTGAAAAAGATTGAATCCGATACTGAACCCGTTTCTGCTGGGTTGTAGACACGCATGATCAACGCATCTTCGTCTTCCGCTTTCTTAAGCACACTTAATACCGCACCTGATTGTTGCTTAGATAGAAGGCTAAAGCTCATTGGTAGGTTTTGCTCGCCTACGTTTAGCTTCATCGCGTTGTAAGGGATCTTGTTGTAGCATTCGATTTGAGTGACATTGTCACGTGCTTGCGCCATGATGTTCGCGTCAATGTGGTTGCCAGAGAAGCCACACAGTGTGAATTCACAGACCAACTTGCCGCGCACTTGTGAATCTGGGGTCGGAATCTTGATACCTGAAGGACGACCCGGACGAAGCAATAGCTCTTCTTTACCCAACACGCCGATACCGCGGAATAGTGTCAGTGCGAAAGTATCTCTATTCTCGTCACCTTGAGATGCAATCACTTCAAATTCACGTAGACCATTCGACATAATCGCCATACCGGCTTTGCCGTTTTCTAGCGCTGCGAAGTTCATTAACTGATACACAGGAACAGGTGCTTCTTTCCACTTCTCTTCTTCCCAAACCGCCATTGCTGGGTCATTGGTTGGTCGAGTAATACAACCGAACTGGTTATCTGCAACCACAGTTTCAGAAATAAATGGCGTTGGTACTAATACACGTACACGGTGGTCGTCGGCTTGGTTGTCCAATTCCATACGGACTTCGATGCGGCGAGAACCTTGCTTCAATACCACTTGGCATTGCGCTTCAACGAATCCGTTTTGACCCGTGCGTTCTTCACGCTCTGCAAGGTTTGCAGGTACGTTCATTCGGAAAGCGATGTTCGCTACCGATTGGAAGCCTTGGTGGTCAATCGATGTTTCGACTGGGAACTCGTCTGAGTACAGTAACCATTCTTGACGAGATGGAGAGTAATCGTACTCATCGCCGTCATCAGAACCGTCTTCCAAACGAAGTACTTGGTCGAATACTTGCTCTGTCTCTTTATCGAAAATAGTCAGAGTACCGTTGTCGTTTACATTAATTCGGTAGTATTCGTTCTCTAGCAAGTAGTCTTTCTGCTCTGCGACTTTAACTGCGCCCTTCTCGTTACCTTGGATGTGTAACGTGGTGAAGCCCATCGCTGGAACAGTGCGTTTGATTTGAATATCAAACTCCATGAACGGGTCGTAGTTACCGTAGTGAACGATTTGGCGGTCTACTTTACCTGGGTCAATTTGACGCTTGTCTTGGATGAAGTACTCAACTGGGTTTTCGTTTTCATCAAAGATTGAGAATTCTTGAGCGCGGATAGTGATAGTCGTGTTCACCACTTCTTCACGCTCGTATGGAGAAAGGTTAAACATCGCCAGCTTGTCGCAACCTTCGCGATCTGGCATGTGGTCAACAATCTTACGCTTGTAGAAATGAATCAGGTTGGTCGCCATGTCGTCCGCAAGGATGTAACGGTTTAGGATTTCAGCGTGAACCTTGTCAGAACAACAGCAGCCAATCGAGTCGTGAGCGTGGTTCTTCATGCTCTCTTTCCACATTTTCTCAATCAAACCGTGGTGGTATTCAAAGCCTAATGTCCAAGCGATAGACGCTAGCGGTTCTAAGATGTTTACAATCTTGTTTTCGATTTCCGCGTGGATCAGTTTGATATCCATACGCGTAGAAGAGATCGTACGGTGAACACGCATGTATTTACCGTCGTTGAACTCGCCTTTGATTGTGTCGAGTTGGTCGCGCGCCGCTTCTACTTTCTCGAACACTTCTTCGTAACGGCTCATTGAGAATTCACGATCTGGGTAGATTTCGCGAAGCTTGTCCATTACTTCAAAGATGTCTTTTTGAATCGGCATTTGGTCATGGCCATTCGGCAGCAAAATGTCTTTCGTTACCGATGGCTTTTCTAGCACTGGGAAGTACTTATCTAAACGAGCACGCAAGCCTTCTTCGTCTTGTGGAAGGTATTTGCCAATTGCGTAACCTAGCGGAAGCACTTGTGCCGTAACTTCACTGCCGTCGTTTGATTGCCATAAGAATTCTGTTTTATTCGTGCCATGACGTTCTGAACAACCACGCCAGAACATTGCACGCGTGATGTCGAAACCGTTGTAGATCATCGGCAGCTGTGAGCTCATGCTGAAAGAATCTGGTAGGTAACCGATCTTCATTGCATCGCCAAATTTCATACAGTCGCGAATGCCATACATCATGTTACGTACAATTGACTCACCAGAAACTTGCATTGTGTCGGTTTGAGAATACCAAGGGCCGATAATAAGCTTGCCCGCTTCAACCAATGCTTTTACGCGTTCTGTGTTTTCTGGTTTGATTGCGAAGTAGTCTTCTAGAACGGCGGTTTGACCATCTAGAACGTAGTATTTGTATTCTGGATCGCTCTCCAGACGGTTCATGATTTCTTCCATGTTGTTCACAAGAAGAATACGAGACTCTTCCGTTGTGAAATACCATTCACGATCCCAGTGCATGTGAGGAGTAATGTGTACGCGTGATGTAGTCATAATCATTTACCTAAATGTGTCGCTTCGAGTAAAACTAAAGTTCGAACCCAAATACGACTAAATTAAAGTTTTTCAAGGGTTTAAAATTGGCTGCCACTAAATTTAGGGTGCAGAAAACCACGCCCAGAATCTGTGTGAATAAAACCGTTAGGAGCACAGGTATTTAGGACAGCCAGTTGTTCGTTATTTTTTATATATTGATTTCGTAGTGAGTTAGGAGCTAACTCAAAATTCAGTTAGTTCTGTGTTGCAGTACTTGCTTCAAACTTACCCTTTTTTACAGCGTGACCACGCCACATCAGAAGAGTAATGGTTGAAATCACTGTGCCGACAATCGCAGCACCGAACCAGATTGCCGCAGCAGAGAATGCGCCCAAACCAGAATCGTGTAACAAGAAGATAGAGAAGATACCTGCGCCCGGAGTCGATAGACCAATACCTGCCGCACCAACCATCGCGCCTGTCACTACAGAGCCTAGTAAGAACGAACCGATTACACGGATTGGATCTTCAATCGCCATTGGGATTGCACCTTCGGTAATACCCGCCAAGCCAAGTAACCAAGTTGATTTACCCGTTTCAATCTCGAAGTCTTTGAATAAGCGCGGAGCGATCATGGTTGAAGCCGTTACGGTGAACGCTGATACCATTTTCACTGAGCCGAAGATTGCGTATGGGCCATAAACACCGTTTGCCATTGCACCTAAACAGAATGCGTAAGCGGCTTTGTTTACCGGACCACCCAAGTCGAATGATACAAACAGGCCAAGAATCGCACCTAGAAGCAGAGCGTTAGTGCCTGACATACCGTTCAACCAATCCGTCAGACCTTGGTTTAGGAACGCAACAGGTTTACCGATAACAAACAGCATCAAGCTACCTGCTACCAAAGTACCAATCACAGGGTAAAGGTAGAAAGTAAGGAAGCCGTTAAACGCAGGGCCTAAGCGAACATGCTCTTTCACCCAGCGCATCACGTAACCGGCGATCAAACCACCAACGACACCGCCTAGGAAACCTGAACCAATGATGTTTGCTGCAATACCGGCGGCAAAACCAGGACCAAGTGCGGGTTTGTCGGCTAATGAGTAAGCTGTGTAAGCGGCTAGCACTGGAACCATCAATGTACCCAATAGGCCGCCACCTAGTTTGCGATACATCCATAGCCAAGAATCTTTTGTTGCGTAGAGCTCTTGCAGGTCAAAAATTTGCGCGATAAGAACAGCAACCGCAAGCACAGTACCACCAGCAACGATAAGAGGAACCGCGTAAGAAATACCTGAAAGCAGTGCTTGTTTGAGCTCTGTTTTTAGTGGCACTTTCTTAGGTTTGTCATCAGTAGCAACTTTACGCTCTGCACCGTTGCCTTTTTTCGACTCTTCGATCGCTTCGTTTAGAATGCGCTCACCGTGTTTAATCGGTTCTGCAACTGGCGTTTCTACACGAGGAATGCCGTTAAAACGCTCAGATTCTTTAATCGCAACTTCAGCAGCAAATACACAAGCCACTGCATTGTTTAATTGCTCAGCCGTTAAACGATCTTCAATACCGTTTGCGCCCTGTTTTTCAACATGCACGTTATAGCCAAGCTTTTTGCCCGCCTTTTCAAGATACTCTGCCGCCATATAAGTATGAGCAATGCCTGCAGGGCATGCAGTAACACATACAATTGTCGGTGCATTTGTATCTAAGTTGTCTTGTTTTTCATCTTGTTGATTATCGCCATCAAGAAGCGCAAAGATTTCTTCAGCGGTTGTTGCTTTTAATACTGCTTCGCGAACATCGTCGTCAACCAATGTAGTTGTCAGTGCAGTGAGCAGATGCATGTGGGTAGAACCCGCTTCTGCATTCGGAATAGCGATGAGGAAGATAAGATTCACATCTTCGTCTTCATCCAAGCCTTTCCATTTCATTTCTTCTTTCAATGTTGCTACAGCGAAACCAGCTTCCTTAACCGCGTCAGTCTTGCCATGCGGTACTGCTAGGCCTTCACCAAGCGCTGTCGGGCCTTGCTCTTCACGAGCAAATACTGCATCAAGATACTCTTGCTTGTTATGCAGTTTGCCTTGCTGATCCAGTTGGTCAGCAAGTGCGTAAATCGCTTCTTCTCGACTGCTAAACGTAGTTTGCAGATTTACGAGCGACTTATTCGTTAGAGTAGTAAGTTTCATAACCTTTGTCCCATAGTCACGGATTAGTACGACAGTCGTCCCTGCCGACGAGAAGAATAATACAACTTCAAGACATTTAATCCGTGATCACGATCTCACCAATACATATTTGTATTTAATTTGTATTCAAATCGTATTGGTAAATCCTTTTAAGAAAGCTTGTTATGTATCGTTTAATTTGTATTATATGTACTACAAAACGCCGATACGATGCTCACACTAACCTTTAAAGCAAGGCTTATATAGAGCAAATTTACGTATTTAAGGTACAGGTTGTTAATCAAAGTCTAGTTGTCCTAGCGCACAAATGAGGCAAAAATGGCAAGACTCCCTATGTATCGCCAAATCGCCGATGCAATAAGAGAAAAGATCAGTTCTGGAGAATATAAAGTTGGAGAAGCACTCCCAACAGAAGCGCAATTGCGTGAAGTATTCTCGGTAAGCCGTGTAACGGTTAGACAGGCGCTGAAACTACTGATCGAAAACGATGAGCTTGAAAGCGTTCAAGGCAGCGGCACTTACGTCAAAGAGAACAAGATCAATTACGACATCTACAAACAGTCGAGCTTTCAAGAAAAGTGGGCGCATTTGGATGTGGTCACACACAGTGAAGTTCTGGCCTTCGAAATGAAGCCGTGTTCTTTGGCGATGTCTGAACATTTAGATATCAAAGAAGGCGAATTGGTTTTCTACGTAAAACGTGTTCGTTTCATAGACAATAATCCAATCACGGTTGAAGAAACTTGGTTACCTGTTGCCCTATTCCCAGATCTCACCTATCAAGTGATGCAGACATCAAAATACGACTTTATTGAGAACACCAAAGGCATGGTGATTGATCGAAGTGAGCAAGAACTGGTACCGATTCTTCCGCCTGAAGACGTTGCTAAACAGTTAGGTATTGACCCAGCTCAGCCTATCATTGAAAAACGTACTCGCGGTTACCTCGCCAATAACACGGTATTTGAATACAGCCGAAACTACTTCACGTCTAACGATTACCGATTTACTTTGGTCGCAAGACGCCAGAGATAATACTCATCAACGAGTTTCTATAATAGCAAAATGACCAACACAGAGAGCGCCTTGTTCTCTGTGTTTCTATGCTGTTATCTCAATAGTAAACCAAACTTTTTCCTCAAAATATTCCTAAACCAATATCAAGCAACCTCACGAAAGATCATTCACATTCATTTAAATACTGTTCGCGCGCTTTGACCATAAACTAAGCGCCAAATTACAAGAACAACAGTCGACAGGAATGTAGATGAATACCAAACAACTTGAGGACGCTGTAAGTGAAGTGAGCTTATTCAATCAGCACCTCCACTTAATCCAATCCGTGCATACCATTCCGACCCCAAAAATGAATTGGGAGTCGATTGCGATGGAACCTGCGCCGACAATGCCAACGGTTCGATTCGATAATAAAGTCAAAGCCATGGAAGCTCTCGATGAGTACAAACCTAACTGGCTAGATATGCTGCTAGGCAACAAGTCGAAGTTGTACACCCTCACCAATAATATCGAGCGTGCCGCCGAACAAGACATCGAGCAATACAAGACAGAGTTTGTGCATTGGGTTCAAAACTACAGCTACTGGGCCAAGGGCAATCAATTATCGAAAGGTATTTTAAACAACGATAGTGAAGCAAAACTATCAGCCCTTTCCGAAGCGCAACAGAACCCGATTAACGCCGCGGTAGTCGACACCAAGCTGATTAACCATAACTTCAATACCTATAAGAATGGTCACCTGCTGGAGGTCAATATTCAGGTCAATAAGCATAACGTGATCCCTAAAGAAAAAAAGGTATTGTGCCAAGGTGAGGTGAAGCTTGAAACGATGTCTCTTTCGGAAAGCAATACCTTATATCGAGAGTATGTCTGCAGCTGTATTCTTAAGTGCGCGCAAGATGCTTTCAATGTCCTACCCGAGACGAGCGTTGTGATCAATGTTGAACAGATTTCAGCAGATCAATCGAGCGAGACCATCGTTTCATGCCATGTCGAACAAGGGCTACTCGAGTTCTTGCTAATCGAAGACGATAAACCCTCTGAGATACTTGAATTCTTTGTCCACATTGAAGATTTCAATCCTCATCGAGGTAACGGTTTCTCAGCGATAAAAACGATTTTTTCGCCTTTGCCTATGGCGTCATAACTCACACGCATTTTCGATTCAATCATTGACGACTCTTCACGACTAGCCTTGCGTTCGTCGTGTTCAATCACCTTATATACCAAACCATTATGTCGACACACGTTATCTCACAAACAACGCGCCCATTAACCAACACAGTTTCATACACACGCTCCCGAGCAAATCTGCCTCTATTTCTCATCGCGTTCTCTATGCCCATATTTGGAAAAGAGGCTGGAGAAGAGGTTGAAGAAGTGGTACTTGAGGACGACGTCGTATTAAGCGAAGGTTCCGAGTTACAAGAAGAAGCTGAAGAATCTCCTTTTACGACCCTGACCAAGCTCGGGTTTATCTACTCGCAAAACACCAGCTCATCTTTGTCGATCAACTCTGGAATCTCTGTTGGATACAAAAAAGAGAACTGGGGCCAACGAGTTCAGTTTGATACCTACTATACCGATGCTGAAAACGACGAAGACGGCACCAATCGCTATACCACCAACTATGGCATCAGCTATGACCTGAACGAAGTCACCTATTTGGTCGCAACAACACGTTTTGAACACGACCACTTTGGTACTTATCGTAAGCAATTCATAACGGCTACAGGGTTGGGTCGCCACTTTTATGATACAGAAAGAATCAAACTCCAAGGATCTGCCGGTCCGGGTTACCGAATCAGTAAGCGACAGTCTTCTGATGAAGAGTTTCCAAACAAAGAGAACTATGAACTGATCGTCAATGCCAATATTGATGGATCATTAACCCTAACAGAAACGTTTTCTATGGGGGCAACGGCTAACATGGCTTACGGTGAAGAGAACACCAATTACAACCTTAAAGGCTATCTAAAGAACATCTTAATGGGCAATTTGGCGCTAACTTTTGATACCGAATACATCTACAACACTACTGTCGCATCAGACCAAAGTAACGCCGAAATCTACAGCTCAATGAATCTAAACTACGATTTCTAAATAACGCTTCCCCCATCGAACATGCAAAAGGATTTGCATGATCGTCTAAGCTTCTCCATCACTCCGTAATTTGTTCGTCACTAACTATTCCTGACGCTTATTTACTTAAGCAGAACCGCTAAGCCGCTATTTGATTATATAGAAAAGGTTAATTCTGTTTTGCCCAGCACCCCGTTTATCTACAAACCTTGGTGTAATAGATTGTTCGCAAGCAAACAAAAGGAGCGAACACATTATGTTATCTAATCAACTAGAGCGCGCACGCGCCATCGATTTACCGACACGAGAAGCGATGCTTCAACGAGCTCCTTCTGTACAACAGTTTTGGGACAACAATAAGGGCTTGTTCAGCGAAGCCTGGAAAGAATGGGAAGCAAGTGCGGAAGGCAGCCAATTGGATTTCGATGATTCGCTGTTAGATGCCCGCCTTCGTGAGGCTGTTAGAGAAGCTTGGCAAGATCCAACGAAAGAAATCGCGGTAAAAGATTTACTCGAAGAGATCTCTCCTGGGGTGTTTAAGTTTCAGTTCTTTGATGCTGAACGTCTCGCTGAGTTGCGTGATTACTTGGAAGCGGTCTCTAACGCTCAAATCCCGCTACGCCCACCATATGGCATAGTGCTCAACCGTGGTGGAGCAATGTTAGACAGCCGATCTGAAGGTTATTTAGCCGCGCCAAGTTTCCAAGCGTTTTACCGAGATTTACTCGACAGTTACATGCGTCCTATCGCTCGCTTATTGTTCCCTGAAATCATGGGTTACGATACGCAAACTTTTGGGTTCTCGATTCAGTATCAAGCGAACAAAGATACGTCTTTACGTCTTCATACTGATGCGTCTTCTGTCACGCTCAACATAAACGTAAATATACCAGATGAAGAGTTTTCAGGCTCAGAACTTAACTTTTATGACCCTGCTACGGGTAAGATGAACGAAACGACATTCACGCCCGGTGTCGCTATGATTCATCGAGGAAACGTTGCCCATGCGGCGCTGCCGATAACAAGTGGTGAACGTTCGAACTTAGTTTTGTGGTTGTATGGCGACCGTGGACAAATACCACACCAAAATCCGGTGCTAGAGACTATAGATGCGCATCAACGCTGGACAGTACCAACAGTGGTACATGACAATTTTGCACCGTTCTAGGCAGTTTCGCACAGTTCTAGACAGCTTCGTACCATGTTAGATGATACAAACTCCATAGCCTTTCTCGGCAATTGAGAGAATAAATACAAAACGCGCCTACCATGGTTCATGGTAGGCGCGTTTTAGTTTTCACTTCAATTGACTGGTCAATCTATATGGCGAGTTATGCGGGTTTCGTTCTCAACCGAGTCAGTATGTCCATCTGTTTTAGATTCGCCATGCCAACGTAAGCCACTGGCACTAAGAACAGTGAGAAGAAGGTTCCGGCTGTCAAACCGCCGACTAATACCAAACCAATATTGATTCGACCTAATGAACCTGGGCCATCCGCCAGTGCCAATGGCAATGAACCGAGGATCATCGTCAGTGAGGTCATCAAGATTGGACGCAGCCTTGAACGTGCACTGCTGATCGCCGCTTCTTTCGCACTCGCGCCAGATTTGCGTTTCTCGTTGGCAAACTCCACCAGCAAAATACCGTGTTTGGTCACGAGGCCAAGCAGTGTCAGCAATCCTATCTTCGAGTAAATGTTCAGGCTTTGACCAAATACCGAAAGCGTCAAAATCGCGCCCACAATACACAATGGAACCGTCAACAAGATGATCATCGGATCGACAAAGCTTTCAAACTGCGCCGCCAAGATCAAGAAGATAAAAATCAACGCCAATACGAACAGAACTTGTGCGCCCGCGGTTGAATCAATCAGGTCTTTAACTATTCCATTGAACTCGTAGCTCTGAGCAGGTTTCAACAGGCTTGGTACCGTGTCATCAATGTATGCCTTCACGTCGCTCGCCGTATATCCGGGCATCAAGTCCGCGGTGATTTCAGCGCTGTCTTTACCCATGAACGTCTTGAAGTTAGATTCCGATGTCACTTGTTTGATTGATACAAACTGAGACAAAGGCAGCCTTTGACCCGACTGTGAATCCACATACAGCTTATCGAGCACCTTGAAATCACCAAGATCACTCCGGTTCACTTGAACTTGAATTGGGTATGTATAACCGTCGTCCGCTTGCAAATCTGCCGCTTTAACAGAACCAAGGAACGTCGATAACGCATTGGTTACGTTACCGTAATCAACACCAGACAGTACAATCGCATTGCGATCAATTGACAAGTCGTAACGTAATTGGTCACGCAACATTGAGTTCTTAATGTTGGTCACGCCCTCGTAATCTTCAAGCGCCTTAACGACTTCGCTCGCAGTTTCAGACAGCACAGTGGTATCACGGTTAACCGTGGTCAGTTCGAGGATCATGTTGGTAGCGATGTTCAGGTTATCTGCAGAGCGAACCTTGAAAGACATACCGTAAGCAGAGACCGAACTTTGTGCTTTAGCGATAAACTCGTTAACTAATTCATCAGCTGACTGGTCACGTTCACCCCACGGTTTCAATAAAACGTGATTGGTCGGTGTACCTTCAATGTAAGATAAGTTCGCTTCTACTGAACTATCTCCTTTGAACACGCTGTTAAGTTGTTCCTTGTTATCTAGATGATACTGACGACCAACACCTGTTGGTGGCGTAGACGTCACCTCAACAAAACCGGTATCTTCTGTTGGAAGCAACACTTGAGGCATCTTCCAAACTGCTAGCGCAGACAAAGCAATCAATACCAAAGCGATACCGCTCATTAAGGCTTTACGCTCAAACCACTTACCTAGTTCCTTGGTGTACACGTCAGACAGAACGTTAAGCTTCGCATCAACTTTTTGATACCACTTCGCTGGCGTTGAAACTGGCTTCATTAAGTAAGCGCTCATCATTGGCGATAGCGTTAACGCCACAAACCCAGAAATAATCACCGCGGCTGCAAGTGTGAACGCGAACTGTCTGAATAGATCGGCGGTTAAGCCAGCCATCAAGCCAATTGGTAAGTAAACAACCGCCAGAGTTAGCGTCATCGCAATCACTGGAAAGACGATCTCTCGACACCCTTTAATTGCAGCATTGAACGGCGTTTCCCCCTCTTCGATATGACGGTAGCAGTTTTCCGCCACAACAATCGCATCATCAACCACCAAACCAATGGCGAGAATGATAGCCAGAATCGTCAGTACGTTGATGCTAAATCCAAGTAAATGCATGACTGCAAATACGCCTATCACACACACCGGGATGGTGATGATCGGAATTGAAGCAACTCGAAAAGAGCCAAGGAACAGAACCACCACTGCTGAAACCAGAACAATCGCTTCAACTAAAGTCATGAAGCCTTCATCAATTGCGGTTTTAATGAAATCAGCTTGGTTGTAGACCATCTTCATCTCGATGCCTTCTGGCAACTGAGGCTGAATCAGATCAATTTGTTTCTTAACTTTATTCGCAACGGTTACAGGGTTTTCACTTTTCAGTGGTAACACCTGAATCGACATTGCTAGGTTGTCATCAACACGAAGAATACTCGGCGTAAGGCTCTCCTCACCCATTTTGACTTCAGCGATATCCCCGATGCGAATGATCTTGCCGTCATCAACACGGACCACCAAGTCTCGCACATCATCAACGCTGGTTACTTGGTTTACTGGGTTGATGGAGAAATCTCGCACTTGCCCCTTGATAGTACCCGCGGTAAACGTTGCGTTATATGAGCTTAATGTTCCAACCACATCGGAAGCACTCATATTGAGCGCCATCATGCGATCCGGTTGCAACCAAACACGCACCGCTTTTTCGCTGCCACCATACGGCCCCCAAATGCCACCCACACCTTGGATGTGCTTAAATTGAGGCACGACTTGCTGGCTAATGTAGTCGTACATGTCTTGCTTAGACATCTTGCCAGTATTCACAAACGTGATGATGTTACTCGGCATACTGGTGTCAGAAGAGTCATCCGTTACCGTTGGCTTATCCGTCATGCTCGGCGGGAAATCACCAATCGCTTCGACGCTGCTACGCAGATTGTTCATCAAGCTAGTGTATTCGACGTCATTAATGGCATCTTCAAAGATGATTTTTAGATTACACGTGCCTTCCTGACAGTCCGTCGTCATGGTTTTCACGCTGTCGAGGCCCGTTGCAGCGGTGATGAGCTTATCTGCCACATTGCGCGACATGAACTCAGCACTAGCGCCATTGATCGCAGCCGTTACCGTTGCTGAAGGTGTTTTATGTTCTGGAAAGTATTGGATTGAGAGCTTTTGAAACGACAAAAGCCCAAGCAAAACAATGGTGATGCTCAGAACAGACGCAAACACTGGGTGTTTGATACAAATTTCAGGAAGCTTCATTCAGATTCTCCTTCGCTACAGCTTCCTTGCTTAATGTTTCTTTGCTGTGAGTTTCTTTGCTGTGAGTTTCCTTGCTTTGACTTTCGCTCGATGATTGCTCAACAGTCGCACTCGTCTCTGCTTGCTCGCTGTTTGCGTTGATCGCTTCATCTACAACTTTCGATGCTTCCGTCCAATCAACTGAAGGTTCAATCGGATGTGGTTCATCCACCTGTGTTACGGTCTTTTCTACTTTAGGCTCAGCGGTCTGCTGAATGTTCTCTTTGCTTGTCGGTTCCGTTATTAGCTCAACGGTTTTCTGTTCAGCATTTGGGTTCATGATCTTAACTAACGACGCTTTCTTAAGGTTCTGTTGTCCCGTCACAACGACGTTATCACCCAGCTTCAAGCCTTTCTCGACAACAACGTAACCATCGTTAGTATTCACGCCTAATTCGACAATGCGTTGCTCGATTTTTTCACCATTCACGACCCAAACAAAGCGCTCTGCATCTTTTGCTTGAACGGAGTTTTGAGAAACCACCATCTGTGTTGAATCTTCGCTTGTCATCTGACTTACTTTGGCAAACATACCCGGAACTAAGCGATGTTCTGGGTTAGTCACGTGCGCGTGCACTTCTACACGGCCTGAGCTCTCGTCCACCGCTGGCGCAATGTAATCCACTACGCCAGAAAACGCTTCATCGACAAATGCATCAACTTGGATGGAAACATTCTGCCCAAGCTTTGCGTTGCCCAAGTCCGACTGGCCAATGGAATACTGAACTTCAACAGGATCGAGTTTGATTAAGCTGACCAACGCGGTTGCGCTATCAATCTTACTGCCCACTGAGTGGGTGAAGTTAGTTAGCTGCCCATCAAATGGCGCTACCAATAAATAGTCATTCATCAGCGCTTCTTTCTGACGGAAATCAGCTGCGGCTAGATTCGCCTGTTCTCCCAGTTCTTCGACATCTTGCTGAGACATAGAGTCAGGCTGTTTCTTTAGTAATTCTTGTACTCGCTTTAATTTTGACTTTGCTAACGCTAGAGAGCTTCTTGCTTTGTCTAAATCGGCTTTCGCTTTGGTATTGTCCAGTTGAGCGATCAGTTCGCCTTTTTTAACTGAATCTCCATCTTTGAAATGGATATTAAGAATTTTGTCAGAGGCACTAAATGTCAATGCAGCAGAATCCGTTGCTCTGATTTTGCCAACCTCGTTGATTGAAGAAGTGAATGCTTGTTTGTGCGCTTTTTCGATAGTCACAGGAATCAAGTTTGAGTCTTGGGCAAACGATGGAGAGATATGGAAGGCAAACAGTGCCAAACAGATTGTTTTACTAAGCTTTGTAAATTTCATTTTTAATAACCATAACCGTTGAATTCGTCTGAATTAAAACGTTTTTCTAAGCAGCTATTTCTTACTTAATGAGCTTCCAGCTATTTAAATAATGCTAAAACAGCTAATAATGAGAAAAGGGCTCAACTCACTGTCGAGCCCTGCAATTTTTATATGATTCCTAAATTTTTACGCTCTGAACTCCAAAGTAAAAGTTAAAAACGATGCTGATACTGAACACCGAGTAAGAGAGCATCGGCAGTCACATCAGCAGTTATATTGGAACTCGTTCCTGGGATCGTCGTCAGGCTTTCGTCAATATCTTGTGATTCTCCGACGATAAATCCGACACCAATGTCCACAGAACTGGCGGCCGTGAAGTTATATGTTCCTCCGACTGTGAACCAATGACGGTTAACATCAGGAATTGATAACGATGTGAGTTCGTCAGTTGGGGAAATGTCGTACATGTAACCCGCTCGTAGAACGATGTCTTTGGACATGATGTATGTACCACCGACAGAAACATGTCCTGCATCTTTCCACTGGTACTCTTTGATCGAGTCGTCATATGAGTTAGATGTTAGCGAGTCAAATTCAGACCAGTTCACCCACTGCAGGCTGTAGTGGAAAGCCCACTGTTCGTTGAGTTGGTGCCATCCGGAAAACTCTAGAGTGTCTGGTAACGGAACATTCATCTTGTCGGCAGGGACACCACCTTTGGTAATGTCACCTTCCACTTCAATATCTGGGCTGTAACGGTAAGTAATACCAAACTTGTTATGTTCATTGACTTGGTAGGTCGCACCAACGTTAGCCCCCAAACCGAAACCATCAGCATCTACGTTTAACAGGTTTTGGCGGTATATTTCACCCTCACCGTAAATAACATCTAGCCCTGCGCCCAAATTGATTTTTTCAGACAACTCATAAGCCACAGCGAAGCCAACATTGATACTGGAAAGCGCCGTTTTTCCTCCAAACTCATCCGCTTCGAACGACTCGTCAAACTCAACATCAGTACCGAAATTGGAATGGACTGTTACGCCCAGAGTGAACTTAGAACCTTCGATAGGATGCACATAATGAATGTTCGGAACTAATGTCCCTGCGTCTAATGATTGGTCATCTAACATTTCAGTATCACCAATCATTGGTGTGTAGCTAACACTAGACACATCAATACCACTATCGATATAGATAGCGCCGACAGAGAGTGTTGGTTGCTCGATGTAAGCCATCGCAGCACTGTTCTTAGCAACAATAGCAGCGCTATCTGCCATCACTGCATCACCGGCAAATGCACGACCTAACCCCGTTGCTGACTGCGCGTTAAGTTGAAATCCAGCCGCATTAGTTAAGCAAGGAACAAGAGCAGCGGCAGTGCCCAATAAAAGTTTATTCTTCATCTTGAGGCACCTCTGTTTCGATATGATCTTCGTTATTAATAACGACTACTGCTCCGTCACTCATTACCATTGAAGCAACAGCAACTTGCTGTGTGTCGACAGCTTCACGTACATCAGACATGTTTTCGCCCGGCGTGCCCGGCAAGCCATTTTCATCAACAGGACCTTCATAGGGGAACAAATACGTACCATGCCCGCCCGTTGTGGTTCTTACTGCTCCACGCTTTTCATTAGTATTTTCTGATGTGCCTGTTATTGGGTCTAAGCCAAGCGCAGTAATCAGTGGTTCAGTACCAGTACGAATGTTATCTGGCGCGGTATTCGGAATTACGCTATCTGGGACGTAATCAACGCCAACGTCACAGGTTTCCCCGCAATCTCCCACGGCTGCCAACAAAAGAGTTGGTTGCTCAGCAGCTACTTGGCGAGAGATAAAGCTAGCAGGGTCTGCACTATCTATTGTGGCTTGGACCCCTTGTTTAAGGTCGGTAACAACTAAATCGAAGATGTCATTCTCTAGCTGACTAACAAGTAGCGCGTTATCAGATGAAAGCTCTACAAACTCTCTAAGTGCTTCAATACATTGTTGATTCGTCGCTTCTGTTGTACATGTATCTGGTATGACAGTTTCAGCAATGCCACGCTGCACATCTGGGGATTTCTTAACCCCTTCAGACATCTCAGGGCCTAAAGTTTGAGAAGACAGAACCAAATTAGTGAGCCCCTGGCCTGGGACAACAAAGTTCACCGTGTTGAATCCAAAAGCAGTATTAGTTGGGAATCCATCTTTAACTTGGCTGAATTCGCTGACCATTACCGACATAATTCCACCCAAGGATTGTCCAATTAAGTGAACGTCATCTTTTTTAACCCACGCTTCTTTACTCAAGGCATAGCGAAGACCTAAAAAGTCAGACACTGATTGCTGAAGGTTAGAACGCAGTGCTAAAGGGGAATCAATATTGATGAAGAACGCCTTGTCTGCTCTAGCACTAATCTCTACCCCTTTCTCCGGCCCCTCACCGTCTGGATCGGTATTGTCATAGCGCATTCTTTCCCCGTGATATGGCATATCGATCGCCACCACGGCATAGCCTTTAGTGGTGTAATCTTTAGCCATCAAAGAAGCTGTGCCGCGCTCAGCTGTAACACCATGGATAAAGATCGTGGTCGGCAATTGTTCACCTTTATTCCAATCCCAGTTATTTGGAACATAGATATCAGCGGTTATTTCAAGGTCCTCAGTTATTTGAGGCGTAGGGTTATCCGCAGTAGGAAATCCCCCCGAAGTGTTCGTAATCCATTCATACAGCGGTGGACAATTTTCTTTCGGGTCAAATTCGTCGACGGTGCACTCGGCTTCTCTCTCTTTTGTAAATGGTAAATAAAATGGTATTTTCAGCGTCTTATGGTACAAGTCATAATCTGGTTTTAAACCCGTAACTTCACTTCGAGTACCAATAAACGAACTCCCATACAGCACGTGGTTATTTCTCATCGTATCCAGAGGCGAATAAGCACTCTGAGTTTTAAATTGAGCAGCGTATACAGGAAGACCGTTACCCGGATATAACGCTTGATATGAGCTAATGGCATTAATTATCTGAGCATGAAGAACTTCTTCTTTTTCACTATTTAATGGAACATCTGAATAAATCAATTCATCAAAACTAGCGTCTGCTTTTAACGGTTCATTAAATTCAGTTTTTACCCCATCCGTTACTACAATCGAATAAGTACGACTTTCAACTAAACCTGATTCACATTGAATTTTAATATTGGAACCATCAGCGGATATTTGAGTGACGACTTCTTCGCCTGTTAGGTCATCAATTAATACAACATTCCCGGCTAAGGTTTCGTTATTGAGTGGATAACGTTTGTCCGAATTAACACTTTGAAGCGGAATTAAAATCGGTTCCGCACAAAGTCCCCAACCGTCTAGGGCTGCGTATGAATTGTTGTAGTCCTGATAATAAGCATCATTGGTCGATGACATTGCGGCAACGTCTTCACCGACACCGGATATTGTTCCATCGTCGTCATACCCATACCCATCGTTTGGTTTTGGTAGTTCATTAATGTTGTAGGGAACCAATACCGAAACGGCATCTTGAGTCGAGTCTTCAGACTGACAGCCGAGTAAGGCAAGCGTAATTAGTCCACATATATATGGCTTACTGAAATCTTTCAAAACAGCTCCTTCGTAGCTTTCGCATTTAACTGGTGTGGTCATGCGATTTATCGTTATTTGAATTGCCGATTGAGTCGGAGGTAAACTCGACTTTTATTCGTAGAGAGCAAGGCAACACAGAGTTGGAATGACACGTTGATAAAACTACGTAAGAAATTTGAGCAATTAACCCACACCCACTAAATCAGCGTCACCCGCTAATGATCCAATAGCTACTAACGGCAAGCACCTGAAACCACATTAAACAACCTCAAAAAGGTATATAAGGAAATCTAATTAGGTTGATAATTACCATAAATTCATACACTTAAATATCAAAGACGATGAAGTCAGTAAGTTTATGTTTGTTGTAAGATTTGTTATATTTAGGTTAGAACGCTTATAATAATGAGAACCCAGATGTCTGCTGAATTTATTATCAATGATGATATACAGGTCAATTTAGAAGAGAGTGAAATCCATCACTTTAAGACGGGCCGTACGTACCCAATAGGTTCTAATGAATCAGAGCTGCTTAAGTTTTTTATCTCGAGACCTAATGAGGTGATCACTCGCCAAGTTCTAATTGAGCAGGTGTGGGTGTCTAAAGGTATTTACGTAGAAGATGGCAGCCTAATGCAAACCATCTCGATTTGCCGAAAAGCGTTAGAAGATAAGAGCGGAATGATCATTGTCACTGAGCGTGGTAAAGGCTACCGATTTGCAGGACAAGTGACACAAGACAAAGAACGCGCGCTGCGTAAAATTCAATCGCAACCAAAACAAGAAACGAAACATCCTGAAAACAGCACAGCGACAAAAAGCTCAACAACCGAGACAACGGTCGCTACGAAAAAAACAAACAGTCTATTAGCACTGGTTGCATTATTTGTAGTGACTGCAGGTTTATCCCATTATTTGTTTTCTTATTTAGATAGAAATAGCCTAGGCGAAGATCTCGTGGGTCAGCATTTTATCTCATGTAAAATTGAATCCGACGAATTCACTTTTAATGAATTATTCAACGTGACGCTTTATGAATATAAGGGACGAAAAATCATCATCGATAATTCAGGAAAATCTCTGAGCTTCCCTGCCGGATTTAAAGGAGTGGCTTGTGAATAACAAAACGAATACAGCAATTTTTGTGGTACTGCTTGGCGTATTAGTCGGGTGGCTTTCTACTTTTATTCCTAAATCACATCTTGAAGGGCATTATTTAGCAAATACAGCGTCGATTATTAACCCGTCCAATAATATGATTCATAACCAGTCTTCTATTAACATCGAATTTAAGAAGAATGACAGTTATGACCTATTGTACGTATCGACTAAGCAAGTCGGCTTTACGTCATCGGGATCTTACTCTGCCACTCAACACGACATCTCACTGGATGAGAACCAACACCAGCAAATCATCCCGAATCGCGAGTTGTCGTTTTACGAAAAGGTCATGATAAGTGAAGGGTCTACCCTATCTTCTGACGCGATGCCTTACATTCCATTGAATAGAGAAGAGCTTTTGCTCGTTACTCGCTATGGGATGATTCATTTTTGTAAGAAGGTCGTCTGTTCTGAACTGCCAACGTATTCAAATGACACCCCTAACGTTGATATGAACTAAACTCGCTCGCTATTTTTAAGCTTAATTATATTTTGGTGACTGCTTGTGTTTTAACGCTTACTTAAAGGAAATAAGTAGGCGTTAAACATAAGTAAGCTTCAAAGCTAAGATTCTCATCTCTTTACCCCGATAAATACCCACTTCGTTACACGTTTCCTTCCAAAGCACAAAAAACACTCGCGATTTATAAAACAACACTTCCATATGCAACTAGAACAATCAAAGGTGATCCAAGTTATATTCTAACGAGCCACAAAATTTGTTTATTAACATCTAAACAACAGTAGTTAATCACGATTTATAACCACAATTAACATCGAAAAAAATGTTTGTCTTAGATCATATCAACCTCAACTATGCCTCGTGCCACAGTGCAGTTTTCTGTACATTCATTGTCATATTCTGAAACACTTTCTTATATTTTTTAAACTTTGTGGAGATTTCTATGTTAGAGCTCTTGATCGGATTGGTGATTACTATTGCTGTTGGTTACTTTATTGTGAAAGGCTATAAAGCGGCAGGTGTATTACTAACTGCTGGCCTTGCCCTACTTCTTATTACTGGCCTTATTGGTCACACAGTCTTACCAGCTAAGGTCGCTTCAACAGGTAACATGGTTACCGACTCACTAGAATTTGTTAAGTACATGCTTCAGTACCGCGGGGGCGGCCTAGGCATGCAAATCATGCTACTTTGTGGCTTTGCTTCTTACATGACGCACATTGGTGCTAACAACGTGGTAGTGAAACAATTCTCTAAACCGCTTGCTGCTATCAAATCTCCATATGTACTTCTTGTTGCGGCTTACATCGTAGCGTGTCTAATGTCTCTAGCAGTAAGTTCTGCAACGGGTCTTGGTGTGCTATTGATGGCAACCCTATTCCCAATGATGACGGCAATGGGTATTTCTCGCCCAGCAGCAGTTGCGGTTTGTGCATCACCTGCAGCCATCATTCTTTCACCGACCTCTGGCGATGTGGTTATCGCGGCAGAAAAATCAGGCATGTCTCTTGATGTGTTTGCGGTTCAAACAGTACTGCCTGTTTCTATCTGTGCGATCATCGTGATGGCAGGTGCGGCTTTCTTCTGGAACAAATACCTAGATAAGAAAGAAAACACACCAATGGAAAAAGTTGACGTTTCTGAAATCGAAACAACGGCACCAGCTTTCTACGCTGCGCTTCCATTCCTACCTATCATCGGCGTTTTCCTATTCAACGGTCGTACGATTCCAGGGCTTTCACTTGATATCTACACCATTGTGGTAGGTTCTATCTTCGTGGGTGCAGTTATCGATTACGTTGTTAAGAAGTTTGACGGCGAGAAAACACTAGAAGATTTAGACTCTTGCTACCAAGGCATGGCTGACGCGTTCAAAGGCGTGGTAATGCTGTTGGTTGCGGCGGGCGTATTTGCTCAAGGTCTAATGTCTATCGGTGCAATTGATAACTTAATTGGTCTTGCTGAATCTGCAGGTGCAGGCGGTATCGCATTGATGCTTATTCTAACAGGTCTAACAGTTGCTGCAGCTATCGCGACAGGTTCTGGTAATGCGCCTTTCTATGCATTCGTAGAACTGGCTCCATCATTAGCGGCGAAAATGGGCTTGAACCCAGCATTCCTAATCATCCCAATGCTTCAAGCGTCTAACTTAGGCCGCACAATTTCTCCAGTATCTGGCGTAATCGTAGCGACTTCTGGTATGGGTAAAATCAGCCCATTTGAAGTCGTGAAACGTACGTCTGTACCGGTAATCTGCGGTCTTATTACCGTTATCTTCGGTACGCTTGTATTGGTTCCTATGGCAGCGTAAGCCAACGTTAGTAAGCACAGCTACTTAGTAATACCAATATCGATATAAAATGCTTAAACAAAAGGCGCTGAACTTAATAAGTTCAGCGCCTTTTTTAATATCACTGTCTCAACATCGTTAAGACTATCGAGACACATATAAGCAGTCAGGCTTGAAATAGTTTTATTTCAAAGGAACAAGCCCTACTTCATTTCACCATAGCGCTCTAGATACAGAACCGTGGCAGCAGTACGTGAAGGCACTTGCAGCTTTTTCAGCAAGCTTTTCATATGTACCTTAACTGTCGATTCAGAAATAAACAGGTGATCAGCGATCTGTTTGTTGCGGTAACCTTTCGCAACTTCTTGAAGGATTTGCATTTCGCGTTCAGTCAGTTGGTCGAAGATATCGTTGCGGCTACCGGCGTCGTTCAGGTAACGAGCAACCACACTGCTGTATGCCTTGTCACCGCTGTGTGCTTGCTTAAGCAGTTCGATTAACTCATCGGGTTCTGTGTCTTTCAACAAGTAACCGTCAGCGCCCGCTTTTACGATCGCTTCTATGTCTGCAGGGCTATCAGAAACCGTTAGAATAACGATGTTAGCACTTGAGCCATCAGTACGAAGTGCTTTCAGCGTATCAAGTCCAGACATACCTTTCATATTAAGATCCAATAAGATCAAATCAGGTTCTTCTTCATGGGCAAGAGCGACTGCTTCAGTACCGTTACTTGCTTCTGCAATCACTTCGAATTCATCTTCAAAGCTCAGTAATTGGCTTATACCTCTACGCATCAATGGATGATCATCAACCAGCATTACTTTACAAATCGTCAACTTTAACTTCCTTCAAACTTTTATATTTCAATATGACTGTACAGCCTTCACCTTGAGCTGCTTCAATCGTTAAGTCGCCATTCAGTCTTGCCGCACGCTCCTGCATAATGCTCATCCCGTAGTGGTTCGTCTTGGAACTACTTGAGTCAAAGCCATCTCCATTATCTTTAATCACGACTAATACTTCACCGTCCTCATCGATACAGCATACATCTATCAAGTCGGCATTGGCGTGTTTTATTGCATTTATTGTTGCCTCACGAATCAACTGAAGCAAGTGAACCTGACTATGTGCATCAAGCTCTATGGATGAAAGATTATTGGTTAGGTTAATCTTTGCATCTGTTCTTTCGCTGAGTTCTTCAAGCATGGTGCTCAAAGCATCTCCGAAGTTGCCCTCTTTTATCGTCAACCTAAAGGTCGTGAGCAGCTCTCGTAATTGAGTATAGGCATCAGCTAAACCGTTGCCGATTTCCGACGCTATTTGTTCAGATTGCTCTCGATGCTGTTGTTCTGGCAATTTACCAATCACGCGCTTCAACAGCGTCACTTGAATTTTCAAGTACGACAGTGATTGAGCCAACGAGTCATGCAGCTCACGGGCAATCGTCGCGCGCTCTTCCATAATAATAAGCTGTTCGGCTTTCTTCTGCGCGCGATTATAATAGATAGCTCGCGATAAGAGTTGAATAAAACTCTCAATTAATGTCTTAGTTGAATGACCATGATGATATGAACAATATAAATAGCCCAAGATAAGCTCGTTATCATCCAACTTCATTTCAAACTTTTCATAATCCAAGTTCGAATCATACCCTTCATCCATAATCAATGAACGACCCGAGTTATCAGCTATCTCAAGCCTTAACGACTCTATTCCGTCTAGACTGACTAGGTGCTGCAGAATAGCTCGGAAGTTTTCTGGGGCGATACGTGTAACCGTAAGTTCTTGTGAAGAGTGATAAAGTGCCTGCAAAGATTGGTTGGCGTTTTGCAACTCGACTGTCTTAGCGTCTACAACTGACTCAAGGTTTCGATACAGCACGCCCAAATCTTTAGCCATCGAGTTAAACGTCTTAGTCAGAATGCCCAGTTCATTATTGTTGGTGACCTTTAATTCCACCTCAAAGTCACTGTTTTTGATCCGCTGACTGGCTCCAACGAGCGCGTGCAGTGGCTTAACAACTTGTTTACGTACAAAGTGAACAACAAAAAGAGATATGACCAGAATTCCACCGAGGCCTATACCACCAGCCCACGCTAACTTTATTAACTTATCTTCAGAGAACTCTTGCAGCTTATAAACGAAGCCATCGATTTCAGCCACGAAATTTTCAACCAACACGAGGTAGTGATCGCGATCTTCACTATTCAAGACTTGTTTCAATTCATGCCAACGGCCAATAATCAGATAGTAGTCTTGTGTAATGTCAGCTGGCACATTCCAACTGACTAAGTTGGTCATGGATGGCGAGTAAAGAGAGCTTTCGAATTCATGAATATGAGATTCGTAATCGACAGATTCTATTTGAATATCATGGGCTAAACGATAGCTTTGCATGCGCATTGAACCAGCCACGTTAACAGCCTCTGCGTCGTTTAGACTTGACGCCAATGTGAAGATCGCAAAACCAGTGGTAGCAACCGAAAGAAGAAGTATGGATAGCAGTGATTTAGCTATTGTACTCGTTACAGATGAAACAGGTTTAATAAGCAAAATCAATATCCTGAATGTAAATAAGTGGCTGTCCGAAACCTATTGTCACACATCAAAAAACAGAGCTCCATTCAATATGTGACCAAACGCTTCGTAATTTATTGATCTAAGACAATATAGAATCCCATTTAGCCCTTAAGGGGTATTTATACAAATATTTCTAAAACTACACTACTTGTGAGGATAAATGACAAGATATTAACGAAACAATGATCTACAATTACAACATCTTAGCAACACAAGTAGGCATTTAGTGGTAGACCTATCGAGACGACGCCTATTTTCTAGGCAAAAAGTAGATTCAAGCCAAATTAGATTGCCTTGGATTAACAACCTAGAAAGCTTTACAGATGATTGTACACGTTGCGGCAAATGCATCGAAAGTTGCGAGACGCACATCATCATTGTTGGCGACGGTGGTTTTCCTACTGTCGACTTTTCAAAAGACGAATGCACGTTTTGCTACCAATGTGCTGACGTTTGTCCCGAACCTATTTTTAAGCCAAAGCAAGGAGAGCCTTGGCAAGCAAAAGCAAGTATCTCTGATAAGTGCTTAGCGCAACAAAATGTTGAATGCCGAAGCTGTGGTGACATGTGTGAACCTATGGCCATTCAATTTCAACTTAGAGCAGGCGGTGTTGCTCTACCAAAAATCGAGTTAGATGAGTGTAGCGGTTGTGGAGCCTGCGTAGCAGTTTGTCCTACTTCAGCTATTCTTGTGAGTAATGCATAAAACAAAAATAACGAGAGCAATTTATGGCACTAAATGAAGTGCATATATCAAGTTTAGTCGTTCATGTGAGCCCAGAGCATCTAGACGAGATCAAAGCACAAATCGAGAAATTCGATAATGCAGAGATTTACGGCAGCAGTCCTGAAGGCAAAATCATAGTGGTTCTAGAAACCGAAAACCAAGGTTTTGTAACGGACACCATCGAAGAAATTAATAATATTACGAACGTTTTAGGGACAGCTTTGGTTTACCACCAAATCGAGACTGGACTAGACGAAACGGATTTAGAAACTGGAAGCAACAATTCTCAACTTGAGGGTGAAGTATGAAAATGACAAGACGTGCGTTTGTGAAAGCAAACGCAGCTGCATCAGCGGCAGCCGTTGCAGGTGTATCTCTACCAGCAACAGCAACCAACCTGATTGCTAGCTCTGATCAAACAAAAATCACGTGGGATAAAGCGCCTTGTCGTTTTTGTGGTACGGGCTGTTCGGTACTAGTAGGTACTCAAAACGGTAAAGTGGTTGCTACTCAAGGCGACCCAGAAGCTCCTGTAAACAAAGGCCTTAACTGTATTAAAGGCTACTTCCTTTCAAAAATCATGTACGGCAAAGACCGTCTTGAGACTCCCCTACTGCGTATGAAAGATGGTGAGTTCCATAAAGATGGTGATTTCGCACCAGTATCTTGGGACAAAGCTTTCGACGTAATGGCTGAGAAATGGAAAGCTTCACTGAAGAAGAACGGTCCAACAGGTGTTGGTATGTTCGGTTCAGGCCAATGGACAGTAATGGAAGGCTACGCAGCCGTTAAGATGATGAAAGCGGGCTTCCGTTCAAACAACATCGATCCAAACGCTCGTCACTGTATGGCTTCAGCGGTAGGCGCATTCATGCGTACTTTCGGTATCGATGAGCCAATGGGTTGTTACGATGACTTTGAACACGCAGACGCATTCGTACTGTGGGGTTCAAACATGGCAGAAATGCACCCTGTATTATGGACTCGTATTACAGACCGTCGTCTAAGCCACCCACACGTTAAAGTAAACGTACTGTCTACTTACTACCACCGTTCTTTCGAGCTTGCTGACACTGGTTACATCTTCAACCCTCAGTCTGACCTTGCTATTGCGAACTTCGTAGCAAACTACATCATTCAAAACGATGCAGTTAACTGGGACTTCGTGAAGAAGCACACACACTTCAAGCAAGCAACGACAGACATCGGTTACGGTCTTCGTGACGATGATCCACTACAGAAAGCAGCTGCGAACCCTAACTCAGGCAAAATGACTGATATTAGCTTCGAAGAGTACAAAGCTTCTGTTGCTGAATACACAGTAGAGAAAGCGTCTGAAATGTCAGGTGTATCTCAAGACGACCTTATCAAGCTGGCTAAGCAATACGCAGATCCAAACATCAAAGTAATGTCACTTTGGACTATGGGTATGAACCAACATACTCGTGGCGTATGGATGAACAGCCTTGTGTACAACATCCACCTTCTTACAGGTAAGATTTCTACTCCAGGTAACAGCCCATTCTCACTAACTGGCCAACCATCTGCGTGTGGTACAGCTCGTGAAGTTGGTACGTTCTCTCACCGTCTACCGGCAGATATGGTTGTTGCTAACCCTAAACACCGTAAGATTGCAGAAGACATCTGGAAACTTCCAGAAGGCACTATCCCACCGAAACCAGGTGCTCACGCTGTTGTTCAAGACCGTATGCTTAAAGACGGTAAGATCAACGCTTACTGGGTAATGTGTAACAACAACATGCAAGCTGGTCCAAACATCAACACTGAACGTCTGCCAGGTTACCGTAACCCAGACAACTTCATTGTATGTTCTGACCCATACCCAACGGCAACAGCTCAAGCTGCTGACCTTATCCTTCCAACAGCAATGTGGATCGAAAAAGAAGGTGCTTACGGTAACGCAGAGCGTCGTACACAAGCATGGTACCAACAAGTTAAAACTGTAGGTGAAGCGAAATCTGACCTATGGCAAATCATGGAGTTCTCTAAACGCTTCACCGTTGAAGAAGTTTGGGGCGAAGAGCTTCTTGCTAAAGCACCTGAACATCGTGGTAAAACGATGTACGACGTGCTTTACAAAAACGGCAACGTTGATGCATTCCCACTGTCTGAAGCTCAAGAGCTTAACGACGATGCACAAGCTCAAGGTTTCTATGTTCAAAAAGGTCTATTCGAAGAATACGCAGCCTTTGGTCGCGGCCACGGTCACGATTTAGCACCATACGATCGCTACCACCAAGTTCGTGGTCTACGTTGGCCTGTTGTTGACGGTAAAGAGACACTATGGCGCTTTAAAGAAGGTTCAGATCCATACGCTAAGAAAGGTTCTGATTGGGACTTCTACGGCAAGCCAGATGGTAAAGCACTGATCATCAATGCTCCATACGAAGCGCCACCAGAAGTACCAAACGATGAATACGATATGTGGCTATGTACAGGTCGTGTTCTTGAACACTGGCACACAGGTACTATGACTCGTCGTGTACCAGAACTTTACAAAGCAGTGCCGGATGCACTTTGTTACATCCACCCTGCAGATGCTAAAGCTCGTGGCCTTCGCCGTGGTGATGAAGTTCTTATCGAAAACAAACGTGGTGAAGTACGCGTTCGTGTTGAAACTCGTGGCCGTAACCGTCCACCACAAGGCTTGGTATTCGTACCATTCTTTGATGCAAGAATTCTGATCAACAAGTTGATCTTGGATGCAACGGATCCTCTGTCTAAACAGACGGATTACAAGAAGTGTCCAGTTAAGATCACTAAGGTTTCTTAATAGCCAAGCGCTTTTAGAACCTAGATACAAGATCTAACGTATTTAATATTGCGACTACTTTTTTCGTTACTTTTTGAAAGAAGTAGTCCACTCAAAGAATTAGCCTTTAGGCGGAGAAATTAACCATGAAAAAACTGATTACTGCCCTACTATCAGCTGGTCTTTTGCTAGCTGGTGCAGTTCAAGCTGAAGCTGAGCTGGATAACCCAGGCGGCATTGGTGGCGTAGAATCTCTACGTGGTGCAAGTGAACTTGAAGCAACTCGCGCAGCAGATGACTTCAAAAAGTTCCCTCGTGACCAAGTACTTGAGAGTGACTACGTGTACCAACCACCTCTAGTACCTCATACTATTCGTAGCTATGAAGTTTCTCTTAACGCTAACAAGTGTCTTTCTTGCCACAGCTGGAAAAACGCAAAAGAAATGGGTGCGACTAAAGTGAGTGTAACTCACTACATGAACCGTGAAGATGCGGTACTTGCAGACGTATCACCTCGTCGTTACTTCTGTCTACAGTGTCACGTACCTCAAGCTAATGCTAAGCCACTAGTTGAGAACGAGTTCAAACCTGTAGATTCACTGCGTTAATCGTAGCCGGACTGTAAGAGAGGCTATATATGATAAAATTACTTAAAGCGTTTTGGAAAAGACTCGCGACGCCAAGTAAAGCAGCCGTAGGCGTTGTTTTATTCTTGGGTTTCTCGGGTGGTCTTTTGTTCTGGGGTGCATTCAACACGGGTATGGAGGCGACCAACACAGAAGAATTCTGTTCTGGCTGTCACGCACCTATCGTTGCTGAAATCCAAGAGACAATTCACTACTCTAACCGTTCTGGTGTTCGTGCTATCTGTTCAGATTGTCACGTACCTCATGAATGGACAGATAAAATTGTTCGTAAGGTTCAAGCATCTAAAGAGCTATATGCACACTTTATTGCGAAAACCATCAATACCGAAGAAAAGTTCAAGGCACGTCGTGCTCACCTAGCGGAACGCGAATGGGCTCGATTGAAAAAGAACGATTCACTTGAGTGTCGTAACTGTCACCAGTTCGATTACATGGACTTCTCAGAGCAGAGCCCTCGTAGTGCGAAACAACACTCGACTGCGCTAGCTTCTGGTGAAAAAACGTGTGTGGACTGTCACAAAGGTATTGCACACAAACTACCAGACATGCACGGCGTTGAAGGCTGGCAATAAGGAGCGATTGAATGAGTACTTTAGAAAGCGTAATTTGGCACATCCTAGGTTACAGCGCTATGCCAGTTATCATTCTTGGCGGCTTCGCAGGTGTTGCAGCCGTATCTCTTTGGATTTTATCTATGGGTAAAGACAAAGAAATCGATTAACAATCGAGATGACGTCAACTTCTACCAGTAAATTCTGATATGAGTTGATACGAAAAAGCCACTGACTTCAGTGGCTTTTTTATTATCTGACGTTGTGTTTCTTTATAATTGAATGTGACTTAACGCCCTAAGCTTCGTTTTCTGGCGCTTCTTTCTCTGCAGTCTCTTTATCAACCTGCTCTTGATCGACAATCGGCAGCACCTGTTTTACATAGCTACCCGGCGCTTTACCAATCACAGGGTTAAGCTCAGAGCCTTGATTGAAAGGTTCGATTTTTTCGTCAGCTTCAAAACCCTGTAACCAATGATTCCAGTGAGTCCACCATGAACCTTCGTTGTGAGTAGCGTTCGATAGCCACTCATCTGCAGAATCGTCTAGGTTATCGTTGAGCCAAAAGCCGTACTTCTTCTTGTCTGGATGATTAACAATACCTGCGATATGACCTGATTCACCAAGCACAAACGTCTTGTTACCACCGGTATTCAGTGCACCGCGGTAAGTCCCCTGCCACAAGGCAATATGGTCTTCTTTCGCAGAGATGAAATAGCTTGGTATCTTGATCTTATTCAAATCGATCCAAACACCGCCTACTTTCACACCTTTGTCTTTAACCAGTTTGTTTTCAAGATAAAGCTCTCGCAGCAAGAAATTATGGCATGTAGAGGCAACGTTAGTGCTATCACTGTTCCAATACAGCAGGTCAAACTCCATTGGACTGCTGCCCTTGAGATAGTTATCGATGTAGTAGTTCCAGTACAAGCTGTTTTCACGAAGCAAGCTGAATGTCACGCTTAATGAGCGACCATCCATGAAACCTTTAGCGTCGTTCTGTTTCTCTATAGCGTTGATGATCGTTTCATTGATATAGGCACCCACCTCTCCCGGCTGAGAGAAGTCTAACAAGGTCGTAAAGAAAGTCGCGGTTTTAATGCGTTTCTTCATACGCTTTGCGGCGTAATAAGCGACAGTTGAAGCGAGCACAGTGCCACCAATGCAGTAACCTGCGGCGTTGATTTGCTCTTTACCTGTGATGTCTTCAATTGCCGTCACGGCTTTCGCTACGCCTTCAGTGACATAGTCGCCAAATTCTAAGTCTTTCTGCGCTTCACCTGGGTTGCGCCAAGACATCATGAATACGCTATGTCCTTGCTCTAGCAGCCAGCGCACCATCGAGTTCTTCTCACGAAGGTCAAGAATGTAGTACTTGTTGATGAATGGCGGGACGATCAGCAAAGGCGTCGCATTGACCTGCGGTGTCTTAGGATAGTATTGAATCAGTTCAAACAATTCGTTTTGAAAGACAACATCACCTTCGGTGTTAGCAACATCAACACCTAATCGGAAAGCGTTATTGTTAGTCATACGGATCTTGAGGATATCGGCGCTCGCTTCAACGTCTGCTTGTAACTGCTCTAATCCATCAAGCAGGTTTTCACCATTTCTTTCAAGCGTCAGTTTCATCAACTCTGGGTTAGTTGCAATAAAATTGCTTGGCGACAGTGCATTGATTGCCTGACGCGAAAAGAACGCAACACGTTCTTTAGTTTTATCGTCAATACCTTCGATAGAGTTGATGGTATCAATATAGCTTTTACTGAATAACAAATAGGATTGCTTGATAAAGCTGTAGAACGGGTCGTTTTTCCAAGCTTCATCAATAAAGCGCTTATCGCTGCGATCTTCAGAAATAACACTTTCGGTGTTGCCCATCAGCGCGGCATTCTGCCAGATCTTAAGTTGCTGTTCCCACCATTGAGATTGTAGCTGAAGTAGAACTGCGGGCTGGTTGGCGGCTTGTTCGAAGATTTTTGATGCATCATCAAAGTTCAATTCTTGCATCGCTTGATTGAGGGGAGATTGCGCGGCTTCCTTGTTTTGTTCAAAGCTTTCCCACCATTGCTGGTTTGTTTGTTGAAGTTTAACAAGGTAGTCCGAAAAGAAGTGTTGAAACATAACATGACTCCAATAATCGGAAAATCGCCACCGAGCCTCACAGTAAACACAGTGCTAACTCGATGGCGATTTTATTTATGCAGGTGTAACTGTTTTCAAGTTTTCAGTTGTTAGTGTTTCAACATCTTCTTTAAACTCTTTAGCCACAGCTTGAAGCTTTGAACTATCACTCATCATCTGTTGAGACAGTTGAGTTAGTGCTGCTAGTTGCTGGCTGTTGAAAGCCGTTAGGCTAGTCACGTCTTTGATTTCAGTCACTGCCTTCATTTGCGCAAGACCCATGTCCGTGTAAGTCTGCATCGCATTCATTTGCAGCTCTGTCATCGTTTGGACGTTCTTTGCAACCAACTTGTTGAACTTTAAGTACGGTTCAAATTGCTTTTCAGTTTGGTCAGTAATTGTTTTGAAAATATCCGTGTACATAAATAACTCCTGATGAATACATAGTTTAATAAATTTGTGTCACTATCAATTCAGCCGACGCTCATCGACTAACTCACGATGCTTTGCAAAGCTGAATCGATCTTTTTAAGCTTGCCACCGATATGTCAGGTTCTAACCTTCCATACCTTTTAGCAAAACAGCGGTTCCCATTCCTCCACCCACACAGAGTGAAGCAACGCCATAAGTCGTTTTCTGTTCAAGCATTTCATGGATGAGTGAAACAATAATTCGATTGCCTGAAGCACCTAAAGGATGGCCAAGCGCGATTGCACCACCATTGACGTTGACCTTTGGCTTGAACGCATCAAGCGGTAAATCATGCTGCTCTGACAATTGGTACATCACGCCAAGAGCTTGAGCTGCAAACGCTTCATTCAATTCAAACAAATCTACTTCTTCTAGAGTTAGATTCGCCTTATCAAGCGTTTTCGAAACAGCTTCTACGGGTCCTAAACCCATGATCTTTGGGTCCAGACCAGACTGTGCGTAACTGGTCAGTTCCACTAAAGGTGTTAGACCATGTTTCGCTACCGCCGATTCAGACGCTAAGATGATTGCACTCGCGCCATCATTGATGCCCGAAGCGTTACCAGCCGTGACTGTTCCTTCACGGTCAAAGGCAGGACGAAGCTTTTGTAGACCTTCGAAGGTTGCATCTGACTTCGGGTACTCATCGGTATCAAAAGTGACAGTTTGTCTGCGCTGCTTAACTTCTACAGGCACGATTTGCTCGTTAAATTTACCCGCCTCAATCGCAGCAACGGCTTTTTGTTGGCTCTCTAAGGCATAGTTATCTTGAGCTAGGCGCGAAATATTCAACGTGTTCGCAATATTTTCAGCGGTCATGCCCATGTGGTAGTGATTAAACGCATCGGTTAAGCCATCACCAACCAGTAAGTCTTTCATTGAGATGTCACCCATTTTGTGACCATTACGAACGCTCGCTGGTACCACAAAAGGAATTTGTGACATCACTTCAACGCCAGCAGCAATAACCACTTCAGCATCTTGTGCTTTGATGTGCGCCGCTGCGTCCATCACTGATTTCATGCCGCTTCCGCAAATCATGTTCACACCGTATGCTGGTGTTTCTTCAGGAAGCCCTGCATAGATGGAAGCCTGACGAGCAACCCCCATGCCTTGACCTGCCGAAATCACGTTGCCGACGATCACTTCATCAATCGCATCTAACGAAAGATCGACAGACTCAAGTGCACCTTTGATCGCAACGCCAGCCAGCTCGCCTGCAGATACGTTTTTTAGCGACCCGGTAAATGCACCAATAGGAGTGCGCTTAGCCGCAACAATAAATACTTTTTCCATCATTCCAATCCCTTGAGTTTCGCCAATTAGTGCATGTACAAGCCGCCATTCACAGACAATGTTTCGCCTGTAATGTACGCGCCAGATTCACTCGCTAAAAAGCCCACTGCGTCTGCAATTTCAACAGGTGTCGCTAAGCGTTTCATCGGGATTTGGTTCTTGATTGAATCCAGTACTTCAGGTTTCATTTGCTCAACCATAGGCGTTGCTGTGTAGCCAGGGGCAATCACGTTAACTGTTACGCCGCTACGAGCGCCTTCCGCAGCCAATGCTTTAGAGAAACCAATCATTCCAGCTTTCGCTGCTGAATAGTTAGTTTGTCCAAATTGACCTTTAAGACCATTGACGGAAGAGATGTTGATGACTCGGCAGTTACCCTTTTCACACATAGGAGCGAACAAAGGTTGAGTCACGTTGAACAAACTGTTTAAGTTCGTTTCGATAACCTCTTTCCACGCTTCGGCATCCATCTTTTTAAAGACGCTATCACGTGTAATACCTGCGTTATTGACTAGCACATCCACCGTGCCTTCTTCCTCTAACAACTTGCTTAAGCTCAGCGCACATTCCGCAGTATTGGTAACATCTAATTCAAACAATCTCACTTGATCTTCGGTGAATTGTTTTTCGTTAAACCAATCCAAGGCACATTGGTAATTTCCAGTAAAATAAGTCGCGATAACACGATAGCCGTCTGCAACTAATTTAGAGGAAATTGCTGAGCCGATACCGCCTTTTGACCCTGTAATTAAAGCAAGCTTTTTCATTAATGGTTCCATCCCTTACAAGCAATTAAATAACAATGATGTTAATAAGATAATGTCTTAGTTGATAATTAAACTTTACGTTTTGCTTTAATTAAACCTTACAACTCAAAATCAAAAAGTATTATTACAAATATAAAATATTTTCGTATTATGATTAAAAACTAGACTTACATCCCAAAATCAATGAAATGTTACGAATATGTAAATCAACGCAAAACTCTGATATTAATAAGGTTTATTTAATTTTACTTTTATCACCAAGCAGATAAGCCTTTGTAAATACGAAATAAATCTATATCTCTCAGCTTGTTTCAAGAATTATGCAATGTGGGAATTTGAAATGATTGATCACGAGAATAATAGCAAAACTCTTATTAGCCATTAATAAATGGTTCCTAATAATTCTATATAAGCTTCAATATAATTAACATTCTAAATGGGGAAGATGAGCATTATGAATAGACAAAAAAAGCCCACTCAATCTATGAGTGGGCTTAAGTAAATAGCATTAATAAATAGAGCGTGGGATCTTACTTCGTAAATATTTCATTTGTATTTACATCAAGATAAATTTTGTTTTCAAGGGACAACCCACCACAATAAATAAAATATACATCTCGATTGCTGTACTTAACAGATTTCACCCATCCGCCTAATTCTTCAAAATCACTTGGGACACACTTCCCTTCAGAGATCAGTTTAGCCACCGAATTACGGAATTTTTCTTGATGGATCTTAAGGTCATCAGACTTAACCAAATAGGAATCCAATATCTCTTTACTTTCTTTTTCCGAAATAATGACTTCATCATTCGATAAGCCTGACATAGAGACCCATTCCGCCGTCTGTGGGCCGCCTTCTTTAAGGACTATATAGTCTGAGATACGTGCCCATTCGCCTTGTTTCTCGAGTACCACCACCTTTTCTCCTTTATAGAGGTAATCTGTTATCAAGCCATCAATTTCAGGTTGCTCGACCACTTCAAGCTTTCTCTCCAAAACGTAAAATTCCGTCTGCTCGGGTTCAGGCTGAAGATCCATGATGGGTACAAGGTCAGATTCAGATTGCTCGGTAGCTTCTAACGCCGGCTCTTCCGTTTTCTCTTGTGGGATTGGGTCTTTATTCATGACCAAGAAGTAATATGCCGCTCCTCCCCCTCCGCCCAATATCAACAACACAAGTAAAGCGATCAGCGCTTTTTTCATCAAATCCACCAGCTCTTCCGTTATAGGTATGTCTCAAGTGTACATCAACTCATGCTGCTGCTCATCTATACTCTCAATAGAGCGCACGGTAAGTAGAGGAAAGTCATGAGTTTTTGGGGGAAGGTTATCATTGTAAGCGTAACTTTGAGTGCCAAGGTCGCTCTAGCGAATCATTGTGACCGTGAAAACTGGCAAACACTGTTGGATCGTCAACTCTCTTTTGAAGGTCGCTATAATCAGTACACCAAAGAGTTCAACCAAGTTCTTTCAACCTATGAGTCACAGACATTGTTATCTAAACACTTTAATGAAAAGCAGATCATTGAGCTTTGGGCAAAGTACGAAGAAAGGTTTAATGTGCAGCTCAATAATCATATGAATACCGCGTATGACGTCTCCGAGGTTTTGCTACAACAGGCGTATGTTGTGTCTAGTGAACTTGAAGGCGCTGACTCTCTAGCGTATTCATGGCA
The DNA here is from genome assembly GCF_023161685.1 of Vibrio sp. 1CM8B. Taxonomy (NCBI): domain Bacteria; kingdom Pseudomonadati; phylum Pseudomonadota; class Gammaproteobacteria; order Vibrionales; family Vibrionaceae; genus Vibrio; species Vibrio sp. 1CM8B. The sequence goes on from NZ_JALNTU010000004.1 coordinate 255,259, forward strand.
AGCCGTCGCCAAACACTGCACCAAAGCAAAACTCCCACGCCAGGCAGAAAGCGCGCAGGTGCACGTCCAAAGCTCACAATCACTCTCCCGAGATCTCCATACACTCAGTGAAAAATTCCGTCAGCTGTCTTCAAAATACCGCAGAGAAGCGACGATGATTGATGAAGCGCGCCACATAAACCAACCGGTAAACGATGCATCAAACTGAAATCACCATTAGATTCTCTCACTCGTTCGACTGGACTTTTCCGATAAATATGCCCAATCCCATTCATAATATTCTAAGAACTCGTTAATCAAAGCTTTATCAATAGGTTGTAAAAGTAATGTGCTATCCATCAACAATAAAGTTCAATTTCCGACCAATGCAAGCGAGTATGTGAGATATTCATCACAAAATAGATTTACAAACGCCAGAAAATTGTTATCATGAATCTTCATATAACTTAATAACAAGAAACATTTTGGCTAGGTAATATGCAAAAGACTATGGCTTTCAACTGCTTGAGTAACACGGAATGGACTGCAGAGATAAGAGGTAAACTTTTATCTGTAGCTAAACACATGGAAGAGTTCGGTTCAGTAAGTGAGCTAGAGCTATGTAAGATATTTGGAGAGACAATTTGGAATGACGGCGTGGATTATCATTCACATGCTTTTTCATTCAGAATTAATGCACAAACTGGGGATTGTTCAATCTCTAACTTTAAGTATCACTAAGTTTTGCACCTATCATATACGGAGCACCTTTCACGAGGGGCTCCGTTTTTTATTGCCTGAAGCCTGACACTTAATGGATGATTTTTGATATTGACCGCGCTTCTACTTCAAGAGTAAACCATTTCGTTTTCAGCTCATTCTGCCTTCGTGTTACTGCTCAGAGTTTGGCTTAATCGGTATAAATTGGCAGTGGTGCATTGCCTTTTACTTGTCTTATAGCAAGGTGGGTATGAATGTCTTTGACGTTAGAGAGCCTTTGAAGTTTTCTTGTAAATGCCTCGTAGGCCATCAAGTTCGGGCTAACCACTTCTAGCAAATAGTCATAAGCCCCAGATACGACGTGGCAACTGATCACCTCCTCCATCTCTACAATGGCCGCTTCAAACTTATCAATCGACACTTCTTGGTGGTTGTTTAAGCTCACTTCAACAAACACACTCATTGCGATGCCGACTTGTTCTCGTGACAAGCTCACACGATAACCGTCAATAATGCCCTTTTCTTCTAGCCTTTTGACTCGTCTTGCACAAGGCGAAGGTGATAACCCCACTTCATCAGCAAGTTCAGCCGTGGTTAACCTACCATCTTTTTGTAGCAGTTCGAGAAGGTGCCTATCAATTCTATCCATAGCAAATACCAAAGATTAGTTAAATCCGTTAATTATTTGATAAATATTAGCAGAAATCATCAACGATGGTTCAAGTTGAGCCAAAACTTGCCAACCTGTGGCACACCAACTGCTCCATAATGAGTCATCACCCACTCTCCTTCTATATTATGAATCTTGGCTACTTATCTATTACTGTCACCCTACTCATTTGGGCGAGCTTTTTCCTGTCTCTTAAAGGCGGCGCAAATTCAGATTTAACACCTGCCGATATCGCTCTCACAAGATTTCTCATACCGGCTGTGGTGTTATTGCCTTTGATGTGGAAAGCACGCAGCACGATTGCTGAAGTCCCTAAACGATATCTAACGGGTATGTTCGTAGGTAGCGGATTACCTTATCTGCTCGTTGCGGGAACGGCGATGCAGTTTGTTCCGGTATCACATGGCAGTGCTCTTGTTCCGGGCACGCTCCCTCTGTTCGTAACTGGAATTGCGGTACTCTTTTTTAAGCAGCCACTCAGCCGACACCGTGTTGTTGGTTTAGGTTTGGTTTTGCTCGGCATACTGTTGTTTTTAGGGAGTAGCTTAAGCAGCTTCAACTTTGAATACACCAAAGGTCATTTGTTGTTTTTATGCGGAAGTTTAATGTGGGCGATGTTCACCATCTCAGCCCGTGTCGCTAATCTTAATGCGTTAGTCAGTGCCGGTTTTATTTCTCTCTGTTCTACTTTGCTGTTACTCGTACTAATCTTTACTGGAACTCTCCCAAGCCACCTTATGGACACACCAATCGCTAATTGGCCCTTTACAGAGCTTGGCGTTCATTCAGCACTGCAAGGCGTTGGGGCGGGTTTAATCGCGGCGTTCACTTACCTTTATGCGGTTAATACCTTAGGGGCTGAACGCTCTGCCGCTTTTGGCAGTGCAACACCCGCTGTGGCAACCTTGTTGGCGATCCCGCTCTTTAACGAGATTCCAGATGCGATGACTTGGCTCGCCCTTGGTTCTATTTGCATCGGCAGTTTGGTCGCGAGCAACATATTCATGAGAAACGACCAGTCCATGCAGTACCAACCGCCAAGCCACAGCAAAGCCTGATACTGCGTTCAAACCTAAATACAGATCCCCTAAGCATCGATTTTAGGGCTTGTAGTACACAGATAAGCCTACAAACGTAGGCTTATCTAAAATCTGCTTTTTCTGAGCTCGCTTCTCCATTAAACTGTCCGACCTTTTTGCAGATCCAAGAGAACACCATGCAACGCGACTACACCTTAAATTGCTTAATCACCATGCCTCGCCATGAACTAGAAGAATTTAGTTTAAGAATGATTCATCGCCTTGTTCCTGAAGATGCAATGACGGAATTGTTTACGTTCGAGCAAGAAGAAGTCACCAGCGAAGAACGCATGCAATCAGCGAAATTTGACGCAATGCTTCGAATGACCGCTATCGCGCTTGGTGAAGTAAACCTAGCCTTCTCAGAGTCGGATAACTCGCAACAGAACATCGAGCGAATGACTCGCTTACTGCTTTGGCACTTCTACTCAATTTCTTTCAATCTTGAAGAAGCAATCGCAATCGAAGTGCACTGTGAGAAAGTAGAAAAGATCTTAAAGAACGCACCTAAAGATGCGTTTGGCTGGGTTAAAGAATTAACTGAGCTGCTTCACTTCTACGCGAAAGTGAACGAAGGCAACGAAGACAGTAAAGACGCTTAACGTTAGTTCTACGCAAGAACACATCAAGCTAAACGAAGGCAGATAGAGCTATACCGAAGGCAAGTAAAAGCTTTGCTGGAACGAGTTCTCTGCCTTTGTTGTTTCTAGCACGCTGTGATGTAACATCAGTATCGACTGCGCGATTTTAGTGCCAATACCTAACGAACCGTTCGGCGCTTCTTGTTCAACCTCATTATGAATCACCACCTTCACCCGTTTTGAATCCGCTTCAAAACCAGCCTCTAACGACACCACGGTGCCACTTGGGCTATGCCTCAATGCATTATCTAACAGATTCAAAATCAACCTCTCAAGCAGATCACTGTCACCCACAGCCTTGATTCCATTATGCATATTAACGTTCAACTCAACATTCTTATGGCGATACTGGCTTTGAATCGTTTCTAAACATTCGCTCATCAGCCCATTGAAATCGATTGAAGCGTATTGATATGTGGGTACCGGGTTATCATTCTTGGCGCTATCTAACAGCGAATGGAGTTGTTCAGACAACTTGTTGCCATTACGGTAAGCAACGTCAATTAACGGGTCTGATTGCGGGTTTTGAATCTTCCACGTTTCCAGATAACCCAACACACTCGACAATGGCGTTTTCAAATCATGACTGAGCTGTAATAAGCTTTGTCTGCGGTGTGATGACTGATATTCAAGTTGCAAAAACTGCTGTTGAATGTGCTTCGCCATCAACTGATACGAGCGTGCAATCGGCACCAATTCTGGTACTTGATGAATGAAGTTCGGATCCAATCGAAAATCTTGCTCTGCTTGCTGTTGAAGTTTGTTAGTTACTGCTTCTATTGGGTTTAACAGGCTACGTTTAACCAACAGATAAGCCCCAACCGCAAAACCTAGGATAGAGATAAGCATGAGCCCTGCTAGCGCGATGTATGGCGTGTCGACCTGCGAATTGGCAATCACGGTGTGACGATTACTGCCAATCAAAACGTACAGATACCCGACGGTCGAACCTAGCTCTTCAATCGCTGCTACGGAAAACACCTTGCGAGCCCCCGGATTGATCGGATCTTCCCCCAGAATGGGATAAGGCTCGTCGTTTAAAAACTGTTGAATGGGTGCTAAGTCTATCTGGTTGGCTAACACAGTGCCTTCTGGCGCAGCATGAGTCGTAATTTTGCCCTGACTGTCGAGGAAATAGATATCGAAATCTGGCCCTATCAACATCAAGGTGTGGAAAATGGATTTGAGCGCTTTAGGGTTGTAGTCGGTACCAATCATCAGAGGATTATCATCGCGCATATGAACCGCGAGCTCTTTGTGTAAGCTCTGCTTAGTTCTTTGTTCTATGGTCTCTTTTTGCCAATGATAGGTGTAAGCAATCACCACACTCACGAGCAGAAACCACAAACTGGTGAACAACACTAAACGCGATTTGAAACTCATGTTCTCTCCTCGATGGCTCTTAGGTGTTACTGCTCTTTTAGTAAACTTCGGACGCGACACATAGGGCTAAGCTTTCGACTCAAACTTATAGCCAACACCCCAAACGGTTTTAATGAAATCATCATCACTATTCGGCATCGCAAGCTTAGTTCTTAGACGATTGACTGTGCTACACACGGTATGGTGATAGCCAGAGTGATGAGTATTCCAAACATGATCGAGCAGCTCGTCTTTGCTATACACACGTCCCGGATGGGTTGCTAAGAAATGAAGTAAGGTAAACTCGGTAGCCGTCAGCGGTACGTCTTGGTTATTGAGTGACACCTGATGGCGTTCAGGTTGAATAGTGAGCCCACCAAAATTCATAATCGATTCTGCTGTCACAACCTCTTGAGTCGCTGATTCGACATGGCTTAAACGGCGAAGCACGTTCCTCACTCTTGCTTGAAACTCGAGAACGCTGAAAGGTTTCGTTATGTAGTCATCAACACCGGCTTCTAAGCCTGACACCTTATCTAACTCAGCGTCTCTTGCGGTTAGCATGAGTACTGGCGTCCAATCCTCTTGCTGACGCAACATTCGACAGAAATCGAGTCCGTCACCGTCTGGTAAGCCACGATCCAGTACGATCAAATCGAAATGACCCTCTTTATAGAGCGCCTGAGCCTTTTCAATCACATTAGCTCTGATTACGTTGTGCCCTTGGAACTTAAGATGCATCTGCACCAGTTCAGCCAAGTCATCATCGTTTTCAACCAACAATATGTTTGCCATCAAATTTACCGCAGCACTATTCATGATCCCTGCTCTATTCTGAGTCTGCCCACCTTTCAATTGACCGGAACAGAGCAGGAATTCTTTCATCGTGCTTTCAACCTGTTACTCAGTTCGAGTAATGGTGATTCTTGCACCGGGATTAAGGAAGCGATGATTGGCACTTAAAGTAGAGGTCGTGAGGCCGTCATCTTGGCTGATTACGCCAGAGTGGAAACTCACTACATCGGTATCGTCTCGTGTGGTATTAAAACCTTCACCACCGCCTGCCGGTCCCGGAATGGTTGCAGCAAGCTCATCGTTCAGCTCAGTTCCCGAATCCCACACATTCATGTTCATTGTAAAGGTATCACCCACCGCTAATGACTTGAGCGATAATCCGGATTCGCCGACAAACGCATCATTGGTGTTAACCAACATCGAAGCGACAGATATATACCCTTCTTGATTTGGGTCGACACGAATAGACACCGTGTCTTGCTCACCTGAAAGAATCAGCCCATTACCTGAGATGCCTTGATAAACATTGGCGTCACTGTCACTAAGCGCAAGCAATTGTGCATTACTGCCCCCTTCCGCTAAGTATTCAAGATCGACAGAGGCACTTTGACCAACTTCAAACAGGTCAAAATTCGTATTGTGAGTCAACACCGCGAGTGGTGACATTGGTTGATTAGGGGTGAGGTTAGTAACACTCACATCATAGCGATAGTAATCGTCGTCATCGTCCGGACAACCCGCCAAAACGGCTACTGATGCAGCGATAAATAGAATTCTAGCTTTCATACATCCCCCTTACTTCACAACAATGGTGATAGTTGCAACAGGGTTTAACCAACGATGACTACTGCTATCGAGGTCACTGATGCCGCCCGCCGCGTCACTATCACCAATGTTACCCGGATGAATATGAACCTTAGCGTTTGATACTGCCGTTTCTACACCTGTACCACCAGCGCCAAAGGTAATGAATGGAGGGTTAGGCATGCTGCCCGCCAGCTCATCATTGGCTTCTGTGCCTGCGTCATAACCATTTAGAGTCGCTTTGTAGGTGCCCGCTTGAGTTGGGATTTTCCAGCTATCTAGACCAACAAAGCCGTCGTTAGTCGGCAGCAGCATGGCACCCAATGATAGGTACTCTAAATCGCCAGTACTGATATCAAACGTAGTTGCGACGCCCGGATTGAGGATTCCGGCGGCTGGATTCTCAACCACCACGCCTCCCGCGTTAGCAATGACACCAGATAAACCTGAAATATCGCCACCTTCGGCCATGGACTCTAGTTCCGCAGAAGCCGTTTCACCCGTTCTGAACATGAACAGGCTTGAGTCATGAGCCGCCGCTAAGATAGGCGTAAAGTAGATCCCTTTCGTTGTATTAGTGACAGTGACTTCAAGCTCAGCAGCCTGAACTTGAGCCGCTCCGAAGGCCAGCATAGCCGAGCTGATCACTAAGCTGATTTGAGTACGTTTATTCATTTTGATTCCATCCTTTATCGAGTCCTATCGTTACCAACAAAACGAATAACAGCGATATACCGTTACCTTTGCCAGAACGAACTGTGGTGTTGTTGACCCTAAGAATGGCGATCAAATCTATCAGCAACTTCATTGAATTCTCATAAAACTCTCACAAGTTTATCCAAACTTATTACTGCCAATAAAAGTAGTGATAAGGTACTAATATTTAAGCGAAAAGTATCAATTCATTATTTGCGTAATAAGGGATAGAAAAGAAGGTAAAGAATAGAAATGGAGCGAATTAAACGCAAAAAGGCCGAATCGATTTAACGATTCGGCCTTTACTCTGGCGTACTGTTGTTACTCTTTCCTAAGCCGAATTTGGCCTTTGCAATCAAGCGAACAACACAACATCAAATTAGAACGCGTAGTTTGCGTCAATCAGCTCGCTAACTTCCACTTTGCTTACTTCAGCACGAGCTTCAAGCCATTGTGCAACTTGCAGTTGTTCTGCTTCTGTTACTGAACGGTAGCGCTCAATCGAGCATAAGAAACCTTCAAACAGCTCAAGGCCGCCGCCACCAAAGCACAGACCGATGCTGTCGATGAAATCAATGAACTCGTCAATGAACACATCGTATTGGTCAAAATCAGCAATCGAAGTCTTGCAGCTTACTTCAAAACCCAGAATCGCGAATTCACCTAGGTATAGCTTTTTGCGTAGGCGGCGATTTTTGTTTTCGATTTTATCTAATTTCATAACTGTCTCTCTTTTCGTTTGATAAAGCATTTATACACAGTTCTACCCTAATCCCCAAGAGTTTTGTATTGCACGAGAGTGTTAATGGCAAAATTCGTGCTACAGAAACAAAACCTTAATCAAATCTATAAAAATCTGTCACTTAACTGCTTCACGATTAGTCACACATTGACCAAACTTATTAACTCATTAGTTAATAACTGGGTTAGTCATGAATAACGAATAATAAAATCAGCCAATAGGAAGCAGTCGAGATGAGCAAGGAAACATTTGATAGCACTCGTTTTAACAAGAGCAACAACAAGCCCTTCGAAGAAGTTTTAGATGCGAACCTTTCAAGAAGAAATGTTCTAAAAGGCGGTTTGGGCATCAGTGCAATGACCGCATTTGGTGCGTTTGGTTTAGCAGGCCACAGCACGGCGCACGCGGCGACAGCGTCATCTAGCGCACCGCAAAAAAGCACTGCTACACTTGCATTCGAATCGGTTAAAGGCTCATTGACAGACAGTGTCGTTGTGCCAAAAGGCTATACAGCACAAGTATTGGTTCCTTGGGGTACTCCACTCAACAAGCAAGGCAATGCTTGGTTAAAAGACGGCACCAACAACGCACAAGATCAAGCAAACTCACTAGGCATGCACCACGACGGCATGCACTTCTTCCCGCTTAATGGTAACAGCAACGACGGTTTGTTGGTGATCAACCACGAATACATCGACCAAAAAGCACTGCACGCTAATGGTCCTACATACGATGAAGGCAACCGTCCTAGCCTTGATGAAGTACGTAAAGAGATCAACGCACACGGCGTCAGTGTGGTTCGTGTAAAACTTGAAGGCAACCAATGGGTGATGGTCGATAACGATCCACTTAACCGCCGCTACACGGGCGCGACCGTAATGGATCTGTCTGGCCCTGTTGCTCACAGTGAATTTACCAAAACCAAATTCTCACAAGATGGCAGCCAAGCTCGTGGCACCTTGAACAACTGTGGTAATGGCTACACGCCATGGGGCACTTACCTAACGTGTGAAGAAAACTGGCCGGGTTATTTCGTTAATAAAGGCGAGACAACGCCAGCGCAAGAACGTATTGGTATCGCTACCGACAAAACACGTTACGGTTGGGACACGCTTTCAGGTAACAAACAAGAACGCTTAGACGAGTTTGCACGCTTTGATGTGACGCCAACAGGTGAGTCAGCAATGGACGATTACCGTAACGAAGCACATGGTCACGGCTACATTGTTGAAATCGACCCATACACAGCAAACTCTCGCGCTAAAAAACGTTCTGCACTGGGTTGTTTCCGTCACGAAGGCTGTACGTTTGGTAAGTTGACCGAAGGCGAGCCAATCGTATTCTACTCTGGTCACGATTCTCGCTTTGAATACCTTTACAAATTCGTTTCTGAAGAGAAATGGGACCCACGTGACGCAGATCCAAGCAATCGTCTAAGTGCGGGTGACAAATACATGGACAAAGGCACACTGTATGTGGCTAAGTTCAATGATGATGGTTCAGGTACATGGCTACCACTAACGTTGAGCAGCAAGACCACAAACGGCGGCAAGCTAGGTGATTCATTTGATTCTCAAGCGGCGCTTATCATTAATACCGCAGGTGCGGCCGACCTTGTTGGTGCAACGCCAATGGATCGCCCTGAATGGTGCTCTGTTGACCCAATGACAGGTACGGCTTACCTAACGCTGACGAATAACAACAAGCGTAAAGAAGCGAACTCTGCGAACCCTCGCGTAGACAACAAGTTCGGTCATGTTATCCGTTGGGATGAAGGCAAAACGGCAAGCGAGTTCGATTGGGATATCTTCGTATTTGGCTCTCCAGCAGTGGAAGACAAGTCTATTAACCGCTCAGGTCTAACAGACATGAACCAATTCGCGAGCCCTGACGGCTTAGCGTTTGATGCTCGTGGTATTTTATGGATTCAGACAGATAACGGCGCAGATGAAGTAACTGGCTACACCAATGACCAAATGCTGGCAGTGGTTCCATCTCAGTTAACGGATGACAACGGCAACAGCGCGGTGATTGATGCAAACAACCAAGCACAGCTTAAACGCTTCTTTGTGGGTCCAAACGGTTGTGAAGTGACTGGCTTTACCATCAGCCCAGATTTCAAGTCACTGTTTGTGAACATTCAACACCCTGCAAATTGGCCATCGTCTGAAGATGCAACAGCACAAACTCAAGGCAATGTCCGCCCAAGAGCATCAACGGTTGTGATTCGTCGTGAAGACGGTGGGGAAATCGCGGTTTAATCGGTAGAACTGGCTAAGTTCAGAAGCATTTCTAACATCTAGCTAGGTAAAATCAAAAAGAGCGATAAGGCCAAATGCCCTATCGCTCTTTTTATATTCTTTTCATTCTTCGGTTTAAGTAAGAATCCGAATTTTCAAAACTCACCGTAATCCTAAGTAGTCATCATCCCAAGTACGCGTCACCCTCGAGAAGGAGGAACGTCTGAGTCGGGGATCTCTGCTCGTCTTAGGCTAACTAGAATTAGCTCACAAACAACCAAACACCAACACCCATCATTAACGTGCCCGCAATACGGTTCATCAACTTAACGTTATCGGCTTTGCCCAGCATATGCTTTAAGCTCTTTCCGCCTGTCGCGTATAAGGTCATGCAAACAAATTCAGAAGCTAAGATAATAGAAACCAGAATCATCAACTGAGGTGCTAAATCTTTATTGCTGTTAATAAAAGGAGGCAGTAGAGAAATCATAAACGCCCAGCCTTTCGGATTAGCAATAGCTGTCACGAAACCTTGAACCACCAAGTCCCAATCATTGCTGACTTTTGTGGTTTGGTTATCAGTACTGATCGCCAGCTTGCCTCTCGAACGCCACATCTGAACGCCCAAGTAGAACAAGTACCCTGCGCCCACAAACTTAAAGCCTGTAAATAGCCATGGGTAATTCAACATGATCGAAGCGATACCCAATACCGCAGCAATAGAAACCACAGCGACACCAGCCAGTTCACCGATCATCATCCATAATGTACGCTTGTATCCAACACTCATCCCCAGTGTCAGAGCTAAAGTCATACACATACCGGGCGTGATTGACACGAAGAAAAACGTGGGAATAAAAGCCCAAAGTAGTGCGCTATCCATATTATTACCTTATCGACTTATTTTTATTTAATAGTTCTTGTTTCTTGATCGGGCTTGAAATGAAGCGAGGTTGAAACGAAGCAGTAATGACAATAAACAATATTGCGATCAATACAAACGAAAAGAGCCACATAACAGTGGCTCTTTTCAATCACCAACCGTAATTTTACTTACGACGGTTTTTAATTCGCTTCATCATAGTCAAACGACGTTCAGCGCTTGCTTGATCTTGTGGCTCTTCGTTCGCGTTGTTCTTACGACCCTGACGGTTTTTGTAAGCCGATTTAGTGTTCAGCTTCTCGATGTAAGCATCACGTTTCTTCGGTTCGTAACCCGGTTGTTCAACACGGCGAATACGTTGTTGAATCAGTTTTTCAACTTGAACAACAGTCAGCTCTTCTTCGCGGTTAACGAAAGAGATTGCGTGACCTTGTTTACCAGCACGACCTGTACGGCCAATACGGTGAACGTAATCTTCCGCTAGGAAAGGCATGTCGTAGTTAATTACGTGTGGTAAGTCTTCGATATCAAGACCACGAGCTGCAACGTCGGTTGCTACCATCACACGTGCTCTGCCTTCTTTGAAATCATCCAAAGCACGACGACGAGCACTTTGCGCTTTATCACCGTGACAAAGTACCGCTTTAATACCGTCAAGCTTAAGCTCTTTAACTACATCATTCGCTGTTTCTTTATAGTTCACGAACACAAGCACTTGGCGCCAGTTTTTACGGCCAATAAGCTCAGAAAGCAGTTCAGTTTTACGTTCTTGATCCACTGGGTAAACCACGTGACCAACAGTAGCAGCCGTAGAGTTTTCGCGCTCAACACTAATACGTTTTGGTTTACGCAGAATATCAACAGACAGTTGGTTTAACTGAGTAGAAGTCGTTGCAGAGAACATCATGATTTGCGGTGATGTTTCTACATCCAACATGATCTTACGAACGGCATTGATAAAGCCCATATCAAGGATACGGTCAGCTTCATCAAATACTAGGAATTCTAGGTTAGCAATAGACACGTTACCCGCTTCTAAGTGCTCTTCTAAACGGCCAGGGGTTGCAACCAAAATATCCACACCCAGTTCTAGTTGACGAACTTGTGAAGACATCTTGTTACCACCGTAAACCGCAGAAACACTTAGATCTGTGTATTTAACGTAGTCTTTAATGTTTTGAGCGATCTGCGCAGCAAGCTCACGAGTTGGAGCAAGAATAAGGCCGCGAGCCGTTCCTCTAGACGCCTTTTTACCGCTGTTCAAAAGGTGTTGGATAACAGGCAATGAAAATGCCGCTGTTTTACCCGTACCGGTTTGAGCAGTAGCAAAAATATCATGGCCTTTACGAGCCATTGGAATCGCTTTTTGTTGAATTGGAGTGAGTTTTTCATAACCACACTCAGTCAACGCTTTGACTAATTCAGGAGCAAAACCTTGAGAGGAAAATGACATTGTTACGGGTTCCTTAAGCAGACAGCCTACATTCTTATTTCAGCCGAGCACTATAAAGTAATTAGAGTGATTTATCTCACATTTATCGTGATATAACGCAAACTTTCTCATTTAATCTGGTGTTTATCCCGCCTTCAACAAGCTAAACACCAAGATCCTTGGTTCAAACAGCAAAAACAGGGCTATTTGATACCACACAGCTTGAGTAGAATCTGCTCGAGATCGCCCCACGGCATGAGCTGCGAGTCGATCACTTCCAATCGAGATTCAAAGCCATCAAGCGTAATTTCGTTCACAGACACGACTTGATTCGCGACATTGAATGCGTAGCAACCTTGGTCGGTGTTCACGACAGCTTTTACACGCTCGGCCGTTAGATCTGACAACATAGAGAATAGCGCATCGAAGTCGAACTTATGCTCTGCGCCAAACAACCAACCACAACTGAAATAGCCCTGTCCTTTATTCTCTTTACGGATGAAAGCTTCACCGGGAGGAAGTTGGAATTGAGGCTCTTGTTCAGCGTGATCATGATGATGTGCTTCAATATGAGAGGAAGCACTGCCGTATACTCTTTCAATGTCTAACACTTCCAATGGTACTTCACCATCGTGAATTAGCTTGTGGAAGACTTTTGCTGGCGTTTGATCCGTCACCCAATCGTTAAACACATCGATGTCTTCAGAATGAACAAGGTCAACTTTAGTACCAAGAATCACATCTGCACTGTTTAATTGATCATTAAAATTCTGATTCGAGGTGTACTTTTCATTAGAAAGATTTCGAGGGTCAACCAAACCAAGCGTCGCTTTTAAATCAACATAAGGCGTGTACTGATCGGAAGTCAGTGTCGCAATCACTTGTTTAGGGTGACCAAGCCCTGTCGGCTCAATCAATAAACGGTCTGGTTTTTGGCGAAGTAAGGCATTAATACCTACCGACATAGGCACGCCCGCAGTACAACACATGCAACCACCCGGCACTTCTTTAATCAATGCGCCTTGATCTGTCATCAAAGCACCGTCAATACCGATTTCCCCGAACTCATTAACCAGAACAGCCCAGTTTTCATTCTCAGGTTTATTTTTTAGCAGGTTCAAGATGGCTGTCGTTTTACCAACACCCAAGAAACCCGTAATGATGTTTGTAGGAACTTTTTTAGTCATATCAGTTCTCCTTTTTAAGGGAGTATATACTCAATCACCAAAAAGTTGACCCCAATCGATTGTTTACACTGAGATTCGTTAATAGAGGTTGGCGCGAAAATAATCAGAAGAGATAAAGCAGTAGAAGCGGAATGTGGAAATGGGATGCTCCAGACGAACTAAAGGCGTACTTACTCAGTACGCCTCACCCTCGTTACTCAATCGTGAGTTCGCGAATCAGGAAGCCTTAAATATCGACCTGAACATTTAACGAGGAACTAAAACTTTGTTTCTGAATCCATCCAAATTGTGTGTAAAACCTCACTTCTCCTTGCGGTTCGTTATGTTGCTTTACGATTTAACTATGGTTCATTTTTGGGGATATTCAAGCCGCCGCCAGAGAATCGATCAAAATTGTGACGGTGATTCCACTATTGGCCATAAATTCCATTTATGTAACACGTACATTCCATAAATGAAATTCAACTTTTCAACTTTGTTGCTATAGGATATGCAGAGGAAGCGTATAATTTAATGCAACCCCGCCTTAACTCATTCAGGAAACTTATTTCTATGACCAGAAGAGAGAAAATTAAGCAGTCCTTACTAGCAAAAATGCCAAGGGATGCTATTAATCAATTTCTCTCAAGAGATAAGACCCCAGCTTCCGTTCTCTTTCTTTCTTGTATTGTGGGTGTACTTGCAGGTGTAGTGGGTACCTATTTCGAAGTTGCGGTTCATTTCATCACAGAAACTCGTACCGATTGGCTGAAAGATGAAATCGGTAGCCATTTACCACTGTGGCTTGCTGCTTTCCTTATTAGTGCGGCATTCGCCTTTATTGGCTATTTCCTCGTTCACCGATTTGCTCCAGAAGCTGCAGGCTCAGGTATCCCTGAAATCGAAGGCGCAATGGACGGAATGCGTCCTGTTCGATGGTGGAGAGTATTACCCGTAAAATTCTTTGGCGGCATGGGCGCGTTAGGCTCTGGTATGGTTTTAGGCCGTGAAGGGCCAACTGTTCAAATGGGCGGCAGTATCGGTCGTATGGTCACTGATATCTTTCGAGTCAAAGATGACGACACTCGTCATTCACTATTAGCTTCGGGTGCCGCAGGTGGTTTAGCCGCCGCATTCAATGCACCACTGGCAGGAATCATGTTTGTGGTCGAGGAGATGAGACCGCAGTTTCGCTACTCACTCATATCAATCAAAGCCGTCATCATCTCAGCGATTTCAGCCAACATTGTGTTTCGTTCTATCAATGGTCAATCTGCCGTTATCACAATGCCTCAGTACCAGCCACCTGAACTCAACGCACTTTGGTTGTTCTTGTTGTTAGGTGTGTTGTTCGGCCTATTTGGTGTGATTTTCAATAAACTGATTACACTTTCCCAAGACCTGTTTGTGGCGATCCACAAGAATGACCGTAAACGCTACTTGATGACAGGTACCCTACTTGGTGGTTGCTTTGGCTTGTTGCTGCTCTATATACCTGAATTAACTGGTGGTGGTATTGGTATCATCCCGAACATCACGAATGGCAGCTACAGCGCCAACGTGTTGTTGCTGATTTTCTTAGGCCGAGTCCTCACAACCCTGCTTTGTTTCGGCTCTGGTGCGCCAGGCGGTATCTTTGCACCAATGCTTGCGCTAGGAACACTCTTTGGTTATGCGTTTGGGCTTATCGCAGCGGCAGTCTTTCCTGAACTGAATATTGAACCGGGTATGTTTGCCATTGCTGGCATGGGAGCCTTATTTGCCGCCACCGTTCGAGCGCCTATCACTGGTATTCTGTTGGTTATTGAAATGACCAATAACTACTACCTGATCCTGCCGTTGATCATTACCTGCTTAGGTGCGGTAATCATTGCTCAAATGTTAGGTGGGCAGCCAATTTACAGTCAACTGCTTAACCGTACGCTGAAAAACGAAAAACTAAGACAGCAAGATCTCCCTCAGCAAGAGGAAGTACGTTAATTAAAAATGACTCATGAAACAAAAGCACACATTCAACGTGCTTAATCTCCCGATTCCGTATCAAAATCAAAAAAGCAAACGTTAAACTTGGTATCATCCACTCAAAATTAGTTGAGTGCCCTCAAAATCTATTGATGAAAGACCTACACACTCTAACTAAAGCAAATAATCTAAAAGTCTTTAATTAACTAAGTCGGAGTAAGTCGTTGAACTGGAGAAGATTAACCCAAGTAAAAAATGTGCCGCCATCTCAGGCGTCTTTAGCACTTGGCGTTATTGGGTTAGGACAAGCTTGGGCGTTATATATCCCGGGCATTGGTGAGATAATTCGTCCCTACCTCGCTGCATTCGGCGCGCTATTATTGCTGCCTGTTTTACTGCGCTATTTAACGAGCTTTAATACCTTCCTTAATGATATTCGCCACCCGTTAAGCGGAAGCTTGATGGCACCAATGAGCATGGCTTTACTGATTCTGTGCGACTATTTAGCCGAGATATCGCCAGCTATCGCCTACCCAGTTTGGTTCTGCGCGCTATTGCTGCACTTTACCATGATGGTGTTGTTCTTCAGTTTTCAGATCATCAACTTCAAAATGTCGAACATTGTACCGAGTTGGTTTCTGTATCCGGTCGGTTTGATCAGCAGTTCCTTAGCTGGCACACAGTTCGGGCACACCGTATTTTCAGAAACACTTGCGGTCACTTGTATTGGTATCTATTTCCTTATGTTGCCAGTGGTGTTGTACCGCTTGGTGTTCGAAGGCAATCTTCCTCGCCGAGCAAGACCAACACTTGCTATCATGGCAGCTCCGGTTAACTTATCTTTAGCTGCTTACTTGGTTAACTTCGACAATCCAGATCCGATTCTAACAGGCGCATTGTCTGGCATCGCCATCACCATGACACTATTGATTTACTTGTGTTACATCCGCCTAATGCGTTTGAAGTTCCAACCTTCAATTGCTGCCGTCACCTTCCCATCCGTGATCAGCGCTATTGCCATGCATCGTCTAACCACATTTTTCGGCGCGGAATACCCACAATGGTACTGGCTGCACAAGTTCGGTTTCTTTGAGCTAACCATCGCCACCATCCTAGTAATTTGGGTAGCCGGTGGTTACGTGAAAATGTACTGGCCTGAGTTTTTTGATTCCGACTACATGTCCAAGAAGGTGAAACGTTCTTAGGTCGAAGCGAAAAGATCTTAGCTGAACCATCATACTCTGCAGTAGGTGATGATGTTAGACAGAGCAAACCAAAAAAGGCCTCACAATGTGAGGCCTTTTGAATAGGCAAGGTTTTTAATAGATCAGGCGAGTGTTAATAGAACTCTCGAGAACTATTAGAAGTTAGCGTGAGGGCCGAATACTTCGTAGTGAACGCGTGAACGGTCAACTTTCAATGCATCTAGCTGCTCTACGATGTTCTTCATGAAACCAACAGGACCACAGATGTAGAAATCGCTCTCTTCAAAGCCTTTAGTATCAGAGATAGACGCTAGATCCATTTGGCCTTGATGCGTGTTTTCACATGCAGATTCATCTTTGTTCATGTACCACGTTTTCGCTTCCCAACCTTTGTCGGCAACAATATCTTTAACACGAGTCGTGAAAGAGTGTTGGCCTACGTTCTCACAAGCGTGAAGGTAAAGTACTGGCTCGTTTTTATCTTCCATGTTTAGGAACTCAAGCATAGACTGCATTGGCGTTACACCAACACCAGCAGAGATAAGCGTTACTGGCTTGCTGCGCTCTTGATACATGAAGTCACCCGCTGGTGCGTATAGGCTAACTTCATCACCAACAGCAACCGTATCGTGTAGGTGGTTAGATACAACGCCTTGTGTCTCTTGGCCTTGTCCTTCACGTTTAACAGAAATACGGTATTGCTTTCCGTTTGGCTTATCAGACAGTGAGTATTGACGAATCTCGCTGTATTGAGAGCCTTCCGGTTTCACTTCGATACCGATGTATTGACCTGGAGTGTAATCCAGAACTTCACCGCCGTCTTTTGGCTGAAGGATAAAGCTAGTTACTAGCGCTGACTCTTCGATCTTGTCTGCAATCACAAAAGCACGTGCCGCTTCCCAACCACCAACAGCTTGCTTACGCTGTAGGTAAAGTTCAGCTTCACGATCGATGAATACTTGCGCCAAGAATAGGTAAGCGGCTGTCCATGCTTCTTCCACTTCTGGAGTAAAGGCGTCAGCAGCTAGTTCACGTAATGTCTCAATCAGGTGCAAACCAACAATTTGGTAGTGCTCTGGTTGAATGTTAAAGCTTGTGTGTTTCTGAGCAATACGTTCAACGGCTGTTGTTAACGCTGCTAGATTTTCAATGTTCTTTGCATATGCCGCGATAGCTTCAAACAGTGCTACGCCTTGGCGACCTGTTCTTTGGTGAGTCATATTGAAGATATCTTTCAACTCAGGGTTATGCGTGAACATACGTTGATAAAAGTGCTGAGTTAAAGCTGGGCCTGCGCTCTCAAGTAGAGGAATAGTAGATTTGATGATTTCGATATGTGCATTGTTAAGCATGAATTTACTCCGAACACTGAGCCTTATGACCTATATGTCATTTTGACTACTAAAAATTGAGAATGACTTATCGATTTTCTGAAACCTGAGTTATTTTTAGAAACTGAGTTATTTTGACTCGTTTTCATTTCAAAAAATCGCGAAACCTGATTAATGCCACCTGATTGATTGAGATCAAGAATAGTCTGTTTAATCAGAGCTATAATTGGGCTTCGCTGTATCTTTTGCACAATCAGTGCCAACTTTATCAATCCCCATCATTACTGGTTTTCTTCTCAAAACTCATCTTATAAAAATGTCAAAAAGACCTTTTTTTTAAGTCAATAAGACTCTATTATGTTGATAAACACACACAGTTAGAGTTTTTTATGCAAGATATCTCCGCATCTACCCTCATGGAAATGACCATTGGCCTCGCAAGTGGTGTCAACGATCAAGATCGTTTTAATCGCCTGATCGATGCCATTCGCAAAACCATAACGTGTGATTGTGTCGCGCTTTTAAGCCTTCAAGGCGACACGCTAGTACCTATCGCAATGCAAGGGCTCAGCCGAGATACATTCGGTCGTCGCTTTATCATTTCAGAACACCCACGTTTTGAAGAGATCTGTGCGTCTCGCTCTCCTGTCCGTTTCGATGCTGACAGCTCCCTACCCGATCCTTTCGATGGTTTGCTTATTGACCATGATGGCGATTTACCAATGCATGCTTGTATGGGCTTGCCTTTGCTATTTGGCGACAAGTTATTAGGCATTCTGACTCTAGACAGCTTGAAACCTGATGTCTTCGCGAATATTCCGGCGCGTAACCTTGAAGTGCTGGCGGCTATTGCAGCCTCAACCATGCAGATGGCGTTGACCTTCTCGCAACTTGAACATCAAGCAAAGCAGTCAAAGCAATTACTCGAAGAACTGAACGTAGAAGCGTGGGAACGTGACGGCGGCGAGTTGATTGGTAACAGTGATACCATGGTCGCGCTCAAGAACGACATAGCGGTTGTCGCACCGTCTGAATTTAATATCCTGATTCATGGGGATACTGGTGTTGGTAAAGAGCTCGTGGCTCGTACCCTGCACCACCAATCTCAACGGAAGCGAAATCCGCTGGTCTACGTTAACTGTGCTGCTATTCCTGAGAACTTGGTAGAGAGTGAACTGTTTGGTCACGTTCGTGGTGCGTTTACTGGCGCAGACAAAAACCGCTTAGGTAAGTTTGCTCTAGCCGATGGTGGCACACTGTTCTTAGATGAAATTGGTGAATTACCCTTAGCTGCGCAAAGTAAGTTACTGCGTGCGCTGCAAAACAACGAAATCCAACCTGTTGGCCAAGACAATATCCAAACCATTGATGTTCGTGTTCTGGCTGCAACTAACCGAGACTTAAAGCAAGAAGTTGAAGACGGTCGATTCAGAGCCGATTTATACCATCGACTGAGTGTGTACCCTATCGCGGTGCCTGCACTGAAAGATCGTGGTGATGACATCAGCCTATTAGCTGGTTTCTTCTTAGAACAAGCGCGTCGTAAGCTTGGTATCAACCAAGTTAAGTTCCGCTCTGACGTTCTTTCTTTCCTAAACCGTTATGGTTGGCCGGGTAACGTGCGTGAACTTGAGCACGTGATCAGTCGTTCCGCATTGAAAGCGTTAGCCCGTAGCGCCAATAAAAACCTGGTGACAATCACCAAAGAAGATTGTGGTCCTCTAGACCAAGATCAGCCAATTGCGACGACACAGGTGAAGAACACGCCATTATCAACACCAACGATCGACCTTTCTGCAGGGTTACGTGGTGCAACGGACGATTTTCAGCGCAGTATCATTACTGAGGTATTGGAAGATGCAAACTTTAACTGGGCACAAGCAGGACGAGTTCTGAAAACAGACCGAGCAAACCTGACTCGACTGTCTAAACGTTTAGGGCTAAATGTGGCTAAGTCTCACACGATCGAACGGACAAAATAGATATTAGCGGTTTGTTGCGAGCATCTGACAAAACTTGTGTATATAATGCTGCAAATTGTAACGCTAATTTTAAATATGTAGAGAGAGTTATGAAGTTTATCCGTTGGTTCTTAGGTCGTGTCATCTTGTTATTGAACTTTGTTTTCAGCCCACGTGGTGTGAAGCGTTCTCAAGAAGAGCAAAGCAAAGTGAATGAGCAAGCAAAAACGCACACGTTATACCAATTCGAAGCATGCCCATTTTGTGTGAAAGTGCGCCGCGCGATGAAACGTCAGTCGGTTCAATTTGAACTTCGTGATGCAAAAAACAACGAGCAACACCGTGCAGAACTTGAAGTTGGCGGCGGTCGTGTGAAAGTGCCTTGTCTACGTATCGAAAAAGACGGCAAAACTGAGTGGATGTACGAATCTTCAGATATCGTGACTTACTTAGAAAAGCAGTTTGCATAAGCAATAAAACTACAAAAGCCAGATACAAAAAATCCCTCGAATGTGAGGGATTTTTTATGTCTGTTATCTAGCGCTAGTCGTTTTCAAATTAGGAGTGAAAGCTCAAATGACTACTTCGCGACAATCAGCATCAGCTCCACACGGCGGTTACACGCCTTGCCTTGCGCAGAGGTGTTTGTACAAGCTGGTACATACTCGCCAAAGCCTCGTGTATAAATGGAGCGGCTTGATACGTAGTTGCTCTCTAATCGAGCCTTCACTTCTTTTGCACGCTGCTCTGATAGCGGATCGTTGATACGATCTGTGCCCGTATTATCGGTGTGACCTTCAATCACCACATCAATATCTTGGCGCTGAGCAAGGTAGCTGCCTAACGTATCTAGCCATTGGTTATAAGCTGGTTCAGGGAATGCTGAACCTGTTTTAAAGTTCACGTGCTGCTCAAGCTTAACCATCACATGGTTACCCGGCAACACTTCAAAATCGATACGGTTTTGTCTTAGAAAGACTTCCAGTGGATCGTTAGTCGATACGCCACGTCCGTAGTTGGTAGTGATGGTGCTTTGTTGATGGGTGCTGCTCTGAATCGAGTATCCACGATTACTTGCTACATGAGTCGTTTGAACCACACCCCATTCAGGATGCATCAAGTCGTAATCGGTTTGCGGTGCAGTTTCTAGCATATCATCGCCCAACATGCCCGTTGGTAATGTCGTTTCACACCCTGCCAAAGCTATGCTTAACATTATCGCTAAATATCTCATTACTTCACCAACCACTCATGCAGATAAACCATTCACTAATGTCTATATCGGCACCGAGGGAAAAACTTTAGACGAAAACTTTATATCAAAAGAAAACAGATCCAAAAAAAGTGCTGTTGATCACAGTTAACCGTCAACTAGCCTGTCTTCATCCGCTAGTTCCAACTGTTTGCATTTATTTACCTTATAATTGTTTTCCAATTCGTACTAAATAGTTAGAATCTCAGGACTTCTCAACGCTAGAGCAAACATTATGTTTAAACCTTTTACTAAATTCATCACAGCACTCGCTGCCGTACTTATTATCGCGGGTTGTAGCGAAACAGACGAGCCGCAAAAAGGCGTTCAATACGAAGCGCTTCCAACTGCTCTAACAGAATTTAACTTGTCCCCGATCACTGAAATCTTCTCTCTTAACTGTGGTCACTGCCGTCAAATGGAAAGTGCAATTCCAGAGATTGAGTCTCTAACAGACCAAACTATTGGCAAGATGCACGTGACGTTCAACGAAAGCGCTCAAATCAGCGCAATGATCTACTACACAGCAGTGATGCAGCTTGATGCTACACCTGACCACGCGTTCATGGACGACTTATTTGGTGCCGTTCAAATGGGTGCAGATGCAACACCAGAGCAACGTCAACAAGCACTAGAGACAGCGTTTACTTCTCGTGGTTTGGTTAGCCCATACCAGTTGAACAAAGAACAGCAAGTTGCTCTTTTCGACTACGTTAAAAAAGCAGAAGAGATCTCAGTAAAAGGTCAGATCAACTCAGTACCAACCTTTATCATCAACGGTAAATACCAAGTACTAACAGCAGGTCACCAAGACGTTGCTGGTATCGCAAAAACGATCAACTACCTTTTGACTCAACCATAATCGCGGCTTTGCCGGCGGATTAACACATTCTGCATTAACTACGAAATTCAGCACTCAATATAAATAGGTTTTACTATGTCTAAATTTGTCATCCCGGTCATTGTCTTTCTTTTGGCGGGTTTCATGATTTACCGTACTTGGACGAATCATAAGTCTGGCGGAGAAAACTTCGAGCAAGGCCAGCAGTTCTTACTCGAAAACGGCACTAAAGAAGGCGTGATTACGACTGAAAGCGGCCTTCAATACCTTGTTCTTGAGGAAGGTACAGGCACAGAGCACCCAACTAAGAACAGCAAAGTAACGGTTCACTACCACGGTACGCTGATCGATGGCACTGTTTTCGACAGCTCTGTTGAGCGTGGCGAGCCAATCTCATTTGCCCTTAAGCAAGTAATCAAAGGCTGGCAAGAAGGTTTGACTTACATGGTTGAAGGCCAAAAAGTTCGTCTATTCATTCCAAGCACTCTAGCTTACGGTAAAGGCGGTTCAGGCCCTATCCCACCATCATCGACTCTGATTTTTGATGTAGAGCTCATCTCTATCAAATAATCGAAGGCGACCGATTTAAGCCCCAACATACGCGCTATGTTGGGGCTTTTTTATATTTGAACATTTGAAGCCACTTTAGCTACTTTAGCAAACGGCCGAATATACCCTTGAAAACCGACCACTAGACGACTGGTCTAATTTAACTTATAGTACCGACCATGAACGAAAAAACGAATGACACACGCCTACATGTTTTAGATGTTGGCTATCAACTAATAGTAAACAACGGCTTTAACGGCGTTGGACTATCGCAATTGCTTAAAGAAGCGGACGTGCCGAAAGGATCGTTTTACCACTACTTTAAATCTAAAGAGCAATTTGGCGAGGCGTTGATTCAACACTATTTTGAAAACTACATTACTAAGATTGAAGCAATTTTAGTACACGGTGAAGGTAATCATTATCAGCGAATCTTGAGCTATTTCTCGCTATGGGCGAAGACCGAAAACGGTACCTGTAATGCTCATAAATGCTTGGTCGTTAAACTCAGCGCGGAAGTTTCTGATCTCTCTGATCCTATGCGCCAAGCGCTATTAAAAGGTGCTGAGAAAGTGACGAATACCATCGAACAGTGCATTGTCGGCGGTATTGCAGATGGCTCTATAAAGGTTGAAGACAGCCAAGAAGCAGCTCAGAACCTATACTCTATGTGGTTAGGTGCAAGCTTATTAAGCAAACTGAGCCAGAGCTCCCATAGCTTACAGTCGGCTTTGAGCCTTACTGAACGAATTTTAAAAGGTGAAAGCCAATAACGCGCAGCGCGTTTGATTGGCTTTAACTTAAAAGAAATCACCCGCCCTCTTATCAATTTGATGACGGCGGGATTTTTAGACAACAAGACTAGACGACTGGTCTAATTCTAAATATATAAAACATAAATTAAGGATATCCAATGACTCAACAAGACAATCGCCGCATCGTATTGGCATCTCGCCCAGTTGGCGCACCGACTCAAGACAACTTCCGTTTAGAGACAGTAGCTGCGCCAAGTATCAAAGACGGCGAGATGTTACTTCGCTCAGTTTACCTTTCACTAGACCCATACATGCGTGGTCGTATGAGCGATGCTAAATCTTACGCAGATCCCGTTGCGATTGATGAAGTGATGGTTGGCGCAACCGTATGTCAGGTTGAAGAATCAAACCACGCTGATTACGAAATTGGCGAATGGGTTCTGGCTTACACAGGTTGGCAAGATCTTGGTGTGTCTAACGGTGAAGGCCTAATCAAACTCGGCAAAGAACCAACGCACCCTTCTTACGCGCTTGGCATCATGGGTATGCCTGGTTTTACCGCTTACATGGGCTTGCTTGATATCGGCCAACCTAAAGAAGGCGACACGCTAGTCGTTGCGGCAGCAACAGGTGCTGTAGGCGCAACCGTTGGACAAATCGGCAAACTAAAAGGCTGTCGTGTTATCGGCGTTGCAGGCGGTCAAGATAAGTGCCAGTACGCGAAAGAGGTACTTGGCTTTGATGAATGTATCGACCACAAAGCTGACGACTTCGCAGAGCAACTCGCTAAAGTGTGTGACAACGGCATCGACGTTTACTTTGAAAACGTTGGTGGCAAGGTATTCGACGCAGTAATGCCTCTGCTTAACACAGGTGCTCGTATTCCTGTGTGTGGCCTTATCTCTCAATACAATGCGACTTCACTGCCTGAAGGCCCAGATCGTATGTCTAGCCTGATGGGTATGCTGCTGGTTAAACGAATTAAGATGCAAGGTTTCATCATCTTTGATGACTACGCACACCGCTACAACGAGTTTGCTGTTCAAATGACAGAATGGCTATCTCAAGGCAAGATGCACTATCGTGAGCACCTGGTTGAAGGTCTAGAGAATGCGCCACAAGCATTCATGGGCCTATTGGAAGGTCAGAACTTCGGTAAGCTTGTTATCAAAACGAACGAAGCTAAATAAATTCAATAAACTGAACCCGTTAACTAGGTAGAATCATGATTACTTTGCATCACCTGAATAAGTCGCGCTCAAAGCGCATCATCTGGCTATTGGAAGAGCTTGGAGTAGATTACCAAATCAAACCCTACCAACGAGACAGTGTCACTTTTCTTGCACCACCAGAACTCAAATCCATTCACCCATTGGGTAAATCTCCTGTCATTGAAGACGATGGTGTCGTGATCACTGAATCTGGTGCTATCACGGAATACCTAATCGACAAATACGGTCAGGGTAAGTTCGCACCTACACGCGGCACCGCAGACTACGTCGAATATTCGCAGTGGCTTCACTTCGCTGAGAGCTCAGGTATTTTGCCAATGTTGCTTAAGATCTTTGTGATGAAAGACGGCTGTGAAACTAACTTCCTAGGCGGTTATGCAGACGATGAAAACCAAAAGATCTTAACTTACGTGAATAATGCACTTGAAGGTAAAACCTACTTGGTTGCAGACACACTAACAGGTGCAGATTTTATGATGTCGTTCATCGTAGAAATCGTGGGTAACTTTGGTGCAACTGCGCTTTACCCTAACATTGCTAAATACGGCGAGCTTTTAAAGAGCCACCCTGCTTACCAAAAAGCTGAGCAAGTAGAGCTAGAACACTCGAACTGATCGAGTTTCACTCAAACGCGTGCTTTCCAGGGTAAACACGAGAAACTAAATCAAGCCAAAGCCGATTTATCTTCTGCTTTGGCTTCTCATTTGTCTTCATTTCGACAACAATACCGAACTCTAACTGAATAGCCATAGAGTTTGATCTTAATGCCAGCAAACCTCGCTCAATACACACCTCTGCACCTAGCAAACACGAATGTCGATTTAGCGCTACCGACTCGCTTTACGTTCCCGTATTACTATACGCCGCACCCTGTGTGTGAACTCGCTATGTTGCAGCTTCAACAGTCACTTATCGACGGTGGTGTGAATGAAACCTCGCAAGGTAATCTCTACGCTGTGCTTCTTGTGCAGAATCCAACAACACAAGAGTTAGGTTACCTTTCTGCGTTTTCAGGCTTGCAGTTAGATGCGGCTTTGGTCTCTCAGTTAAACAACATTCACTTTGTTCCACCAGCCTTCGATTCAAAACAGTTTCACTCTCAAAACAGTGCGAACCTTGCTCACCAATTGCAACTTGCGGGTGACATTGAAAAGCTACAACAGTCGCACAACCTAGACGCATTATTGGCCAAGCTTGAAGGGTTAAAAATCGAATCAGCACAAGCTATCGAAGCCTTTCAGTTAGCTATGGCCGCGAATAAAGCCCAACGTAACGAACTCAGAGAGCAAGCAAACCAAGAAAAAGCATTAGGGAATCTAGAGTCGGCGACGAATTTGCTCAAACAACTGGGTAATCAAAGTAGCCAAGAGAAACGTGACCTAAAAGCACTTCGTATTGAGTGGAAACAGAAGATCGCAGAGCGCCAATCACACGTTAATTTGATTGAAAACGAACTGAAAAACCGTAAGCAAGATCACCAAGCAGTTTCACAGCTGTTGGAAACTCAACGCCTCTCTCACTATCGCTTTATCGATCAAGCCAAGCAATCTAAGAACTTGCTCGAATTACTCGATGGCAAAGACGCACTTGAAGGCTCTGGCGACTGCTGCCTACCTAAGTTGCTTAACTTTGCGTTTGAACACGGATTCAAGCCGTTAGCATTATCTGAATTTTGGTGGGGATTACCGCCTACAGATATCATTCGACAACACGCAAACCTCTACCCTGTTTGTCAGAGTAAAAGCTTTGAGATCCTCGAACACCAGCTAAGTGGCATAGAGCTAGAAGATAACCCGCTTATCGTGAACCCTGCTGTAGGTAAGTCTTTTGATATTGTTTATGAAGACGACGAGATCGTGGTCGTCAATAAGCCTGAAGAGTTCTTGTCGGTTCCCGGTAAGTTCATCGAAGATTCAGTTTATACCCGCATAAAAGCGCGTTACCCGGATGCGACTGGTCCTTTGATTATCCATAGATTGGATATGTCGACGTCAGGTTTGTTGATCTTGGCGCTCACGGCAGAGTCAAACAAGCACATTCAGAAGCAGTTCATTGATAGAACCGTAGAGAAGCGCTACACCGCTTTGTTAGATGGTGAGATAACGGGCGAATCTGGCGATATCAGCCTTCCTTTGCGCGGCGACATCACAGACAGACCAAGACAACTGGTTTGCCATCAACACGGCCGAAATGCAGAGACCCATTGGCAAGCGGTGAGCACTCATAATGGCAAAACCAAGGTTCACCTGTACCCTAAAACAGGGCGAACCCACCAGCTGCGAGTACACTGCGCTCACCCATTAGGGCTTGGTGCACCTATTCGTGGTGACGACTTATACGGGTACAAACGCGAGCGCTTACACCTACACGCTGGCTACCTAAAGTTGATTCACCCGACAACCGGTGAATGGATGGAGTTTGAAGTATCTTCTGAGTTCTAAGCCGTTTCCATTTAGTAGGGCTTCGTGCCCTACTCTTATTTCCTTTGCCTCTCACCTCTATCGCTACATACGAATAAACTTAGTACGCTGCAATGACCAAGAAGCCAGAGCCCAACAGAGTCACCATCGCGGGAATACCATCCTTCCACGTATCGAATCTCAAGTGAAAGTAAATCGCCCCTAGTGAAGTACTCGCTAATATCAAACCTCCCATCAGTTGCGTATGTTCAGGTGCTAAACCAACCAAAGCACAGAGCAACAATACGGCTCCCGAAAACTCAACCATGCCAACTAGAAACATGATCACTCGGTTTAAACCATAACTTTTAAAAAAACCAAGTTGGATTTCGAACACTTTACGCTGCCAAGCAAGTGTCTTGATTGAGCTTGCCAATAAAAAGAACACCACCAGTAATACACTCACCACTGAAATCATATCGCCACCTTTCTTAAGAGTTATTAACGTCAGTGGGATTATTTAATCATTCATAAATCGAACGATAAATGCTAATTTTATGATAGTTAAGATTCCAATTTGGAATGGTTGAGTTTAGATAGCAGACATAAGGCAAGTGGAATGGATAAAATTGAGTGTATTCGTATCTTCGTGGAAACTGCGCAGCTGAACAGTTTTACTGCTACTGCCAATAAACTCGACATGACACAAAGTGCCGTCAGTAAAAAGATTGCGTGGTTAGAAAGTGATTTAGGAATGACGCTATTTCAGCGAAACAGTCGCAAAATATCCCTAACTCATGCAGGAAAAGACTACCTCACTTACTGTGTCCGCTTCCTAGAAGAAATGTCCGCAATAGAAAGTCAGCTCAAGCGAGAAACTGAGTCCGTAGAAGGTGAATTGAAAATATCCGCTCCAAGTGCCTTTTCAACCATGTTACTCAGTGAACCGCTTCAAGCATTCATTGAACAACATCCGGGGATACGGATTAATCTCAGTGTTGACGACCGTATCGTTAATCTCAATGAACACAATATTGATGTCGCCATCCGCGCATCACAGCTGAAAGACTCAGGGCTAAAAGCGCGCTTGCTGTTTAATAACAAAGTTCACTACTTCGCCTCACCCGAATACCTAGAGAAACACGGAGCACCGCAACAGCCTCAAGAATTAATCAAACACCACTGCTTAACTTATTCACTGATGACGCCTGTGAATGAGTGGCGTTTTACCGACAAGAGCCACAAAGCCAGCAGTATTAAAGTAAATCAAATATTCACTTCAGACAGCCCAGAAATGCTGCTTAAGATGTCTCGTCAAGGTTTAGGTATTGTCGCTTTGCCGAATTGGATGGGTAAAGAGTTTGTAGAGAAAGGGGAATTAATACGGTTGTTGACAGATTGGAGTAATGACCAGTTACCAATGTACGCGGTGTATCATGCGAGCGACTATTTGCCCCAAAGAATCCGAGTGTTTATCGATTTTCTTGCGGAGTATTTGAGTTCAAGAAATAGTTAAAGCTCTAAGAACAGCTAGAGCTCAACTGAGATCGATAGCTAAGATAAAGTCCTAGCCCATTACATCCTTGCGCTGATCAACGCATTCATAAGAGCCCATTTCGAACTCACGACAGATCCATGGTCGGTTTTCATAGATAGTACACATCAGTGTTTCTCTATCTACCGCAGAACACCAGCCGTCATCTAAGCGCTTCATGGTTTCTCCGCCCCATTCATCGTAAGCGATGTGCTCTTCAGGTACGCCCGTATCTGTGATGATCATAACCTCTAAACGACAACAGCATGCCTGACAATTGGCACAGGTTACTTCGGGTTCGGTTACGTTCTTTATCTCTATCGTCATAAGTGACTACACTGCTAAATTTTGCGTATAGTAATCGAAACCGCCCGCCACGGCTAATAAAGATAGTGCGGCGCGGCGTTTTCATTGATGTAGAAATAACAAAGGGCGCTGTGATTCACTCACAACACCCATAATATTTCGACTTTTCAGCGCGGCTTATCGCCACAAGCTCTATTTAGAATAGGCTCGCGAAGAACAGCTTAACGTAGTCCATTAAACGTTTGAACAAACCGCCCTGTTCAACCGCTTCAAGCGCGATCAAAGGCTGAGTTTGAACATCTTCACCATCAACAGTGTAATGAACCACACCTAGAGTTTGACCTTCTGTAATCGGCGCTTTCAGTTCAGAGTTAAGCTCGATAGATGCAGTCAGCTTTTTGCTGTCCGACTTAGGCAACGTAATGAACGTGTCTTCTGCCACACCTAGTTTCAATGTGTCTTGCTCACCAAACCATACCTTCTCTTCAGCCACTTGATCGCCGCCTTTGTGCGGGTTTAGTGTATCGAAGAAACGGAAACCATAGCTCAACAGCTGTTTGCTGTCTGATTCACGGCTCTTAACGCTTGATGCGCCCATCACAACCGCGATAAGTCTCATCTCACCTTGTGTCGCTGAACTCGCCAAACTGTAGCCAGCACCAGAGGTGTAGCCCGTTTTCATGCCATCAACGGTTAAGCTTCTATCACGCAACAAGCCATTACGGTTATGCTGTGTGATTCCGTTGTAACTGAAAGAGCGCTCGCTGTATAAGCCATACACATCCGGTAAATCACGAATAATGGCACGACCGAGTAGCGCTATATCATAAGGAGTCGAATAGAGATCGTCAGCGTCTAAACCATGTGCATTGGCAAAATGGGTGTTTTCTAGCTTCAGAGAGGTCGCCCAAGAGTTCATCAGGTCGACGAATGCATCTTGCGAGCCCGCAACGTGTTCCGCAATCGCAACACTCGCATCGTTACCGGATTGAATAATCAAACCACGATAAAGGTCCATCATTGCTACATCAGTGTTTACTTCGATGAACATTTTTGAGGAGTCTGGGAAGTTCTTCGCCCACGCATTTTCACTGATTCGTACCTGATCATCGGCAGAAATGTTGCCTCGCTTCATCTCTTGACCTGCCACATAGCTGGTCATCAGTTTGGTCAAGCTCGCTGGGTTTAACTTAGTGTGTGCGTTTTTTTCTACCAGCACATCACTAGAATTAAAATCAATTAACACATACCCTTTTGCGCCTAGGCTAGGTGGGCTCGGTACTATAGAAGGTGCTGCGATAGCTGCATTACTTACCATCGCTGCGTTACTTACAATGAATATACTTAATAGAGGGAGAGAGTATTTGGAAAACAGTTTCATTGAATCAAACCTAAGTTAACGTTTTGAGCAGTATAGACAAATGCTAGCAAAAGAAGCGCGAACTTTACGTTGCTTTACGTATTTGTACCATTCGTTACAAATAAAAAAGTATAATCTGCGATCTGACCATATTTTCAACAACTAATATTGACTCAACAAATACATCTAACGCCTAATTCTATCGCTCAGGCATACGTCTAAATAACATTTCAACAAAGCCAGTAATACGCTGTTTGCTCTCGCTTGGCTCTAAATCAGGTTGGATGCCAGACTGTGCTAATGCTTGCCATTGTACGACCTCAGAGTTAGGTACGAAAAACGCAATGTACAACGATCCTTTCTCCGCAACTTTACCTTCACCATCGTAAAATGGCACACCAGTAGATAGCTTAATCGCATCGAAGATTGATTCATCGTTCAGTTCCGATTCTTCCGCTAATCCAAAGCCTACAACAACATCGCCGACACCATCCTGTTTTAACTGGTAACCTTTACTTGAGAGCTGTTCTTGAATCGAATCACGCACTAAATCGGTCACCACGGTTTCATCGTATTTTTGAGAAAAGTAAACCTTTTCTGATTCAGGGTGCCAAGAGTACGTCATCACGCCGTGTTTCATAAAATCAAAGTCACCGCTAGTGACCACACCATAATTGTGCGAGGGTGGTATTTCTTGCGTGGTGCATGCGGTCAGCCCAATAGCCATCAAAGCCAATAGTGCTGCTTTTGTTATGCTTTTTGTTGCACAAATGGATCGCTTTATCATTCGAGGCTTCCTTACCTATATAAGAATAACTATCAATTTAACCTCCAACATAAATAGTAATTATGTTAATAGAAAGGTCATTAAACGTTTGCGTAATCGCTAACCTTCACTTCTGTCCGTTTTGGGGGTTTAATCACAAAAACAGAGTTGGTATAGTTCACCCCGTTAAACAAAACCAGACCATTCGAGGCACGGAGCTTCCTCAATCATCTCATGAAGAGAAGAATTGGTACCGACAAAGTATCGGCAAATTTAAGAGGGTCAAACAATGGAATTCAATATGGTTGAAATTTTAGGTTACGCTGCGTCTATTATGGTCGCAATTTCATTAACAATGAAAGATATCGTTCGTCTGCGTGTCCTTAACTTTATTGGCTGTGCACTCTTCACAGCATACGGCATCATGATTGACGCATGGCCAGTTGCAGCCACCAACGGCTTTATCGCTTGTGTAAACATCTACTTCCTTGCAAAAATGCAAAAGGAAAAAAAAACGGAAGCGATGAAAGCAGCGAAAGCTTAAATTAGCGATTAGCCTTTCAAATAATTCTGAAAAAGCCCAAATAGAGCGATCTATTTGGGCTTTTTTGTGTCTGTCGTTCTCAAGAACTCGATTTGTGTGCACAAAACTTTTCAATCCAACGAGTCTTTCAACCAATCACATGTAAGCAACGTGATATTCGTTCTCTCGATACGCTTGAGTGTTGTTACGTCCACTCTCTTTTGCTTGATAAAGCGCTTTGTCGGCTTTATCGATAGCGGTTTCAATGTCAGTCAGTGCTTGTGTATGGCAACACCCAGCGCTGATAGTCACTGGCGACACCAAGCCTTGAAGTTGCTCAACACATAGCCGTAACGCCTCTGATAATTCGAATAACTCATGTTCATCACAATCAAACGTCACCAAAATAAACTCTTCACCGCCATAGCGTGCAATCAAACGACGACGGTTAACAAATCTCTTAAGTGACTTTGCGACCGCACAGATAACTCGATCGCCTTGAGCGTGACCATATTGATCGTTGACCCGTTTGAAATGGTCAATATCAAGCAAGATGACGCCGACATTCGTTATCGGATAAGGTGAATTCTGAGTAATTTTCAGTTTTAGCTGCTCGATAAAACTCCGTCGACTAGGAAGCCCAGTAAGGTAATCTAGGCTTGCCACATCCAAGATTTTGAGATGACGATGCCGCAGGTAAAGAACCAACACGACAATAATGCTCAACAAACTTACAACCAAAGCCATCAAACTAATAAACAACAGGCTATGATTTCGATTAAGCTCTTGCTCTAAGATACCTGCAGAAATGACCCAATTAAGATAAGGGTAAAACTTATAGAAGATTTTTTTGTTGGTCGTGCCACTATCACTGGAAATCGAGTAACTGAATTGACCTTCTGGTTTGGTGGCGATTCGATCAATAAGCAGTTCAGACGAGTAGCCTATTAAGGATTTCAATGATTTATGTTCATAATCCGGATGAAGCACTAAGTTACCTTGCAGATCGACAATGTATACATATCCGCTATCACCAAACGCGTACTTTCTAAGTTTGTCTTTTAAACCTTCAAGATCGACCAAATACATCAGTTCTTCTTTATAGGTCGTCGCAACCAAAGTGTTGCCACTCGGGAGCCTCATCGAATAAGCGACTTTGGCTCTACGGCTTATTTCATGAGGATTAGCGTGAAAGTACTCGATCATGCCAGAGTCAATAGTGAGCTGTTTTTGGATATGAGTAAGATGTCCGCGCTTCTGACCTTGCAAGAATGGATGATAAAGGTGGACGCCTTGGGGTGACATCAAATAGATATAACCCGATTGTCCAATATGCAATTCACGGGCAATTTGGCTTACCTGTTCAACTTCTTGTTCTGGCGTGGTATGCCATACATGAGACGCAACGGTATCCGTAATTCCTTTAAGATATGTCTTTATCGCCTCATTCACTGTGGTGTCGACAATATCGTAACTCGCGTTCACAATCGTACGAAAAAACAGTTGGTTAGATTCCAACAATGACCTTTCAGTTCGATTAAATTGAAAGGCAGAAAGAATCATCGACACGACGGCGAGCGCAATTGAAAAATTAAGAATGTATTTACGTCTGACTTTCAAGATTACCCCGTAGATTTATAATTTCAGGTAACGCTGTGACTTCTCTTATATACAGACTGTTTTATATCATGTTTTTATTTTTTACTGAACGAGTGTCGATATTTTCAAGGGTTTCTATACGCAATCTGTGACTTATGACAAAAACGCCGAACTGGATTCAGTTCGGCGTTTTAATTTTACGTTTAAATTGATGACTTAATTTATACTAACATCCTGATAAATAGACTTAAAAGCATTCGCATTTATTACCTATTACTACGATCTATTGTCTATAAAGAGATTACTTAGCATTAAATTAAGAACAAACTTGAGTCCAGCTACCGTCGCTACCCGGTTCAGAACTTGTCCACCAGTTTGCTTGATAAACACTACCGTTATGAACCACTTGGTCGCCTGTGTTTGCGTGGCTTGGGTTACCCGCCCAATCTTTCTGAGGTAAGTCTGGGTAAACCGCTAAACCTGCTGTATCACATGTACCTGGGTTGGTGCCACCATCGCCAGGGTTACCGCCACCTGAACTGATATCACCTAATGGTAGATCTGGCTGCTCAAAGCTAAACGCGTAATCAACGCCACCGACATTCACCGCGTAGTTAGCAGGGCCAGAAATTGGCAAGTAATACACCATGTCTAGCTCATACACACCACCAGCTGGAAGCTCTTCCCATGTCGGCAAAGTAAACGCCACTCGGTGCATGGTTCCATCTAGTCCACCGATGTTATCCGCACGAGTATGACCTGAAGCAATCACGGTCAAACCACCACCCGATTGATCTTTCGCGTTATCAGGTGCAGATACTGGGATATCGAATTGGAACTCAGTTCCACCCGGAAGAGCTTGCCCTGTGTTGTTCGTAAACGTGATCTTAGGGTTAATTGGGTAGTTTTGGTCACCCACTTTGAAGCCACCAACCGATACCGAAATATCTAATGCTTCTGTTGGAATAGCACCCGTCGCTACTTTGTTTCCGTATGGAGTCGCAGACTTAAACTTATCGTAGATAGCTTTCGTCATGGTGTTACCCATGTGGAACTCACCGTTACCACTATTACACGCTTGCTCAGTCGTATCGATAGAGGTTCGGTTGCCATTCGCATCGAGTACATAACAGTTGTAATCCCCTGCTAGTTCCCAGAACATGATGCCGCCGATCTCTTTGTCGATAACGTAGTCCGCTTTCACGTCGATAGACTGTTTATCTTCCGTTGAAAGGAATACGCCCTTCTCTGCGTTCCACAACCAAGGCGCAACAGCCACGCTGTCATAGTTTCTCGTGTAAGTGCCAGTTAGAACATCTGAAGGATCATTCACTGGATCAAGCTTGTAAGCTTCAGCGTAAGAACCCCAAATACCTTTCTCTAGGTTCTTCGCATGCCACATTGGGTTAGAACCCGCGCCCATTTCGTTGCCTTTTGGATCGGTATCGTGCCACATGTTATCGATACCAATAGCGCCATGGCCACAGTTGTTTTTCTCGCCTTCCCCAGTGCCCGCTGAACATTCAGATTGGTTTGGCAGTGCTGCTCGGCCCCAAAGACCATTCTCACCACCCGTTACGCCTTGCCAACCACGAGTGTAGTAAGGCACACCGATGTTAATACGGCCTGCTGGCATAGAACCACGGAAGTAATGGTAAGCCCAATCCGTGTTCAGATAACCAATACCACCGTAAGCCGCCGTGCCGTAAACGTTCCATTGCGCTAGCTCTGAATCTTTACCTGTATCAAACAAGGCTGCGTTATGACCTACGTGATCGTTCCACGCACCGTGAAGGTCGTAAGACATGATGTTCACGTAATCGAGGTACTTGGTTACATCGAATGTTTCCATACCGCGTAACAGGTAACCAGAAGAAGGCGCCGCGATCGTTAACATGTAGTGATTGCCATCTTGCGCAGAGGCTGCATCAAGCTTCTCACGTAGCACTTTCATCAACACTTGGTACGAAGCCCATAGGTATTGACGACGCGGCTCCATGAAGTCTTTGTCGTATGGATTACCGGCACCTGCCATTGAGGTTGGGTATTCGTAATCGATATCCAGACCATCGAACTGGTATTTACGCAACATTTCAACCGCGGAAGTGGCGAATGTTTCGATACCTTGATGATTGATAGAGCCATCGGCATTGGTTGTCATTGTGTAGAAACCGCCATCAGCCACTCGACTGCCGTCAGTCGCGAAGTGACCACCGGTTTCTGCCCAACCACCGATTGAGATTAGCGTTTTCACGCCATGTTTTTTCTTCGCTGTCGCTAATGCACCAAAGTGACCTTTGAAGCCTAATGCAGGATCAACTTCCACACCCGGCCACTCTTTGCCAACCGCTGCGTTTTCAGGATCATTCACATCACCGACGTTTACTTTGCCATCTGAGCCGATGCTCACAAAAGCGTAGTTAATGTGTGTGAGTTGTTCCCAAGGGATGTCATTTACTAAGTAAGCCGCTTGTGGGTCATCCCCTGCACGCCAACTTGTGAAGTAACCAATAACACGACGTGGGTGATCCGCGCCCATTTTCTCACGACCTTCATCATCGTAAATCGTACAGTAAGGAACATCGACACCTTGAGTTTGATATAAGCCATCAGGGCGACATGTGCTCACTGTTGGAGCGCCATTCACAGTCAACGATGCCAACGCAGAATCTGCAGTCGCACCTTGGTCGTCTGTTGCTTTTGCGTAAACCGCTAAAGAACCCGCTTGAGTCGTTGTGTAATCTAACGTGTAAGGGCTCGTTGCTGCTGTACCCACAAGAGCACCCGCTACGTAGAAATCAACCTTATCAACCGTGCCATCGCTATCTGCTGCCGTTGCTGTCAGTGTGACTACACCACCAACATCAACAGATGTCACTGAAAGTGCAACTGAAACTGTCGGTGCTTCATTCCCTGGTTGTGCTGAATCAACAGAGACAGAAACCGCACTTGCAACACTTGCTGCGCCTTCATTATCCGTTGCAACAACAGAAACCTGATGATTACCCGACGTTGCAGCCCAAGTCGCTTCGAAAGGTGCCGCTGTGACTACCGCAACTGATGTGCCATCAACAAAGAACTCAACCGAAGCCACACTGCCATCAGAATCTAGTGCTGTTGCACTCAATACAACATTATCGCCTTCAGTAATCACGTCAGAAGCAGAGGGTGCCGTTAATGAAGCCGTTGGTACTTCATTTGGCGTACCGCCACCTCCGTCGCCGCTACACACATCGACTTTCTTCCATTGTGCGTAGTCGCCTTCAAATTGGCTTGGGTTGTTATTTTGATTCCAGTAATTTGCCGTATAAGCACTGCCGTCATGTGAAACCTGATCACCACCTGTGTATACAGTGGCAGAGTCCCACGTTTCTAACGTTGAGCAATCCACAGCC
This sequence comes from Vibrio sp. 1CM8B, assembly GCF_023161685.1. Taxonomy (NCBI): domain Bacteria; kingdom Pseudomonadati; phylum Pseudomonadota; class Gammaproteobacteria; order Vibrionales; family Vibrionaceae; genus Vibrio; species Vibrio sp. 1CM8B. The sequence goes on from NZ_JALNTU010000004.1 coordinate 291,438, forward strand.
GCATAGCTGTTGAACGCCATTAAGCATGACGCGGTGAGCGTACTGAGTGTAAAAACCTTCTTGGCCACTCTTCCTTGATTTAGGTGCATGTTAGCTATCCCTTAAGTTGTTGTTTCAAGATGTTTAATTTAAATGGGACTTTCCTCGCCACTTAAATCTCTTCGCAAAACAACTGTAGGTAACAGCGCCAATTTAACACCTAAAATATTCAGTATTTATAAAATGACTCGCATTAATTTGTTTATAGCATGCAATGAGTCGACACTTATTTTGCACCAACAACTAATATTAATTTATTTCGGAAAGCTAAAAAATAACGTCTCAAAAATCAGAAATGTGATTTGGATTCGAGAAAAAAATTCGTATCAAAACTAGCCAAAAAGTAGTGATTTAAAGGCGATTTGGGATTCTTTTGGGAATTCGCCCACTTTTTGATAACAAATGTGTTAGTATCGGCGGCTTTTTTGACGAACCTCACATTTCTATGCAAGTGTGGGAGAAATACATAGGCTTGAAAGAGCCAAATATAGCGAAGAAATAATGTCCAACTTGACGCAAGTCGCCAACGAAAACATCAACGCAGAATCTACTTCTATCGATTTCAATAAAGCTCAATCTTTGGGTGAAAAACTGGAACTCGGAAACCCAGTCTTTTGGCTTAGTGGCAGTTTTTTAACCCTCTTTGTCATCCTAGCCTTCACCAACACCTCCGTGTTGTCCGAACTTGTAAACATCGGCTTTAGTTATTCAACTAAATGGTTCGGTGCTTTCTGGCAAGTCCTACTACTTCTCAACTTCATTATCGGTTTAGTGCTTGCACTAGGTCGCACCGGCCACGTTCGCTTAGGAACGCTTGCTCTACCTGAAATGACCACCTTTAAATGGATGTCTATCGTCCTATGTACGTTGCTAGCCGGCGGTGGTGTGTTCTGGGCAGCCGCAGAGCCTATCGCTCACTTTGTTTCAGCTCCGCCACTGTATGGCAACGCAGATCCTCAAGCGATGGCGTTCAATGCTCTATCACAATCTTTCATGCACTGGGGTTTCCTTGCATGGGCAATCTTAGGTGGCTTGTCTTCCATCGTGTTAATGCACCTGCATTACGACAAAGGTCTTCCTCTTAAGCCACGCACGCTGCTTTACCCAGTACTTGGTGACAAAGCGATTAACAGCTGGGTTGGTAACGTTGTCGACGCATGCAGCATCGTGGCTGTAGCCGCAGGTACTATCGGCCCTATCGGCTTCCTTGGCCTACAAATCAGCTACGCGCTAAGCGAACTGTTTGGCATTTCAGACAGCTTTGCAACTCAGAGTGTTGTTATTATCTTTGCTATCGCAATGTACACACTGTCTGCATTGAGTGGCGTGAACAAAGGTATCCAACTGGTCAGCCGTTACAACATCATCTTATCAGTGTGCCTAATCGGCTACATTCTGCTAGTAGGCCCAACGAGCTTCATCGTTGATGGCTACCTGCAAGGTATGGGCGAAATGGTTGATAACTTCATCCCAATGGCGCTATACCGCCAAGATACAGCATGGCTAGGCGGCTGGACGGTATTCTTCTGGGGGTGGTTCTTAGGTTATGGCCCAATGATGGCTATCTTCATTGCTCGCATCTCACGTGGCCGTACTATTCGCCAAATGATCGTTTCTATCAGCATCGTTGCACCGCTTGTAACGTGTTTCTGGTTCAGCATCGTTGGTGGTAGTGGTCTAGCGTTTGAATTAGAGAACCCAGGTGTGATTTCTAGCGCGTTCGAAGGCTTTAACCTTCCAGCTGTTCTTCTAGCAATTACAGCACAACTGCCGTTTCCTACTTTGATTGCGATTTTGTTCTTGATCCTGACGACCACGTTCATCGTGACAACAGGTGACTCAATGACTTACACAATCAGTGTGGTAATGACAGGAACAACAGAGCCAAACGCAGCCGTACGTACCTTCTGGGGTATCATCATGGGTGCGGTAGCGATCGCACTCATCTCAATGGGCTCTGGCGGCATCTCCGCTCTACAGTCGTTCATTGTAATCACTGCGGTTCCTGTTTCGTTCATCTTACTGCCATGCTTATGGCACGCTCCGAAGATCGCGAAGCAGATGGCAAGAGATCAAGGTCTCGCTTAATGCCTAATCCGATTTAGTTTCGGATAGCATAGAACACTAAAAAGCCACTCAAGTGATTCACCCGAGTGGCTTTGTTTTATCTGCTCGCTGTCTAATTGATTGGCTGATTAGCGTTTATATCGACGAAGCTAATTTCTACCGATAGTTCGCCTTATTGAAACTTTTCACCCGCAGCAACCATGAATGACATTTCAACCAATAGTTCAGGGTTAGCAAGCTCTGCTTTCACGCATGCACGGCTTGGAGCACAGCCTTCAGGGAACCACGCTTCCCAAACTTCATTTAGTGCATCAAAGTTAGCGAAATCCGTTAGGTAAATAGTCACCGACAATACGCGAGATTTGTCGCTATCGACCAAACTCATCATTTCTTCAGCTTGTTCGAAGATTTGCTGAACCTGACTCTTAATTCCTGCCGTTGTATCCGTCTCTGCCACTTCCACAAAGCTTGCGATACCGTTAAAAACAGTTACATCAGACCAACGTTTGGTCGGGTTAATTCTATGAATTTTCACTGGTTATACTCTTCTTATAATTAGGATGAACATCAGCGTAATCTAATCCAAATCGCGAATGTTGAAAACAAAAATTGCAAAGCTCGCGGTACCTTTTGAACAGCACTATCGCCTACCCATTGCTTTGGCTTTCAACATCACTAGCCTTTAAGTTCCTATCGAGACAATAAGTCGTTACCTATTAAGTTTTTAGATAAATATATTAAGTATTATTCACGGCGCGAAATTTAATCTGAGCTCTTGCGGTCATATTCAGGGATTTTATTAAATGGAGTATTTTTATGCATGTTCAAACCTATGATTTAAAACAGAGTAATGTGGGATACAACCTAGGCGTGATTGGCGTAGCATTGGTGTTAGCTTGGATTGGTATTTACAAGTTCACACCAACTGAAGCGATGCTCATTGAACCGCTAATCGCAAATCATCCTGCAATGAACTGGCTTTACAATCTGTTCTCAGTCCAAGCTGTGTCTAACATGGTGGGTGGCGCGGAGATCATTGTCGCGATTGGATTGATCGTTGGATTTAAGAAGCCGACAGTAGCTTTCTATTCAGGCATTGCGGCAGCGGCTATCTTTGTTGTGACACTTAGCTTCCTGATTACAACGCCAAACGCTTGGAAAGTATCGGATGGCATCTTAGTCACTAACTTCTTTTTAGTGAAAGACATCCTGTTTTTAGCGATCGCAATTAGCGTAATCGAACGGAATAAACCTCAGAAATAACTGTAAACCTAGAAGTAACCTTAAACCTTGAAATAAAAAGGCTCGAAGCTGGCTAGAAGGACGCTGCCAGCTTCTAATGTATAAAGATTTACTTTGCACTAGTATCGTGATTAAAGCGCTGTCTCGTTACCAATCCCCATTTTTCGTCTTGGTATTGATCTTCTACGTAATTATCTGAGGTGTAGTCGCTAACAACCTCTCTCCAGAACTTAACTGCATGCTCTGCGCCCAGTACTTGCTTGATCTCCCAACTGCCTTGGAGATGTTCAAACAACTCACAGATAAACTGCTTGCCGACTTTATTTTTTCTAAAATAAGGCACCACATAGAAGTCGCAAATCTCAAACTCATTTGGGGCTTTAGTTTCAATGGCTGTTAATGCAGCAGGAACACCGTCGATGTAAAGTAAATAGCCCGTTACGGTATCGCCAAGCGTCGGATAAATCTCAAACAAGCCATACTCGTCTGGCTTATCGCCGATGATCTTTGAAAACTCGGCCGCATAGCCCTGATACAAATTCGCATATACCTGCTGATTGCCACTATAGACTGTCACAATGTTCATAAACTGATCTCTGTATTGTTTCGCACCACAATTGGTGTGAGCTCATCTTGTCTAAACCTATTATCTCATTGATCATAGGACAAATAATAAATATCAAACAGTTGCATCGTTACTTAAGTAGATAACGACTTACGATAATAATTGGCATCTTGATGTTCTCCTTTGAACACCGCGTAGTTCTCAACATGCTCGACCAATTCAAAACCTGTATTGGATAAGATTTTGTTGGAACCGACATTGCCCACTAACGCATAGGCATCAACATATTTAAGGTTGGTCTGTTCCACCAAATAATCTAGAAGCTGCTTTACTGCGTTAGACGCAATGCCTTTTGAAGCAAAGGAATGACCAACTCGATAGCCTAGCTCTCCACTTTCAGAGCTTTGGTCGATATCGCGAATGTTGATTCTTCCACAGACAATGCCATTGGCGTCTTTGATCAACATAGGGATCATCTCGCCGTTCTTATATTCGGTGAGAAAGCTCGTGATTTGCTCGGTCACACCTGCATTTGAATAGAAGCTATCATCCCTAGCTGGGACAAGTTGCTCAAACCACTCTCTATTTTCGACCTCAAAATCCAAGAGCGCACTTGCGTCATTCAGTTGAAGTAAGTGTAAAAATACATCCATGACAAATACTCTAATGTTTCCCTAAAAAGCCGCACCTTATGATTCATGAACCACGGCTTATTAATTCAGACTTACGGTAAGTCTCTTAACTTCTTGGCTGGGTTACCTGCGTAGATACCTTTTTCGGTGATGTCTTTCGTTACCACACTGCCCGCGCCGATTACTGCACCTTCACAAATGCTGACAGACAGAACCGTAGCGTTAGAACCGATCGTGACGTTGTCAGCTATCAAGGTACGACCCCAACTGTTTGGGTTAGGATCTGGTTTGCCCTCTTTGAATAAGTCGTTGGCAAACATGACTCCATGACCAACAAAGCAGTCACTGCCAATAGTCACATACTCGCAGATAAAGGTGTGAGATTGAATCTTACTTCTCGCACCTATCACGGTGTTCTTTTGAATCTCAACAAAGGGGCCAACGAACACATCATCTTTAAGCTCACAGCTATAAACGTTACTTGGTTCGATAATAGTGACATTCTCGCCACAGGTAATATCAGTAATCTGTGACTTTAATACTCTTGGACTTGCCATACTTCACCTCCTCTCGACATTAGCGTCACAATTCAACCTAAGCGATTGTGCCGTATGCATTAAAGTGCATCAAATAGATATGTTGAGAGTTGGTAATGGATCAAAGATTCTGCATAAATTAAAACAGTCCTACCAATACAGCTGACAACAGCACCCCACCGATAAAACTTGGGGCGTGGAATGGCTGAGCCCGAGATTTAATGTACTCTTTCTCAAGCTCTTCTTGGTAAGTTTTAACGGCGAGTTCTTTTACGTAGTTATTTTGCATAATAAGCTCCTTCTTAATCAGTAAGAGAAGCTTAAGACTTGAAGTTAGGTTGAGGTAAAGAAAAAAATCAGATTAATTGAACACTTTATTTTTGTTACTCGAGGATTACCCTGAACACATCGTTATTCACGCCGCCAACATCTACTAACTCTCCCGGTTTCATTAGAAGCGAGGTGTTCAATTGTCGTGTTGAACGTGGCTCTTTTGTTTCTCGAATCACTAACATATCGACAAAATAGCCTGAGTCTTGCTTTGATATTGAGCCCGAAAACGTAACGCTTTCAACCCTATCGGCAAGGACTGAATTGAATGTTTTATCCTCTAAAACACCTGCGGAGATGGATGTATCACCATAAAATAGCGTGATGGTTGTTGGGTCGGGTACCAACTCTTGATTGGACGAACACCCTATTAGGGTAAGGCATAGCAGTAAAATGGATCGAAATTGCATAAACGGGTTTCTTTATTACGTTAAGCGTCTGTTTTTCATATTAAAACACTTCAACCTTATAAATACCATTTTTACGGGATAAGCTTAGGTGTGTCGCTTCGATGGACTTGAGTAATGAGGAGAACGGATCAGATCACGGCCTGTTAAATTTGCTCCCTATTTGGAAGCTAAACCGAGATCTGATCGATATTATCGAGAAGGGTTCAATTGATTTAAGCAACAACGTCTTGTGGAGGTGTCCCTTCACAGTTAGAAACGACAGCATCAATTTGTACCAGAGCATTCATTGGGATTTCTGAAACCCCGACTACCGTTCTTGCAGGCAGCTCAGCATTAAAGAATGTGGTGTAGATTTCGTTTACCGCATCAATATCTGAAATATCCTTAAGTTGAATATTAATTTTCACCGTATCGTCCATGCTATGGTCAACGCTTTCAATTATCGCCTTAATATTGTTTAAGCATTGTTCAGCTTGTTCTTTTACACCACCAGCAACAATTTCATTTGTTTTCGGATCTAAAGGTAATTGTCCTGAAATATGATTGTAGTGAGAGAAAGCCACTGTGTGCGAATAAGGCATAAATGGTGCAGAAACAGTATTATTGGTTTCAATCACCAGTAAGCGAGTGTCTTCTGGTAATTGCGGCGGTGTACCGTCGCCATGTGAAACGGATGTATCAATTTGAATTAAAGCACCCATTGGTAATTCAGCTGCGTTAACAACGGTACGAGCAGGAACGTAGCTTGGGAAGAATTTAGCACATACTTCATTTACCACTTCCGCATCTGCGATATTTTTTAGGTAGATAGTCGTTTTAACCACATCATTCATTACATGACCAATGCTTTCTAGAATAGCTTTGATGTTTGATAGACATTGTGCTGTTTGCGATTCGATACCACCATCAACCAACTCACCTGTGGTTACATCTATAGGCAACTGAGCTGAAAGATTGTTGTAGTGAGAAAAGGCTGCAGTCTGCGTGGACACAGTACTTTGAGGTGCATTATCCGTATTTCTTGATACCTTAACTAGTGCGCAAGGTGCTTGTGGTTTAGTGCCTTCACCGTTAGAAATGAGAGCATCCATTTGAACCAGCGCATCGCTGTTTGGCAGTGCAGCGACACCCACGACATTGCGTGTTGGCAGGCTGTTGTGGAAGAAGCTTTTGTAAACTTCATCAATAGCATCGATATCAGAAATATTCTTAACGAAAACATTAATCTTCACGACATCATCCATAACATGGTCGATGCTTTCAACAATCGATTTAATATTATTCAAACATTGTTCGGCTTGATCTTTAATATCACCGACGACTATTTCACCCGTTTTAGGGTCAATCGGAAGTTGAGCAGAAAAGTTATTATAATGAGAAAAAGCGACCGTTTGTGTAGATACAGAATTAATTGGTGCGTTTTCAGTGTTTCTTGAAATTTTAATGATATCGCTACTCATCGGTATTATCCTTTTAATAAAATAGGTATACGTATTTATATTTAACAATCGTATTTTGAAGAATGATTAAAGTAGCGCCATGTTAGTTTAATTGTTTTAAGAGAAACGTGATAACCGTCAGGCTATCACTTGACTATAAATCAGCACGTTACAGAATAATTAGTCACAACACGACTAATTATCCGCAATACGGTCGCTAACCGAGTAATAAATTCTTTTTATTTTCAGATATATTCAACAATCATGAATACTCTCTCAGATAGAGTGAGGGATAATTTTGGTAATTTAGAAAGAATTTGATAGGTCGTTCACACTAAAGTTCTTAAAAACCGCTTACTGACTGTATTGTTTGATTTTTATTCTTATATACGTGCATAAAGTCTTAACCTAAATAACTAATTATTTTAGAGCACTTTTACTATATAAATACATTAATAATAAATTAGAAATTCAAATACCAACATACTGAAATTACCTACAATTCAATACATTTGCTCATCTTGATTAACAAGGGGGTGATGTTCTCACAAGTTTCCCTTTTCTAAGCCCGCTCTCTCAACTACAGCCTGAGTAAATAGCTCATAGCTGAAACATGTTATGCATCAGACAAATAACTCTTATGTTTCAAGGTCATTATCCAACATATGCCCACCAAGATAGTATGCACACAACATGAAGATAACTTATCGCTTCATTACGTTTAAATCTATTTGTCGACCTCGAAGAGAGTTCAATATCAATGATTAAACGAATTTGTTTGGTCAACTTGAGGATTAGAAAGTGAACAAAAGAACGAAACTGTTAGGCCTGAGCCTAGTTATGACCTCCCTCTCTGCTCTTGCTAGTGGTGGCTACATCACAGACCCAACCACTCACATTTCATTCAATTACGACAACGTGACGCTTGAGGTTGCTCAGCAAGAACTTGCAACATGCCAAGGTGTTGCTGAGTCAACGCTGACAGCACCTACAGAAACCAAGAAAGGAAGCGGCGTAAAAGGCGCAGCGAAAGGGGCGGCGGCTGGCGCTGCTGTTGGCGCTATCTCTGGTGGCTCTGGATCTGACGCTGCCAAGACTGGTGCGGCGATTGGTGTGGTATCCGGTAGAGTTAGCGGCCGACGAGCAGGGGCTCAGGCTGAAGAAGATAACAAAGCCATGTATGCGACGGTGTTGAGAAACTGCATGATTGATAAGAAATATAACGCCCTGAACTAAGGAGATTCGGCCATGACAAAGCTCATTAAAACAAGAGTGTTAGCGGCTCTATTGGCAGGGTTTTCAGCTCCCTCTATGGCTGATATTGCGTTCGGCTTGGGGTATCAGGAGGGTGATAAACTCTCATCTCAATACGTTGACCTGATGTTTCGTGGTGACCTATTTGAGATTGGCGGTGAGTACCAGCATAGAAAGCGCGATGACATGTTGGAAGACGCTAACGAAGACGCGATCAGTGACGGCATGGCGTTTGTAAAGGTCGGCGCAGGTTACAGCTTCCCGCTTAAACGCATCACGGTTCGCCCTTATTATAATTTCGGCATAGGTGGCGCTCAGCTCAGCGACGAGGTTAATGACGCGGCCAACCCTGACGCAACCTATTTCAACGTCCTCGGTGTATCGACTAAATGGAAATTTGCAGAGCTCAAAATGGAGTGGAGAAACTACCAAGTGGATAGCGGTAAGTATGAGGGTAAGGACATAACTTATGACATTGATGAGGATACGTTTAACGTCTCTATTGGTATGGCATTCTAGCGATTAATTTTATGGGACTAGGCTAAACAAACTCGTTAGAGCGGTGAAGCCTTCTACTTTCTCCCGCCAATCAACAATATAAAAAACTATACCGCTCTTGGAGTAGTATTGAAGTGGCGCTTAAATTCGCGACTGAATTGGGATGGGCTCGAATAGCCGACTCGACGTGCAGCATCGCTGATTCGCAGGCCTTCTAGTTGAATCAGCTCTTTGGCTTTGTTGAGCCTGACCTTCTTCAAATATTGCAGTGGTGACTCAAACGTGACATTACGGAATGCATTGTGGAAGGCAGACACGCTCATGTTGGCTTCGTCAGCAAGCGATTGAACGGTGATGGTTTGGTCGTACTCTTCATGCACTTTAGATAGCGCTTTGGCGACACGAGCGTAATGGCCATCATGATGGGCCAAATCAAACAGCACACGCCCTTCTGAACCGGTTAATGCACGGTAGACAATCTCTGTCACCATAGCATCACCCAATATGTTGGCCTCAATATCGCAATGCAGCGTTTTCACCAATCGGGTAAAGCTCTCCAGCATTTGCTCTTCCATTGGCGTCGATTCTAAGCCGCTCGAGTTCTGCTTGTGCTTGTTGCAGTAGCTCTCTAAGAAGCCTTGATCTTCGAGCTTTTTGACTAAGCTATGCAAGCGTTGGGAATCAATGCTAATCGACAAGCCAAGCAATGGTTCACCATTAACAGGCAAGGCTTCGCACTCTAACGGCATTGGCACACCCACCACAAGATAATCACCCGCAGCGTAAGTCACTGGCCTTTCGCCAATGTAGATGTTCTTTTTGCCCTGTCCGAGCATGATAATGCCAGACTGGTAAGTAAATGGCTGACGCTGATTCCCGCCACTGCTTCTATACAACCACACGCCGCTAATTTCAGTTTCTCTGATCCCTTCGAGATCATCCCAACCTTTGTGTTCTACATAAGACTGTAATAACTGAGCGAGTGTTTTCATAAGTGGCGACTTTCCATTCCAAGTGCTAAGAGTAAGTAAGCTAAACCAGAGGAAGAATATCAACTTTGTAGAAATAGGCAATTTATTTGGAGGAACAGCTCTTCATTGACCTAGATTACTGTACTAATATGCAAATATAGAAATTGAGCAATAAACCAAAATAACAAATTTCGCTTTACACAAGGAATCTCTGATGCAATTTACTTACGTTAACCCTACTGTTATCCATTTCGGCCAAGGCCAAATCAACGCTATCAGCCAAGCGGTTGATACTTCGAAGAAAGTACTGGTCATCTATGGTGGCGGTTCAATCAAGAGCAACGGTGTTTACGACCAAGTTGTAGAATCTTTGAAAGATCACTCTTGGATTGAGTTCTCTGGCATTGAAGCAAACCCAACCAAAGAGACGCTAGACAAAGCAGTCGCTCTTGTTAAAGAAGAAAACGTAGAGTTCATTATCGCTGTTGGCGGTGGTTCAGTAATCGACGGTTCTAAGTACGTTGCTGCAGCGGCTAAATACGACGGCGACGGTTGGGATATCCTAACGGGCAAACACCAAGTAACTGAAGCGACGCCAATCGGCGCGGTACTGACTCTTCCTGCGACAGGTTCTGAATCTAACATGGGCGCGGTAATCACGCGTAAAGCGACTCAAGAGAAGCTTGCTTTCCTTAACCCTGCAGTACAGCCTAAGTTTGCAGTTATGGACCCAGATGTAATGAAGTCTCTACCTGAGCGCCAATTGATTAATGGTTTAGTTGATGCGTGGGTTCACGTATGTGAGCAATACATTACAATGCCAACAGACGCGATGGTTCAGGACGGTTACGCAGAAACACTGCTTAAGAACCTGCTTGTACTGGGTAAGCAATACGACGAGCGTGACAACGACGCATGGCGTGCAAACCTAATGTGGACAGCAAACCAAGCGCTTAACGGCCTGATTGGGACGGGTGTTCCTCAAGATTGGGCAACACACATGATTGGCCACGAATTCACTGCACTATGGCACGTAGACCACGCGCGCTCACTTGCGATTGTTCAACCTTCACTACTTCGTAACCAAATCGAAGCGAAACGTGGCAAGCTAGAGCAAATGGGTCGTAACGTATTTGGCCTAGAAGCGGGTGCTGATTTAGCAGAACGCACAATCGCTGCAATCGAAGCGTTCTACCACAGCCTAGACGTAGCAACCATGTTCGACGGCTACGAAACAAACAAAGCAACGGCGATTGACAACGTTGTCGCTCAACTTGAATCACACGGTTACCTGCAACTTGGCGAAAACCAAGCAATCACACCTGAGAAAACACGTGAAATTCTAGAGTCTGCGATTCACTAAAAATCGGGAAAAAGAATGAAAACAAAGATAGTGGTCATACAACGATGAATTTTCACATCTGACTGAACCCATTACTTTTTTCTTTCGTACAACAGAAGCAGCGTTCATTTTGAGCGCTGCTTTTAATTTGCCCTACAAGATGCTATTAAATTCTCATAAGTCCCTAATTTTATGTGCAATCATATTTCTATATTGTTAAGGTAAACCTGTCTCTTTACTAGGTATGAACAACGATTTGAACAATCTCAAGGAAATGGTTAAGTTTAAGTCACTTAACAAGTGGTATGGTGATTTTCATGCCCTAAAGGATATCGATTTAAATATTGAACAAGGAGAGATAGTGGTGATTTGCGGGCCGTCTGGTTCGGGTAAATCAACCTTGATCCGTTGCATCAATCAGCTAGAACCTTTCGAAAGTGGCGAACTTTCCGTGCTAGAGCAAGTACTCCCGAGTAAGTTCAACACACCGGGCCAAGTCGGAATGGTGTTTCAGCACTTTCATTTATTCCCCCATCTTACCGTGCTTGAGAACCTTACTCTTTCTCCAATTCGTACGCTTAAAAAAAGCAAACAAGAAGCCGAAAAGATAGCAATGCACTATCTCGAGCGTGTGCACATTGCAGAACAAGCCAACAAATACCCAGTGCAACTTTCTGGCGGCCAGCAACAACGCGTGGCTATCGCCCGTTCTCTGTGCATGAAGCCGGAATTACTCTTGTTTGACGAACCCACTTCAGCGCTTGATCCGGAGATGATCAACGAAGTGCTCGATGTGATGGTTGAACTGGCGAGCGAAGGCATCACGATGGTGTGTGTCACCCACGAAATGGGCTTTGCAAAACAAGTGGCCGACCGCGTTATCTTCATGGATGAAGGACAAATTGTGGAATCGAATACTCCACAAGCGCTCTTTGAAAACCCTCAACATGAACGTACTCAAGCGTTCCTAAATCAGATCCTGACTTATTGATGTTGATTAGAATTATTAAACCCGCCCTTTCCGCTCTAATACAAATTGTTGTACTAGTGGCCGCTGTTGTTTGGATTCTCGATTCTGGCGCACAAACCATGGGATACAGCTGGCAATGGGAGCGCGTGCCAGACTATATTGCTTTCTATGAAGATGGCGAATGGTGGCCTGCGGAGTTAGTTGAAGGACTACTGGTTACCATCAATATCTCTCTGATTTCTTTGGTCGCGACACTGATCATTGGTTTAACGACGGCGCTATTGAGAAACTCAAATTCTGTGGTTGGACGCACCTTAGCCACCAGCTATGTTGAGTTGATTCGTAACACGCCGTTATTAGTACAAATCTATTTGCTCTATTTTGTGTTTGGCCCCGTATTAGGGCTGGATCGTTTTAGCACTGCCGTTTTAGCCTTGGCACTTTTCCAAGGTGCTTACACCGCCGAAATCTTCCGTGCTGGTTTAAATGGTATTGCGAGAGGACAATTTGAAGCAGCTCAATCTTTGGGTTTATCAAAGACCTATACTTACTGGGATGTGATTCTTCCTCAGGTGGTGCAACGCACCTTGCCACCTTTGACTAATGAAGTGATCTCTCTTATCAAAAACTCTTCGATTGTGAGTGTCATGGCTATCTTTGACCTAACAACCGAAGCCAGAAACATCGTTTCTGAAACCGCGATGCCATTTGAGATTTGGTTCTCTGTGGCGATCATTTACCTTGCACTTACACTTTCACTTTCTGCCGTTGCAGCTTGGCTTGAGCATAAGCTCGGAGCTAACTGGCGAACACAATAAGGATTTATCAGCATGAAGCTATTTAAAACCGCAATTACAGCCCTACTTGCGCTTGCCGTCAGTTTGCCTGCACTTGCTTCTGAAACGCCTAACCTAGACAAAATCAACGAACGTGGCTCTCTACGCGTTGGTATGTCGACATTTGTTCCTTGGGCGATGCGTAACAAACAAGGCGATCTTGTTGGCTTTGAAATCGATGTAGCGAAGCGCCTTGCCGAAGATTCGGGTTGGAAAGTCGAATTCGTTCCTACGGCATGGGACGGCATCATCCCTTCTCTACTTTCGAACAAGTTTGATGTGATCATCGGCGGTATGTCTATTACTGAAGCTCGCGCTAAAAGCGTACTGTTCACTGAACCTTACTCGCACTCTGGTGTTCAACTGGCTGCTAATAAAGAGCTAGCGGAAGGTTTTACTCAGATCTCTGATTTTGATTCTCGTCGCGTGAAAATTGCTGCTCGTCGTGGTGCGTTCACAGTTCAAGTGGCTCGTGAAACCTTCCCTAAAGCGAAAGTTCTACAGTTCGATGACGATGCTCAAGCATTCCAAGAAGTGTTAAACGGCAACGCGCACGCGGTTATCGCGTCTAGCCCGAAACCAGAACACGAAGCGATCAAAAACGCAGACACGCTATTTATTCCATTTGAAGAGCGTCTATCCAAAGGTAACGAAGCATTTGCAGTTCGCCTGGGTGAAACTGACAAGGCAGAGTTCTTCAACGAATGGATCAAAGCACGTACTGAAGACGGTTGGTTGAAAGAGCGTTACGAGTACTGGTTCTCTACTTTAGATTGGCAAGACCAGATTGCTCAAGGTCAGTAATCTGAAGTTGAGCTCACTTTTTAATATGAGCTAATCTGTCGAATCTAAATCAAGGCAGTGCACTGTTTGCACTGCCTTCTCATCGACGATTTAAGTAGCCTTTTTAAGTAGCTTTATTTGATTCGTCTTAGATCCAAGCAACAACCCAATAATAATTAATGTTTAAACAGGAATGACGTGAGTAGTACTAGCGCATTAACAACACCTAAGCCCAACGTTCATATGAAGCCTTGGTATCAACGCCTTACTCTTTTAGATGGTGTGTTACTCGCTGTCATTTGTGTGTTTGCAGGCTGGCTTTATTATCGCTCTGCTGTTGGTATTAACTACCAGTGGCGCTGGGAAGATGCGTTTACCCTGATTTTTATTCCGCCATCCGAAGGTAACGTCCCGTACTTTTTCCAAGGCTTGATCGCCACACTGCGCTTGAGTGTCTGGAGCATGGTGTTAGCACTCTCTTTTGGCACATTACTTGGCGTTGCAAGGCACTCTAAAATTGCTTTCTTTCGTACACCTGCGCTGATTTTTATCCAGTTGGTTCGAAATATTCCACCACTGGTCTTTGTCTTCATATTCTATTTCTTCGTTTCTAACCAACTGATTCCATTACTTGGTTTAGAAAGTATCTTGCGTGAACACAACGGCGATATTAACGCTGTTCAAGCCTTTCTGTTTGGTCCTGCTAACCTTTGGGAAAACTTAGCGTCTGGTGTTATCTGTATTGGTTTGCTCTCTTCGGCTTACATCGCAGAAGTGATTCGAGCTGGCTTAGAAAGTATTCCAAAAGGGCAATGGGAAGCGGCTGACTCGCTCGGCTTATCGGCGTTGTCTAAGTATCGATTTGTGGTTGGCCCGCAAGTATTAACGGCCATCACACCGCCATTGGCTGGCCAAGCAATCTCTTTGGTTAAAGACACGTCGATTGTGTCTCTGATTTCGATCCAAGAGATGACTTTCGTTGGTACTGAAATGGCAAACTCGTCAGGTTTGATCTTCGAGATCTGGCTGATTGTAGGCTTCGTATATTTTGCTTTATGCTTTGTGCTTTCACGCCTGTTCAAAGTAATTGAGCAACGTTCTAGTGCTTACCTTAACCATCAGTAACGTCATTAATCAGAAGTACCGACTCGCCCAACTATTCATCACCCTTACCCATTTCACCTGATTGGTTTAAGTTATTGACCAATCAGGATTTATTCCTTCATATTTCTTCTTAGAAACACAGCAAAATACTCGTCTAATCACTATACTTAACGTATCGAACTACGTTGATTCATCTCAAGGACATTGCTCAACATGGACAATCATAAAGAAAGAGCTTTTTACGCCGTTGTCGGCGCATTGGTTGGAGACGCCGCTTCAATGGGGCTGCACTGGCTGTATGACCAAGAGAGGATCTTACACGTGGCTGGTTTTGAGCCTGAATTTCGCTCACCGAATCGGTTCGATTATCAAGACAAAGGCTACTTTGCGCACCAAGGAAAAACCGCAGGTGAACAATCGCAATATGGTGCTCAGCTATTGGCGATGGTCGACAGTTTAGTTGACAACCAAAAATACGATGAAGCGAGCTACATCAAACACTTCCGCTTCTGGTTTGATTTTGGTGGTAGTTGGCGAGGCTACATTGATAAAGCGACTCGTATGAGCTTGTTGAACATCCATCAATTAGAATTGGCAAACGCCCCAATTACAGCCTGTGGCGCGGATGATACACAGCTCCCCGCAGTCTCAAAGATCATTCCATTAGTGGCGTGTACTTATACCTCTCACACTTTGCCAGCGATGGTAGAGAGCGCGGTACGAGTGACCAACAACAACGACAAAGCCGTGGAATGGGCGCAAGCCATCACCCTACTGATTCAAGCAGCAATTCAGGGCAACTCGCCACTGCAATCGGTAGAAATGGTGCGACAAACTTGTAGCAAGTTCATACACGATCAAATCGACGAAGCACTGGCTGATCCAGAGCTTTCGATTACAGATGCCGCGAAGAAGTTTGGATTGCATTGTGAATTGAGCGCTGCGTTCCCCTTGCTGATACGCATCATTGCGGGTGCTCAGAGTTATCAACAAGGCATTCGCGACAATATCTTGTGTGGTGGTGACAGCTGCGGTCGTGCGATTGTGATTGGTGCGGTATTAGCGGCGTGTTTCTACGAAGAAGACGGTGGAATTCCAACCGAATGGCTAAAACAAGTCAAACTCAATGGCAGTGTACTGTCTTTGCCTATTGAGTGACGATGACAACACAACGGCACATTGTGCCGTTGAGGTTATAACTAACGCTTGGGGTTACTGACGCCACATATAGACAAACTGATCGTTTTGCGAAGTGATTTCGAAGCCAAACCTAAGATACAACTCCCCAACTCGATTACCTTGCAGGTAACAAAGTTCGACGGGTTTATTGAGGCTGTCAGCCTTAGCTAAGCAATCTTTCAATACTTGGCTGCCAATGCCCTTTCCATGATACTCAGGCAGCAAGAAGAATCGACAAAAATAGAAGTGCTCGCCTTTGTCTTGCAACAACACACTCCCAATCGCTTTACCTCGATATTCAATGATTTCAGGTCGTTCTTCTGCCCACTCTTCGGCGTGTATATCTCGTTGAGTTTGCTCATCCCAGCCAAATACGGCTTTGATAGGTTCAAATTCAGCTGCCTTTTTTAGCTCGAACAGAAATTCATGATCTGATGACTGAGCAGGTCTTGTCGAATACTTCAAAATATCTCCAACAATAATCGATGAACTATAACCAAAGAAACCACCATCAATGGTGGTTTCAATTTAATAAAATCTCGCTAAAGGAAAGTAAGTGAACATAAGCAAGTGCCATGCTTTAGTGTTCATTTTGATTCTAGTTGGTAACGTAAGACTTCGTGTTTATCTTGCTCTGAATAAAAGGTATTCAGGAATTGTCCACCGCACTTCTCAATCACTTTTTGCGAAGCAATATTGCCCCTCTCACAGGTAATGATAACGCTTTCGGTCAATACGTGTCGTTGAATCCAAGACAACATATGACTTGCGATACCCCGCCTTCTGGCTTGCGACAGCGTCTCATATCCGATATGTCCTATGACATCGTGAATGTACGGACTGGTACCATGACGAACTCTTATCACCCCAAGAATACGCCCAGACTCGAAACAAAAATAGGTAGAAGCAGGCGTCCACCCTTCAGGCAAACCCTCACCTTTTGAATAAGCAATTCGTCTTTCTAAATAGGCATCACTGCCATCGGAAATCCCCGTGTAAATATCTAACCCATCCTCAGCGCACGCGTTCACATAGTGATGAAAGGCCGTTGAATGTGAAAGAGCAGCTTTAACCATGTCCATATGATGTTGATTCTCCAACGGCCTACGCTATTAAGTTCAGGAGTGACTCGCTATTTTGACCCATTATCGACTATTGCTTCTTAACGTACTTCGCTGTAACCAGCATTTCACCACCACCATCCAGCTTGCAATCTAGCTGGTGATCTTTGCCTTCATTGATGCGTCGAATCACGGCTTTAGTGCCGATTTTCAATACGCTAGAACTGCCTTTAATTTTTAGATCTTTAATGAAGGTAACTTTATCGCCACTTTCCAATACAACGCCATTCACGTCCTTAACACGCGCGGCTTCTCTTTCTAAACGCTCTTCTTCTGGGTTCCATTCGTAGGCACACTCAGGGCAGATTAGGTTGTTTTGGTCTGGATAGACATATTCAGATTGGCATTGCGGGCAAGGAGGTAAAGACATACGTTAATACTTCATTTAAATAGAATTTGTTCCATTTTAATGGCTCTTGTCAGGCTTAGCGAGCATAAATCTAACAAGTTTTACGAAGAGTTAATTGTCTTTAAAAAAAGAACAATACCTAAAACGAACAAACACAGCCACTAAGCTGTGTTTGTTTAGAGGTTTAAAAAGCGGAACGGCTTAACGTTCGACTTTTGGTGAGTAAATCGAGTAAGCGGTGATTTGCCCTGCCACGATTGCAGAGAACATGAATAACGCCGACAAACCAATACTCGGAATAGGCAGAATCGATTGTTCAAACACCGACTGGCTGGCACTCACTAATACTCGGCTACCCGGAACCAAGATGATGATCCCTTGCACGATATAAATAGAACCCGTGAGCTCCATCTTTTTAGCAATCCAAGTTCCGTACAAAGTAATAAGAACCGTCGTAACCCAAGTACCGACAACCCAACCACTATCAAAACCTAGATAGAACGGTCCCCACATACCGAGAACGGCAACTGGCAAACCAAGTAAGATGTCTTTAGGACGAGCATTGAACATCACACCGATAGACACAGAGATCAGCACCAAGCCAGATATGTGCATCCACATCGGTACCGCATTGGTATAGTCGATGGAGACCGCTTGTCCCCATATCGCTTCGCCAATATTGAGCCCCATGATAATCCCGACAAACAGCTTAATCAGCGTTAAGGCACTCTGCCCTAGCAAGCTAGTGCCAGAAACCAAGTCATTAAAGGCTAAACACTCTAATGCGTTGGCTATGGATAACCCGGGGACAAACAAGACAATCGAAGCGATACACAACGCCCATACCGGAATCGGCAACCCTGTACTCGCCAGAAACGCCACAAAGATACCCGTTAACAGTGCCGAGATGAATTCAACCGCGATAGCGCGACGTGAATGAAGAACTTGCTGACATACCCACACCATCAAACCCAATAACGCGGAAAAGCCGACCGCTTCCAACGTACTGCCCACCAGCATCAAATACGCAGGCGGAATACCCATATTGGCAAGTGCCGTCACAAATTTAGAGTAGCCGACAGGCTCAGGTACTGGCTCACTGCTCGGTTGGTTAATACGAATGATCGTATTGGCCAACAAACTCAGGTTAATTGACGCAGGCTTTAGACGCTTAAGAATAACGGCATTGTTATCGTCTGGAAATTGATAGTTAATCGCAGTTGGCGTTGCTTGGATCATCACATCCACATCATGCTTTTTAGCATAATATTGTGTATATTTTTCAAGCTTATACGGAGCGCAACCACTGCGGTGAAGAGTGTCACCAATTTCAACAATTTTGTTAATTCGGAACTGAGAAGGCATGGGTATTTTAGGGGAGACAAAATGTGCGGCAAATGTACCAAACGATAGATGGAATGACGAGACTTTTGCGTAAATTATCAACTGAACTCGTTACTTTTTTCTGCAAAGGCTTAGAAGTCTCTATAACTCTACTCATTTGGGATTAGTTTACTGAATGTTTTGACAAATTAATAAGTTAAATTTATGCATTCAGATTGTTATTAACGGACGCCAAAACACGATTAAAAATCAGTTTATGTTAACACTCCAAATAGGCGCTGTTGCCTAAATCAGTTGAACCTTTTCCAAGATCTGCGATCTGAACCTTTGTGATGATTAGAACGGTGGTGACATGGGCAAAGCGAAAAAGAAGATTACCAACTGGGCGGAATACAATAAGGCTCTGTGTAAACGTAGTTCGGTTACGTTCTGGATAGATGACTCAGCCATAGATGCATGGAAATGCAAAACCCATCATGGCAAGCGAGGTAGAGGCTTTCAGTACTCTGATACAGCGATTGAAACCGCCTTGATGATTAAGGGGATCTTCTCTCTGCCATTGCGTGCTCTTCAAGGCTTTATCGACTCTCTCTTTGAGTTATTAGATGTTCCGCTGACATCCCCTGATTACACCTGTATCAGTAAACGTTCGAAGACAGTTCAGGTCAAATATCGTAATAAATCCAGAGGAGCTATTCGCCATATAGCCATTGATTCGACTGGTCTTAAAGTCTTTGGCGAGGGTGAGTGGAAAGTGAAAAAGCATGGTGCAGAAAAACGTAGAACATGGCGCAAACTGCGCTTAGCTGTTGATGTATATACTCACGAAACGATTAGTACGGAAGTCAGCCTTGTAAATGTTGGCGATAGTGGAGTGCTACCGACGTTGCTCAATCCACTACGCAGAAAGGTCATTGCCGTATCTGCCGATGGAGCATATGACACTAAAAACTGCCATGAGACTCTGAAAAATAAGGGCTGTACTCCGTTAATACCGCCTCGAAAGAATGCGGCGCTTTGGGAAGATAGGCATCCCAGAAACGAAGCTGTAGAGGCTCTGAAAAATGGAACAATAGCGGAGTGGAAATCGGAGCCTGGTTACCACTATCGCTCAATATCTGAGACCGCAATGTCTCGATATAAAGGGCTAACCAGCGGTAAATTGAGCTTGAGATGTTACAACGCTCAAGTGGGAGCAAATCATGGCGAATGTCAGTGTGACGGTGGTTTGTGGAATCGATATATCACCTTTGTAATATCTAAACAAACTAACACTCAAGGCTGACATAAATCGATTTTTGTCATCTACGATGCTCCTCTTCGAAAAAAGCGGGTAGAAAGTATGCCTGCATAACGTCAATAACGAAAAGGAAGAGCAATGAGTATCGACACCTTATCTGCCTATCGTACGCTTTGTCAGTGTACGTTTGGGCCCAATCAAACCGATATCGGAGAGCTCCAATCCAGTGGCTCCATCGAAATGTGGATCGAGAGCCAAACCAACAAACCGATAAGCAGTTGGTATAAACGTTTTGAACGAGACCAGAACCGAAGTGACCACCGCGATGGTGTGTTATACGCGACAAGTTGGACAGGACTGACGCTAGACAGTGATTATGAAAAGCAAGAATACGTTGATCACTTAAGGCAGCGTGTTGCTTATATTCTGACGCAACTGTTTGTCGTAAGTACAAGAGATCCGGCACTCTCACCTGTTGCAAGACGTTCCGCATTTTGCCTCTATTTTGATGGGTTATCAGAACGGGCTTTTGGTAATTTCCGCGAGCTACTAAAATTTGTTTCCACATCTCCTGTTATGGGGGAGTACCTAACGTTTATTGACAACATGTCAAACGAGGCTCATCAAGCCGATGAAAACTACGCCCGAGAGATACTGCAGCTTTTTACTCTTGGTCCCGTCAAGCTCGAAGGCAATGGCAAGCCGGTTCTTGACAGCGAAGGGAGGCCTGTGCCGACTTACACACAGGAAGACATCGAGCAATTGGCCAAAGTATTTACCGGCTGGAAGTTTGCAAAGAGGACAAGTGGTCACGAACGTTACATGGAACCATTAGAGCCGATTGGTGAGCACAATCAGGATGAAAAACGCATTCTTGGGAAAACCTTTCCAGCGGGTCAATCGGCCTCGGAAGATCTCGACAGTTTTGTCGAACATTTAATGAATCAAAGTAATCTATACACTTACATCGCCTATTTCTTTATCAGTAAAATGGTCACCAGTAACCCCAAACCGGGCCATGTAAGAAGGGTGCGTAATGCTTTTATAAACAGTGGTGGAGATATGCAAACGCTAATCACCGCAATATTAACCGACCAAGTTGCGTTACACAGTAGCGATACCGATGGCAAGGTTCGAGATCCTCTCATTGTGTTCACTCACTCTCTACGTGCATTGGGGGCAAAGCTTTCTCGAGGAGAGTCAGTGTGGGCGAAAAACTTTAACTGGTACGACAGAATGTTACCAATGAGTGCACCTTCGGTCTTCTATTACTATCAACACGACGATGCCCCGTCTGATCCCGCGTTAGAAGGACATTTTGCACCCGAATTTAACATCTATGAGTGGAACAATATCTACCAGTACGGCCGTGAAATTAAAGAACTAGTCGTCCAATTCAATCATCACCAAAAAGGGTGGGAAATTGATAGCAAATGGGACGACCTCTATTGGAAGAACACACCAGAAACCGATTTGGACCTGATCAACGCGTTTGATGACCGCTTATTTGCTGGACAAATGACAGCAACGACAAAAAGCGCATGTCTGGCGTTTCTAGAAGAGTGCCCTCGACATAACGAAAGTTATTACGCTGATATTCGTGCGCTCGTTATGAATCTTGTTATTTCACCAGAATTTATTGTCCAGAGGTAACCTTATGTCCATTTCAAGAAGACGATTTTTGCAAGGTACCGCAGCCGCGGCAGGCGTAACCGTACTGAACTTCACCTCAATGCCAGCATATGCTCACCTATTTAACGACTGTAATGATGGACGTTACAAGGCGCTGATAGGGATAGATTTTGCGGGCGGCAATGATGGGTTCAATATGATCATTCCTCAATCAGACAGTGTTTATACAAACTACCAACGTTTACGTGGAAACCTACAAATAGGCAAAGGCGATGGAGAAAATCTGACAAACGAGTTCAATCTAAACCCTGCGTTAGACGCGATGGCGGAACTGTGGAACAAAAACGAGCTATTACCTATTTTGAATGTTGGCCCTTTGATTGTGCCTAGAGGAGAGAGCGGTCTGACCGACGAGCTAAAACCCGCGCATTTATTTAGCCACAATCACCAATCGGCCATGGTTCAAACATCGTCCCGCGTCAGTCTCGATAAGCAAGGGTTTGGTGCCAATGGTGAGATAGCTTTAGGGTCAACCTCTCGAGGGTTTGAAGGCTATTCTCCTCTGTTCGATATCGGTGGCGGGCAAGAGTGGACGAACAACTTAAACATGCAATCCAACAAAGTCGGCAGCTCTGCACCACACGATATCTTTATTAACAATGAAAGCAATCGTGACAAGCGGTTGTTTGAAAGGATACAGCAACAGAACAATTACCAACATGTGTTCCAACGCCATTACGCCAAGCTCGCGGCTAATGCGCCAGATACGCATGGTAAAATGAGCGATATCTTCAATACCGTTCTCGATGCGTCTATTGTGTTCCCAGAGACCGCCATTGGCCGACAACTTGAAGCGGTCGTTAAATTGATTCTGAATCAAGAAGCCTTTGGTCAGCAAAGGCAATACTTCAGCTGCAAGTTGGGTGGCTTTGATACGCATTCAAATCAATTAGCACAACAGTCTCAACTTCTAATGGAGTACAGTGAAGCCATTACCGTTTTCCATCAAGCACTACGACTCTACAAACTAGATTCGCAAGTTACCTCTTTTACCCATTCTGAATTCGGTCGTACCTTGATCCCCAATGCAAATGGCGGATCCGATCATGGCTGGGGCAGTCACTCTTTCGTGATTGGCGGTGCGGTTTCAGGGAAACGTTTTGTGGGCGCATACCCAAGCCTAGAAGAAGGAAGCGATCATTTATTGTCGAGGGGACGGGTTATACCGACCACGTCGACCGATCAAGTGCACGCTACCTTGCTGAGTTGGTTGGGGTTAAGGAATGAAGATATAACAAACATCTTTCCAGCGTTGGAAAGTGATGAGTTCACAGAGAAAACACTCGATATTTTCAGCTGCGTTTAACAACTTTTAAACGATAAATAATAGAGAGGCAATTGCTCTCTATTATCTTCACCATCAATGTCTTGCAAGGTTGCTTAACTATAAATCCCGCAAATAATTAACACACACTACTTTAAGTGAAGAAAATACGCTCACATCTATTTATCAATCTCATTAATAGCGCTATTTTGTTCCGCAAGCTAAATATATGAGTTAAAGAATGAAACTCTCGATATCAGGGAAGTTGCAGCTCAGTTTTCTGTTACTTGCAGTACTTTTTATCGCATCCGCATTTTTTGCATATCAAAGGTTCCAATATACATTTGATACTTGAGTACATACAAGTTCAGGTTGATTAGTGGAGGGAATGAGCAATTAAAGAGCATGGAGAACAAAAAGCACGCAAACAAACACTTAACATTGATTTAGTCCTTTTAATTTTTGGAAACTGTGGCATGATAACTTCGCTTTCAAGAGATACCTAAGAAAAGCGTACATCGTATAATGGCTATTACCTCAGCCTTCCAAGCTGATGATGCGGGTTCGATTCCCGCTGTACGCTCCAAATATCTTAATGCCTCAGTCTTACTCATAAGACAGTGTGCGTGCATCGTATAATGGCTATTACCTCAGCCTTCCAAGCTGATGATGCGGGTTCGATTCCCGCTGCACGCTCCAATCTCTATTTAGTTTCAAATTCTCTTTAGTTACAATACCCCTTTAGATTCACCATCTCCGCTTAGCTTAAAGTCTAAAACAATTAAAACTGCGCACTTCATTGTGTGATTTATTGTATTAAAAAGAGCAATACCAAATGATATTACTCTTTGAATATTATTAATTTAATTGATTACCTCAATCAAGCTGCCCTTCATCTAAAGCAGAAGTAACCCATACTAGCGGCGCATTCCAGTTGATGGTTATCTCGTTCAACGTCCAAGCGCCAATATTATCGCTGTAACACGTTTGTCCAATACACTTGCCTTTCATCACAGCGGCAATAGGATCACTAAAACTTACCGAATTTGGGCCTCCAATTAACGCACCCGGCGCTGGTTTTGGTGAACTTTCATCAGCAGCGTAAGCCCAGAATCGATGATGAGGATTCTCTGCAGGTTTCGTCCCATAACCAGTAACATAAGAGATATTCATCGGGTTACCTCCGAGGATATAATCCATCGCACTAGCCGCCGCTTTGATGTATCGAACATCATTGGAAAAATCGTGAGCGTAAATCAAAAAGATACTTCGGTTTACAAGGTTGGAGTTTGAGCCCCACGAATACTCATTTACCGTATAAGGGATGTGATAGCCTTCATTTACCAGCTGTTTTGTATAAGATTCTGCCGTTTTAATAATATTCTTACGCGCTTGTTCAATGACTTGGCTGTCTAATGAATTAGGTACCACGGCTAAACTCACAGTGCCCGCAGGCGCTATATACTGCCAATACATGTCACCATCCGCATTAATGTTCCCCTTCGGCACTTCAAGATAGTGCGGGGAATCAATCAATACTTTTTTGTAAACCTCATCATGGGTTGTGATAAAGAGCTCGGACGCAGCCCAGTATCGCTCATCACTCAATTCGATATCATCATACGGCCCAGAACCTGTGAAGTTGTCGTAAGCATAGATATCTTGATGTTGATTTGCTGCGTTCCACGCTTTGGTCGCTGAATCCAAACATAACTGTGAGAAATCACTGTCGATATCTTTCCAAATACGTGCGCACTGAGCACCGATTGCCGCCAGATTCAATGAAGCCGCAGTAGTAGGATAACCAACATAACGTTTCTGAGTATCTTTGTGTGGCGGTAATGGCATGCCAGTCCAAGACTCATCCGCGATCTTATGGAAAGCCAGCCCTCTCGCGTTAATCTCGGTAAGTTTTAGCTGTTTACTGGCAGACTGATTACCAACAGGGACAGAGATAGGCGTGTCAGAGTCGACTTGCATCGCTAACATGAACTCAATGTTCCAACGCGCTTCAGACAACAACGGATTAACGCCATTGGTTGCTTCAGGGATTTTCACTTTGCCCTCAGAAAAAGGAAGCAATTTGTTTTCTAGGAACTGACTTCGCTCGTATAAATTCAGAAGTGTCCATGTTGAGATGCCACTGTTCACCGTGTATTTACCATGATCGCCTGCATCGTACCAACCACCGGTCGCATCAATAGTCAGGTCACAGCCAGGCCATTTATTTCCCCAACTATCAACTTTATCAAAACAGGTTGCAGTATCGGACATGTGGCCACCGGGCCTCGCAAGATCTTCACGTTGAACGAACTCTGGCTTTATTTCAATGCCGCTGCGATTTTGATAGAAGTAAGACAACGCATCGAGCTTCAACTTGCTATAAACATCATTTCGAATATCGAATGGATAGCTGACATCGTCATCGACCTTGACCGTTAAACCTCTCATCGTGTCTGTATATTTTGAAAGGTTAACTCGGTGAATGTGCTCACCCGACGCTTTATTCAAACCGAATACTTCTGTTTTACCGAGGTCGAGGCTGATCCCTGATTGAGAGACTAATGTCCATTTCAAAGGTGTCGTCGAGGTATTTTCAACAAAGATATATTTATCTGATTTCGGTAAGAAGCCAACTTGGTTAGCTCGAATAGGCATCTTAGTCGCTATTTTTACAAATGGCTTACCTACAACAGAAACGTTATCAACACAGATGACACCAGTTTTCTGTGCGCCTAATTGAAACTGGAATTCTGTATCGGCGTCACTATCAAGTTCGTGTACAAAATCAAACGTATAGCTTTGCTTGTCTGTTGATATACCCACGTCACTTAGGAAATAATGCGTATAAGGAGGCCCTTCATGTTGGATCAAGGCTTTCATCTCAGTATCAATATTTGCATATGCATCGAACGATACTTGGTACCTTTGACCTTGCTCTAAACCAATGCCACTGTGGCCAAAAATGACATCCCAAGAATTCTTTCCTGGGTTTTTTATATCAATACACGCTTCATTACTTTCTGTTGCTATGTTGGCGCCGGCATTCCACCAGCCATCCATATTGCCTTTAAAGTGACTATTCCTAATCTGCTCTTCTGCGTAAGTTACTCCAGAAGATAAAATCATGAAAACCGCGAGAGATAACGTTCCTTTTTTCATCATTATTCCTTAAAGATGTTTCATATCTCCAAGGAAACTAGCGAAATAGATTCAATAATAGAGAGTTAACATTCGCAAAAAATAGACTCGTAAAAATAAATATTATGATTTCTTGTGATGTTTAACACTAAGGAACAAGCTCATGAATCAATTGCATGGATAGACAAAACGATATTGTGCTAGTGCCTCTCAATTAAACTCAGATTTCATAAAAGTGCGGGTTTAATAATCTTGGTCAATATCTGGAAAAACAGTTGTGGTAATGTGCGCGCATTAGCAACAACCCATAAATAATAAAAAATGTTTAAAAGCAATGAGTTAACAATTAATATCGATGCAATTAATGTCGCACTGTCAAAAGTAGAAAATGCGAACAAAATTCAGCTAGATACATTGAAAGGTTATGTGAACAGCGAGCCTGAACAGGCTGTACTGGCTTTTCGATCGCTGAATGAAGCAGAATCAATCGACGACAAGTTTAAAAAGATCATGTCAGAGCTACCGCACCTAAGCGGCGAGGCACACCACCTGCTTGAAACTTCTATCTTACTACAGTGATTCTAACTACAGATAAGCCTCAGCCAATACAAGTTAGTTCATGTATTCCTGAACAGGTTGAGACTTATCTTTAACTGGTCACAATGTTTAACCAATGACTTAGCGGTCACACAAAGCTGTTCTGATAGGTTGAAATGAATTGGTGATGTAAGGCCCTCGCATTACTCCCAGAAGTTCCACCACTTTTTGCTGTTTTCTTCACGCTGCTGTTGGCCTTTCTCTGACCCTTTTCCTTCTTCTTTACGCTCTTGTTCCGCTTTCTTGTCTTTCTGCTTTTCTAATCCCGACTTTTCTTCGTCATTATCCATATCATCTTCAAGCTTTTCTTTCTTATCTTTGAGCTTCTCTTTACTCTCTTCGAGGGCTTCTTTCTCGTCTTCCAAATCGTCGAGTTCTTTATCTAGTTTCTGCTTATCTTTTTTGTTCTTACTTTTTTTCGCTTTCTTATTTTTCTCTTCGATCATTGAATCAAGCTGCTTCTCACGATCATCAATTTCGCCTTCAACTTTTTTAGCCTCAGCGAGCGTTTTCACTTCTTCTAAATCGGGCTTACCTTTACCAGCCCACTCAGGTTTAGCAGCAATGCTGTGGGTCGACCACGTTATTAAAGCACCCGTTACTGCAAGTACTAGAACTGTCTTATTCATCCTTAAACTCCTATTCCTATAGTCTTTTAAAGCTAATACCTAAATAGCACTAAAACAAGGTAGCCATACCTAGCACTCATCCCTTTGAACTAGATATGGCTTGTGTATCACCTTATAGCGTTAACGACTTCACCATACCCGCTTCAGCGTGACCAGGAATATTGCACGCGAACTCTACGTTATTATCACCATGGAAATGCCAAAGCATCTGTTTCGCTTTGCCCGGCTTAACTGTAACTGTGCTACCCGAGTCATGGGCGTGATTACCCATGTTTTTCATCATTTCACGATGCTCTAACTGCTCTGAAGCAGAACCAATCGAGAATTCGTGATCAATCTTGCCTGTGTTCATCACAACAAACTGCACCACGTCGTTCGGCTCAATATCAACCTTGTTCTTAAATGTGATTTTCATATCGTCACTTAACAGAACATGAACCACTTTATCCGGCTTTGCGCCTGTCGCAGGCATACCCACTTCAGACATGCCTTCCATATTCATCATCGAATGGTCCATCTTTCCATCCTTCATCATGCTGTGATCCATTTTAGAATGGTCCATCTCTCCACTCTTCATCATCGAGTGCTCCATGCTTGAATGGTCAACAGCTGAGTGGTCCATTTCAGCAAAAGCCGTTGCAGTAGTTAACGTCAGTGCAATCGCAATAAGTGTCTTTTTCATGATCGTTCCTTAGATTAATTCAGTTATTTATTTGTTAGTTTCACATGTTCATGTGGTACGCCCTTACCCACTCTGTTTTTGGTAGGTAAGGGCTAATAATCAATACGTTATTTGTTTGTCTCGTTTTGGTTATGCGTAATCTCACGCTGTTTCCAGAGCTTAAAGATTGCAGGCAACACCAGTAGGGTGAGCAACAGCGCAGAAGCCATACCGCCTATCATTGGTGCTGCGATTCGTTGCATCACTTCTGAGCCCGTACCCTCGCCATACATGATTGGAATGAGGCCGATAATCACGGTAAGTACCGTCATCATCACTGGGCGAACACGCAGTCCTGCGCCCTCACGAATCGCATCCGTTAAGTCTTCACTCTTAAGTGCTTGCTGGTTCTGCTCCGCATCCAATTTCTTGTAGTGCCATGCTTGGTTTAGGTAGACCAACATGATCACACCTATCTCAACAGCAACCCCGGCAAGGGCGATAAAGCCCACACCCACCGCAATGGAGAAGTTGTAATTGAGGACATGCATCAGCCATAGGCCACCCACCATTGCGAGTGGCAATGTCAGCATGATCATCATCACCTCACCGACACGACGGAAGCTCAGGTAGAGCAACAACATGATGATGGCGATGGTGATTGGTACAACGACACTCAAACGCTCCTTCGCACGCTCCATGTATTCGTATTGACCAGACCACGCCAATGAATAACCCGCAGGTAAGACGATTTGATCTGTAACGACTTTTTGCGCCTCTGCCACATAAGAACCAAGGTCGCGACCTTCGATGTCAACGAACACCCAGCCATTAGGACGCGCGTTCTCCGTCTTAATCATTGGCGGTCCATCTTCATAACGAATATCTGCAACATCAGACAAAGCAATTCGCGCTCCATTTGGTGTCACTAACGGCAGGTTCTGCAACTTAACGACAGAATCACGATAGCTTTGTGGATAACGAACATTGATTGGATAACGCTCTAGCCCCTCAACGGTTTCGCCCACGTTCATGCCACCAACCGCAGTCGAAATAACCTGTTGCACTTCTTTAATGCTCAAGCCATATCGCGCAGCAGAACGACGTTTGATGTCTATCGTCACATAACGACCACCCGCAACACGCTCGGCGTAGACAGAAGCCGTACCACTCACGCTGTTGAGGATGGGTTCAAGTTGCGAACCAATATCTTCAATCACGCTCAGCTCTGGGCCAGCGATTTTGATTCCGATTGGGGTTTTGATACCGGTCGCTAACATGTCGATACGAGTTTTGATTGGCATAACCCACGCATTAGTTAAACCAGGGAACTGAATCAGATCATCAAACTCTTTACGCAGAGACTCCGTAGTGACACCGTCACGCCACTCATCTCGCGGTTTAAGCTGAATCACGGTTTCAATCATGGTTAAAGGTGCAGGATCGGTTGCTGTCTCTGCTCGACCAATTTTGCCCCACGTGGTTTCGACTTCTGGAATGGTTTTGATGAGCTTGTTGGTTTGTTGCAACAACTCACGAGCCTTACCTATTGAGATGCCCGGATACGTGGTTGGCATGTACATCAAATCTCCTTCGTCCAAAGGAGGGATGAACTCGCTGCCAAGCTTACTGGTTGGGTAATAAGCAGACGCCATTAAGCCAAGTGCGATAACAATCATCACCTTTGGATATTTTAAGCTTAGGTTCAGAAGCGGTTTGTACATCGCCACTAGGCTGCGGTTGACTGGGTTTTTGTGTTCAGGTAGCACGTTGCCGCGAATGAAGTAACCCATTAGCACAGGCACAAGCGTGATAGCCAAACCAGCGGCTGCGGCCATCGCATACGTCTTGGTAAACGCAAGTGGCGAGAACATCTTGCCCTCTTGCCCTTCTAGCGCGAACACAGGCACAAAACTCAAGGTAATGATAATCAGAGAGAAGAACAGCGGTGCGCCGACTTCTTCTGCTGCCTTACCAATCACTTGCCAACGGTTTTTGTCAGTGAGCGGAGTCCGTTCAATGTGTTTATGAACGTTCTCAATCATCACTATGGCACCATCCACCATGGCGCCAATCGCAATCGCGATCCCGCCAAGAGACATGATGTTGGCGTTGATACCCTGCCAATGCATCACAATGAATGCACCTAAGATACCAACAGGCAGACTTAGCGCGATAACCAGTGATGAGCGGATATGGAACAAGAACAGCGCACACACGACAGCGACCACGATGAACTCTTCAGCCAGCTTCTTCCAAAGGTTTTCAACGGCTGAATCAATCAAAGTAGAGCGGTCATAAGTCGCGACAATCTCGACACCATCAGGCAAGCCAGCTTGCAGTTCAGCGAGCTTGGATTTCACCGAGTCGATCACTTCACTGGCATTTTCACCAAAGCGCATCACGATAACGCCGCCAACCGCTTCTCCTTCACCATTAAGTTCAGAGATACCACGACGCATTTGTGGGCCAAGGTTAATGTCAGCAATGTCACCTAATAGCAACGGAGTACCTTTGTCGGTCACTTTTAGCGGCAGAGATTGAATGTCTTCGATGCTTGTCAGGTAACCGGTGGTACGAACCATATGTTCGGCTTCCGCAATCTCAACAACAGACGCTCCTGTTTCTTGATTACCATCTTGAATTGCCTTGTTGACTTGCTGAAGCGTTAGGTCATAAGCACGTAACTTGGCAGGATCAATCTGTACTTGATACTGCTTCACCATGCCGCCAACGGTCGCCACTTCAGACACACCTTCTACGGTTTGCAATTCATACTTCAAGAACCAATCTTGCAAACTACGAAGTTCCGCTAAGTCGTGCTGACCGGTTTTATCTTGCAACACGTAACTGTAAACCCAGCCCACACCGGTTGCATCTGGCCCTAGTGTTGGCTTAGCACTCGAAGGCAAGTTAGGTGCAACTTGGCTTAGGTACTCCAGCACTCGTGAACGTGCCCAGTACATATCGGTATCGTCATTGAAGATGATATAGACATAGGAATCACCAAAGAACGAGTAACCACGAACCGTTTCTGCTCCTGGTACAGCTAACATGGCGGTGGTTAATGGATAAGTCACCTGATCCTCAACCACTTGTGGCGCTTGCCCCGGATAACTGGTTTTGATGATCACCTGAACATCAGACAGATCAGGAATAGCATCGACCGGTGTATTTTTAACGCTGTATAAGCCGCCAAATACGATGGCTAAAGTAGCAACTAGCACTAAGAAGCGGTTGCTAATAGACCAGCGAATGATTGCATTGATCATAGTTCGCCCTCACCCGCTTCTAAAGATTTGAGCACATAATCAGAACCCTGCTTCACCACTAGAAACCGAATGGTTTGACCCTCGGCAAACTCAGATAAATCAAGGTCATCACTGGCTTGGAAATTCATTTCACCCGCTTTCCAATTCCACTCAGGGACTGGCTGATGTTTTACGGTGATCATGCCAAAATCTGCCATCAATATGGTGATGTCACCCGTCACCCAAACTTCGCCGGCGATCTTGTGTTTGTTGACCTTGTAATCAACAACCTCGTACTGCCCTGACTCTGTCTTTCTCATCTCGAAATCAATCGCCTTACCACGTTGCACGTCACTCATGTCCAAGCCTTCCGCAAAGGTGAAGTTCATCACCATACCCGGCCAATCCCATTCAGGAACAGGCTGATGGTTAATCGTCACCATGCGACTGCCTTGCATAACATCGGAAATTTCACCGTTTGCCCATACGGTTTCAGCTTCCTCCTCAACACCATTGATGCGTGACAGATCAGCTGATTGGCTCGATTCAGAATCCAACATGAAGTGTGCAGAAGTGACAATGTTCTCACCTTGCTCTAGCCCTTGAAGCACCTCTATTTTTTCGCCAGCTTCACGACCAACCTCAATACGAGCAGAACGATACTTGCCAGAACCTTCTGACATCACCACTCGAGTCATACCACCGGAGTGAATAACCGAAGATCTTGGGATAGTAAGAACGGCTTCATCACTGATGGGTTTCAGCGCAATATTGGCGAACATATTTGGCTTAAGCTCGCCATTTGGATTGGAGAACTTCAAACGAACGCGCAAAGTTCGAGTTTTTGGGTCAAGGATTGGGTAAACGTAATCGACATTACCCAACCACTCTTTGCCAGGAATGGCATCTAGCGTCATCACTGCATTGCTGCCTGACGAGATCCAGTGCGCTTGACGCTCAAACACCTCAGCATCAACCCATACTTCGCCTAATGGGCCAGCACTGATCACCGCTTGTGCCGGTGAAAGGTAACCACCTTCTCGGATATTCAGGCTTGCGATGACACCATCGGCTGGCGCTTTGACTTCAATGGTTTGCGAGGCTTTACCTTTGCGCGTAATAGCGCGGATTTGAGTCTTATCAACACCCAAGGTAATTAAGCGTTCAGTCGAGCCCTTGATCAAACCTTTACGACCCGTTTTATAAGCACTGATCAACTCTTCTTGTGCTTTAACAAGCTCTGGAGAATAGAGTGTGAAAAGCACATCACCTTTGTTTACCTTCTCACCCACTGCGTTGATGTAGAGCTTCTCAACCCAACCAGCTGCTCTGACGTTGGTTTGCCACAATGTACTTTCATCGAATGCCACGTAGCCAACCGTTTCAATGCGCGGTGATAGCGGTTCTCTTGTGACTTGTGCGGTTTTCACGCCAAGGTTATTTTCCACAGAAGAATCAATAAACACGGTTCCGGGCTTATCTTTGGCTCCGCCGTTCACATCGTCAGCATATACAGGGATAAGATCCATCCCCATTGGCGACTGGCCCGGCTTATCACGCTGATAATTTGGATCCATCGGAGCTACCCAATACAAAGGCTCATCGCTGGCTTCTGTACTCGTTGCCATTGCTGACATGTCGTGTGCTGGATTAATTAGAAAATGGTTCACACCAAAACCCAATGCACCACCGACCAATAAAGCGATTGTTGCTACTTTTACTGAACTCATTATCTATCCCTTACTGATTCTCTGTGGTTACAAGCTGTGGTTGATTTACTTGGTATTCAAAGCCACTGGCTAACGCCGCCAGTTTGCTGTTAACGATGTTGAGATCGGTGATCAAACGTTGTTGCTCTAACTTAAGCGCCAGCTCATCGGTCGTTGCTAAAATGACATCGTTAAACTGGGCGGTATTGTTTTGATAGCCCCTCTCAACCGCGCTGATTCGGGCTGCGGTTTGAGGAAGCAAGGACGTTTGATAGCGATCTAATCGCTGGATCAGATTTGATCTGTCCACCAGCAATGCATTCACTTGCGCGTTCATTTGAGAAAGTAAGGTGTCTTTTTGAGATTTAGCCGCACCAACTTGATACTGAGCAGCCGATAAGTTTTTATCTTGTCGGTTCCCTGTAAACAGCGGGATGTCGACTGTCAGATAAGCACTCACCAGATCAGAAGCTGGTTCACCCGCCATGTTATTGGCTTGACGGTGTGCATACATCACTTCCACCCCAAACTGCGGGGTATAAGCTTGCTCGGCTAACTCAACCTGAGTTTGATTGGAGGAAATACTGACATCGGAGATCTTAACCAACGGATGGTCAGTCAGTAGCTGGTAGTGCTTAGTTGAATCGATATTGGTCGCTAATTTGCTTTCCAACAACGACCAATCGATTTGGTTAGTTGCATTCAGTGTGCCCTGAGAATCAAGAACCTGAGAGCCTAGCCAATCAGAACCCAACCATTCAGAAAGCTGAGAGATTAAGCGGCGCTGAACCTGCTGGTTTGCCTGTAGTTTCTCATCAAGCTTGCTCACTTGAAGCTGAGCATTAAGCAGATCTTGCGCTTCACTTTTACCAATCGAGTAATTGGTTTGTACATAGTTTTCAAGCTCAACCAGCAAACGACGATTTTGACGAATCACCGACTCAGCCTTTTGCTGATAACCTAACTCAAGCCAAAGCTGCGTCATGCTATTCGCAACCGTCAATTCTCTTGCTTGCACCTGCAAAGCTAAAGCATCTGCCTGTTGGCCTGCCTTTTTCTGTTGAAGGTTAAGTGTATCGCCACGCTCAAACTGCTGCATCAGCCCTACCGATATATTGGTCATCGGGTCTTCGTCGAATTGAAAGCTATCGACAGGCAAACCGCCAAATCCAACTTTTAATTTAGGATCCATTAAGGTCGAGCTGGCAATGCCCGTTTCTCGCATCGCTTGAGACTGAGCAAAGTACTGTTTGCGATTTCCATCTTCGCTTAACGCAATCTCAATCAGTGTATTGAGTTGCTGCGTCGAGCTTGCTTGGTCATGTGCTGAAATGTGTTGAGCATTTGAAGCTGACGCCGTGGTAGCCGCGAGCGTAGCACTTGAAAACAAGGCCATAGGCAAGGTAGCAGCAACCACTAAGCTCGTGTTCATGACAAACACAGAGGTTGTTGGTTTCATATTCACAATGAATGTCCATATCTAGCGCTAATTAGCGCATAAAAAAGAATGGCTTATCAGATTTATCTAACTGATATAGCTGTATTTTTAGATATAGATTTATGCGGAAGGTGGGCGTAGCAAAGATTGTGCACGAGTCACTTTTTGACCAATGGTCACAGAGTGATGAGGTGCGAATGAAGAGGAAATTTGGTAGTTGGCTTGGAGCGCCTGAATTGTGTGTGATGCGGTAGAACAAACAGAATAGCAACAGATATGAGCAGAATCCGAACCGCCACAACAGTTGTTGCCCATTACATGCTCACCGTGAGCATCCATTGATTCTTGATGCGAAGCCATCTTGTCATCAGCAGACAGCTCAACATAAATAGCGTGCTCATCATGGGCAGAGTGAGCTCCATGAACAGACTGGTCGCCATTCGGCGTGCTTGCATGAACATGATCGCTCATGTCTGGATCGCTAACGGTCACATGGCAACCGGCAGCAAATTGATTTGCGGCATCAGGATCGCTCGGCGAATCGTTGTGCTGGCAGATAGACTTATTCGACATCATCTGCGTTGCCATGATATTAGCCATCATGGCTGAAGAGCTTGAGGCATAGCTAGACATCAACATCGCAATGATGCTGAAAACAATAATCCAAGTTTTTCGGAATGTGTTTGTCATAGCTTACCTTTGAATTTACACCGCAACTATAAACGTTACCCTTAGGGTAAGGTCAATGCCATTGTGCCGATATTTGCCTGACCGTTGAAAAAACATTCATTCATAACCATGGTTTGTCGATTATTTGAACTTAAGGCATGTGTGTCCTTCAATGATAGTTCTGGATAAGCAAAAAGTGCAACTCACTAAAAAAGCCTTCAACACAGGTTGAAGGCTTGAATCGTTACCCTAATTTATTGTCTTGGTCACCTAGATGACGAGCTCATCTCGAACCATCAAGTGACTCACTCCACTCTTTCGATAATCGTCGCAATACCTTGCCCCATACCAATACACATAGTTGCTAGCCCGTATTGACCACCACGCTGTTCCATAATATTGATAAGGCTACCGACGATGCGAGCACCCGAACATCCTAAAGGATGACCCAGTGAAATCGCTCCACCATGCAGGTTCACTTTATCTTCACGCTGCTCCCATAAGCCTAAATCTTTTAAACACGGGATAGCTTGCGCTGCAAAGGCTTCATTCACTTCAGCAAAATCGATATCTGCGATCGTTAGATCAGTCTTCGCTAACGCTTTTTGGGTTGCCGGTACTGGTCCATAACCCATAAGCGCCGCTGGCACTCCCGCAGAGGCAGAAGAGATAACTCTAGCTCTTGGTTTAATGCCGAGCTCGATGGCTTTATCTTCACTCATCACCAGCAAACAAGATGCGCCGTCAGACAGGGCCGAAGACGTACCTGCCGTTACGGTTCCTCGCGGGTCAAACGCAGGGCGAAGCTTAGACAAAGATTCACCGGTGGTTTCAAGACGAATCACCTCATCATGCTTAACCAAGGTTGGCGCACCGCTTTCGTCATGACCCATGGTTGGGACAATCTCGTTATCAAAGCGACCTTCAAGTGTCGCTTCGTGCGCGAGTCGATGTGAACGAGCGCCCAGTTCATCTTGCTCTTGACGCGAAACGTTATGCAGTTGCCCAAGTGCTTCCGCCGTTAAACCCATCATGGCAGAAGCTTGTGCCATATTGCGGTTGTATGGGTTTAGGTTGATGCCTTTTGTCATCGGGATATGACCCATATGCTCAACACCACCAACGAGGACAACATCAGCATCACCCGCTTTGATCGAGCGCGTTGCCATGTGCAAAGCATCCATCGACGATCCACACAAACGGTTCACCGTTGTTGCTGGTACTTCTTCAGACAGCCCAGCTTGCAGTGCTGCGACCTTTGCAAGGTTAACGCCCTGCTCTTCTGTTTGCTGCACACAACCCCAGATCACATCATCAATCAGAGTAGATTCAACCTTTGGCTGACGCTTTAGCATGGCACTCATTAAGTGAGACGAAAGATCATCGGCTCGAACATGTCGAAATACACCATTTTTTGAACGCCCCATTGGAGTTCGAATCGCATCTACAATCACTACGTTTTTCATATTTCTTGCTCCAGGTTACGCGTAAAAATTACGGTTCAGTTCAACACGGTCACGAAGACCTTGAGGGATAGCATATAAAGAACCTAAGTCTTCATATTGTTGGGCAATCTCTAACAACTTATCTAGACCCATGCTATCCATGTAGTAGAAGATTCCGCCACGGAATGCCGGGAATCCAGTGCCGTAGATAAACGCAATATCACCCTCGGCAGCTGAAGAAATAATGCCGTCATCTAAACAGCGAATCGCTTCATACATCATCGGTAACATCATTCGCATTGTGATGTCTTGAGGCTCCATTGAGATTGGTGCATCACAAAGGCGTTCAATAAGCGCAGTGGTTTCAAAATGGTTTTCTGGTTGCAAGCGACCTTTGCGATCCGCTTTGTACAGATAGAAACCCTCTTTTGTTTTTTGTCCTAAACGTCCTTTCGCCACAGATTCCGCGATCAGATTTGCTTCAGGCTTGGCTAAACGCGTTGGGAACGCTTCGCTCATCACATCAATGCAGTGGTCTGCGGTATCGAGTCCAATCACATCAAGCAGATGCGCTGGCCCCATTGGCCAACCAAACCCTTTGCTCATCACTTTGTCGATTTGAGCAATATCACCGCCCGCAACCAACAGTTGGTTGAAAGCCAAGAAGTAAGGCGTTAGGCAGCGATTAACCAAGAAGCCAGCACAGTCGTTCACCACGATCGGCGTCTTGCCAAGTGCCAGAACATAGTTAACTGCGGTTGCAATGGTTTCTGGTGATGTTTGCTCACCTTTAATCACTTCAACCAACGGCATGCGGTGCACCGGGTTAAAAAAGTGAATGCCACAGAAGTTCTCTGGATTCTTTAATGAGTGCGCTAAGCCACTGATCATCAAAGTAGATGTGTTTGATGCAATCATTGCATTTGGCGCAACCTGTTCAAGCTCAGCTAGCACCTTTTCTTTTACGATTGGATTCTCAACGACCGCTTCTATCACTAAATCACAGCTGTCTAACGCTGCATTGTGCAAAGTCGGCACGATACGGTTGAGCACTTCACCCATCGCCTCTGGGCTCTTACGACCGCGAGTCACTTGCTTTGAAAGCAGTTGATTCGCTTCATTTAGTCCTAACGCTAAGCCCTGTTTGTTGATGTCTTTAAGTACCACATCCAGCTTTTTATCCGCGGTAACATAAGCGATACCGCCGCCCATAATGCCAGCTCCGACCACACCCACTTCTTCGGTTTTCTTACCGCCTTTAGCGTGTTTTTTTGCTGTCGCTTTTACTGCCATGTCGCTCAGGAAAACATTTACCAAAGCGTCTGCTACGCCACTTGCGACACATTTGATGATTCCCGCTTGCTCAAGTTTTAAGGCTTCATCACGAGAACAACGAGCGCTTTGAGAAATCGTGTTCAGAATAATGCCTCGTGCCGGATAATGTGGACCAGCTGCTTTCGCGACCATGCTTTTAGCCACATTAATCGACATCGCCAGTTCCGCGTCATTCAGAGTCAGTGGCGCTTGTTTTTCTGCATAACGCTGCTGCCAATCAAAGTCACCAGAGATGCACGACTCAAGCATGGTTAACGCGCTTTCGATTGGGTTTGTCTTACTCGCATCGATCACACCGTCAACAACGTGATGTTCTAACGCTTGCTGCGCCTTAAAAGTTTTACCCGTTGTTAGCCATTGCAGAGCCGTATCCACACCTGTGATGCGCGGTAATCGAGTCACCCCACCCCATGCTGGCATAATGCCAAGCTTAACTTCAGGCAGGCTCATTTTTAGATCAGTCGTCGCAAGACGATAATCCGCAAGCAGTGAAAGCTCGACTCCACCACCAGCCGCGACACCATTAACGATCGCGACTTTAGGAAGGTTAAGATCTTCGATTCGGTTATAAATGGAGTGCGCCCATGATAAGTAATCGGTAATGGCCGCATCACCGTCACTAAACAGAGAGCGAAAGGCTTTTACATCCGCACCCGCGCTAAATAACGCTTTGCCTGAACGGATGATCAGACCGGCAGCATCACTGTTTTCAAGTTGTTCGACACAGCTTTCAAGTTCAATTAGTGCCGACTTAGTGAGTGTGTTAACCGAATCAGATTCTGCGTTGAAAACCAATTCAACGATACGATTAGAATCTTCGATAAATGCGAGTTTGAAAAATTGTCCTGTAAACATAATTACCTCCTACTTCACTAAGCCATGTTGTTTTGCTTGAGCCAGTAACGACTCACGAAAATCTGGGTGTGCGATGTTAGCTAACGCATGAACGCGTTCAGAGACCGTCATACCACGCAGGTTTACTGAGCCGTATTCCGTCGCCACGATATGTACATCGTTACGAGGCGTGGTAATCGGCGTGCCCACTGGCAATGACAAACGAATATTCGACTCTAAGCCGTCTTTACCTTCACGTGTTGCTGCCAAGGCTAATATGCTGACGCCGTTTTTCGCCATGTTCGCGGCGCGTACGAAATCTAACTGACCACCAGAGCCTGAAATCTGGCTAAAACCCGCTCCTTCAGATGCCACTTGACCCACAAGGTCGATCATCAAACACGTATTGATTGAAACAAAATTATCGTTCTTAGCGACTTCATACGGGTTAACGACTTCGCTCATTGAGCCCATCTCGATGTCTGGGTTATTGTGCAGAAAGTCCATGACCTCTTGCGGGCCCGCCGCGAATGCCGCGACGATCTTGTTTGGCATGTGATTCTTTTGAGTGCCAGACACCGCACCGGCTTTACACATCTCCATGAGAGATTCGGTAAACATCTCTGTATGAACACCTAGATCTTTACGGTCTCGAAGCGCCATACCCATCGCATTTGAGATGGTTCCAATACCAATTTGTACCGTCATTCCATCTTTGATGTATGGGCTAACGTGTTTTGCAATTTCGGTCTCTAGCTCTGAAGGCTGGCCAGCTTTAGGTGACGCGATACTATGATGGCCTTCGACTAATGCGTCCGCACAATCGACATGCACGATATTGTCTTCATTGCCGATAAAAGGTTGCTGTTCATTAACAACAAAAATTACTTTAGAAGTATGTTTCAGCGCCACCTTCGTTGCAACGCCGCCACACGCGCCTAAGCTCACAAAACCGTCTGCATTCGGTGGTGTCACTTCAACGACAACCGTATTCGGCTGCAGTTTTTCAAAAATATTTTCGAAATTAGAGAAATGAAAGTTCGTCACTTCTACGTTGCCTGAGCTTTGCAGCTTTCTTTCAATTGGCCCCATGAAGAGACTGATATGCTTGAAGTTCCATCGATATTGAGGCTTCAAGAACTCGAAGGGAGTCGTCATCAAACCTGTGTAGATTTCACAATCACTGAATAGGTCGAGGTGTTTATCCAACTCCTTTAGAAAAACAACTGGAATGGACAGTAAGCCACCTGCCCAGATTTTGTCACCTGATGCGAGTTTGCCTACCGCAGACTCTAACGAGAGTAGTTTTTCGCCATGGATCTCTTGCCAATTATTCATTATGTAGTTCTCATTATACTTTGCATAACAGGCTAAATTTTGAATATTACTTTTCCATTAAAACCAAAACTTGTATGTTATGCATGAACGTAGGGTACAGGTAAATATCCTTTTCACGGCATTCAGAATACAATTTCCCTAGGCTTTAACTTTGCAATTCAGGACAAGAAATTCACTATTCTGGACAATTAATCACTTTGTGTTTTTGATCACATCTCCGATTTATAAGGTCATAAAATGGCATTGGAACAACGCTTTCATAACTCCCTTTCAGTTCACGCTGGCTGGCAAGCCTTGCTCGCTTTAACAGCAAAAGAGCATCAAGTGGAGAGCCAATTTTTTCCGCCAAAGCGTAAGAATTCAGATGGCCGATTGCATTTCCACGACCTTCGTGAAGAGTTAGTAAAACTGTGTGAATATACCGATGATGAGCTGATTCCCGTAAGAGCCGCGAAGCACGTTACTCCCTTAACCTTTGGCAGTTACTCCCTAGCACTATGGACCGCTCCAGACCTTGAAGCGATGCTAAAAACTGCGGCTGAATTCTCGTTCATTATTGCGTCACCTATCCGGCTTCAGTATCGAGAAAATAAACAAGGTAGCGCCGAGTTGTGGGTACTCAACAGCGAACCTTTTAGCCAAGAAAGCCACGTCACCTACCTTGGCGTAACGATGCTGATCGCCACACTCATTTACATCATCAAGCATGTGATCCTCAGCGAAGACATCGATGTGAGCGTCAAACTGATTGAGCACAAATTCTCTCCCGAGCGCACCGAACAACTCGAGCAGTTAACGGGAACAAAAATTACCGCCGGACACCCTATAAGAAAGATCGCTATCGACAAAAAGCATCTTCATAAACCCTTAGATAATTACGATGAAGGGATCTATTTTTCGGCACTGAACCTACTGAGAAAAGACGCAGA
Source organism: Vibrio sp. 1CM8B (assembly GCF_023161685.1). Classification (NCBI taxonomy): domain Bacteria; kingdom Pseudomonadati; phylum Pseudomonadota; class Gammaproteobacteria; order Vibrionales; family Vibrionaceae; genus Vibrio; species Vibrio sp. 1CM8B. The sequence continues at coordinate 332,621 of NZ_JALNTU010000004.1, forward strand.
GTCCCTAAAGAAAGGCGACCTGATTCTCCAGATCTACAATGCGCTCAATCAAGCGAATAACTTGGAGAATGTTTCGGGTGAGAGCCTTGCTCAGTCGCTCAACATGAACATCCGAACGTTGAATAGAAGGCTTGCTGAACTCAACACAAACTATCGAGGCGCAGTCGAAAAATACAAGTTAGAAAAAGCACTGCACTTGCTAGAAGACCAACACATCAACATGACCGAGATTGCCTATCAACTCGGCTTTGCTGATTTGAGCACTTTCTCACGTGCTTTTAAGAGATGGACGGGGCTAAGTCCTATAAAATTAAGGCGAAGTCAGAATATCACCTAGGTAAAGACTGATCTAAATCAACGTTACTTTCGATGGCATATTCGGCAAAACTTTTGTCCTAAAGTGCAAAGTTAGTACGTTCATCCCTTGCTTTAATATCACCAGTACTTGCTTTGGTTAATACCCAATGCATTCAATTATTGGAGATTAGATTATGTTAAAACAAGAGCATAACGTGCTTTTTGAACCGATGAAGATCGGCTCTTTAAAGCTAAATAATCGTTACTCTATGGCCCCGATGGGTACCTTAGGTTGTGTCGATGGCGATGGTGCGTATAACAGCCGTGGCGTTGAGTATTACGTTGCTCGTGCACGTGGTGGTGTTGGCCTGATCATTACCGGTGTGCAAATGGTAGAAAATGAACTTGAACAGTTCCCTATGCCTTCCCTTCCATGCCCAACCAACCATCCAACCGCTTATATCCGCAGCGCAAAAGAGATGACCGAACGTGTTCATACCTACGGTACTAAAATATTCGCGCAGCTAACCGCTGGTTGGGGACGCTCTTGCATTCCGGGCTTCACGCCTGAAGACAAATCCATTGCGCCTTCTGAAGCGCCGAACCGCTTCGACCCTTCAATCACTCACCGAGAACTGACTACTGAAGAAGTAAAATATTTCATCTCTAAGTTTGTTGAGTCGGCTGCTATTGCTCAAAAATCAGGTTTTGATGGTGTAGAAATACACGCGGTTCATGAAGGCTACTTACTTGACCAATTCACAATGGAATTTTTCAACCAACGTACCGATCAATACGGTGGCAGCTTCGAAAATCGTTATCGCTTTGCGGTAGAGATTGTTGAAGGTATCAAAGCTGTTTGTGGCAAAGACTTCCCAGTTTCACTGCGCTACTCCGTTAAAGGCAATATGAAAGGTTTCGGCCAAGGTATCCTTCCGGGCGAGCGCGCTGAAGAAGTGGGTCGCGATATGGAAGAAGGCCTCAAAGCGGCTGAATACCTGCAAAGCGCAGGGTTCGACGCTCTGAACGTTGATGCCGGCACCTATGACTCATGGTACTGGAATCACCCGCCAAACTACTTCCAACCGGGCATGTACAAACCCTACTGCAAAGCCGTTTCAGAAGTGGTCGATATTCCCGTATTAATGGCTGGCCGTATGGAGAACCCAGACCTCGCTTCGCATGCTGTTCAAAATGGCATTTGTGATGGCGTGTCACTGGGTAGACCCCTGCTCGCCGATCCAGACACGGTGAATAAGATCCGACGAGGTCGTTTTGAAGAAGTTCGTCCTTGCTTATCTTGTCACCTTGGTTGCCTAGGTCGTATGGCTGAAGTGGGTAACCTATCTTGCGCGGTTAACCCAAGCTGTGGACGAGAAGAAGAGTTCAGATTACTACCAACGCACAAAACCAAAAAGGTCGTCGTTGTCGGTGGTGGTGTTGCGGGAATGGAAGCCGCTAGAATTGCTTCTGAGCGCGGACATGATGTAGTCCTTTTCGAAAAAGGCAGCCAACTGGGTGGCAATGTCATCCCGGGAAGCCAACCTCCATTCAAGCATGATGATAAAGCCTTAATTGCGTGGTTCAGCGGTGAAATGACTCGACACAAGGTAGACGTAAAACTCAATTCAGCGGCAGACAAAGCATCGATTGAAAGCGAAAAACCAGACAGTGTTATTTTCGCTACCGGCTCTCGCCCAACTCAACCTAACTGGTTGGAAGGAAAAGATAAGCCGCACGTTTTAGTTGCCGAAAATATGTTGATGAACCCTGAACTAATTACAGGCGACAAAGTCTGTGTGATTGGCGCGGGTTTAGTGGGCGCAGAAGCCGCTCTATGGATGGCTCAACAAGGTAAAGCTGTCACATTAGTTGAGGCATCAGACGATATCATTGGCGGCCCTCACGGTACCTGTTTTGCTAACTACCAGATGTTGAAAGAGCTTCTAGTCAAAGAACAAGTGAACGTTCTTACTTCAACACGATTAGAGCGAATCACCGATACGGGCGTTTGTCTAAACATTGAAAACAGCAGTGTTGAAATGCTTTCCGATCACGTTGTGCTAGCGCTTGGCTATAAAGCTGAAGATCACTTGCATGAAGAACTTGCGAATCAACTGGATGTTGATGAAGTATTCAATATCGGTGACAGCCAAAAAGCAAGAACGATCATGGCCGCTATCTGGGATGGCTTTGAAGTAGGTCGCACGCTTTAAGTTAGTCGTACCTCTTAAAGTGAGTCGTACATTTTAATTTAGTCCCGCTTAGTTAAAACACCGAAACCAAACATGGACGTTTGGTTCCTGCCTCTCACTGTATCTTTCCTTAAGTGCCCTCCTCACTTTCGTCTCGTTACATCAAAACGAGATAATTCTTCAACTTTACAGTTTTTTCTTTAAAAATTATCCAATTAGCTAGCGAAACCTCTATCTGTGTATTTTACTTAAAATAGTGCAACCACGATTCACGGATGAGAAAAATGGCTAACAAAAAAAACGTCGAAGCAAACAAGAAAAATACAGAAATCAAAAATAAGAAAAGTAACGAGCTAGAACAAAAGAAACCAACAAAAAAAAAGAAGCTCAGACTGCATTCACACCTAAAAGTTAATATCCCACTTTTTCAATCACTCATGATGATACTGCCATCATTGGCTAAACACGCGGCTGCCGAGGATGTAGACAATTCCGGTGATAACGCAGATCAAGTAACCGCAAATAACGTGACAGCAAAAGATTCCAGCGACCACCATGGAAAAACCGACTCATCAGCGGTTACTCATCAAAAGGCTCAAACGAGCGACAGCGACGTAAACTCGACCTTAAGTGCAAGCCACACTCCCCATGGTTCGAGCTCTCACTTGGTTCCTTCTCATCATTTATCGACGCTTTCTCACCCGCAAGTCCATTACATTCCTTCGGTATCGATGCCTACTATCTCCTCAGGGAGTAACGGTCAGCCGACTCATTCGAATGCGCCTACGACGCCCGCTTTACCCGTCACCTTTATGCCAGAAGTCATAAAAGGTACGTACGGAGAGCTTCATGTTGATGCAAATGGTCAATACACATTCGTATTGAATCCAAATTCTCCTCAATACATACTGTTAAATCAGCACCAAACAGGTACTGACCATTTTGCGTTACATCTATCTAATGGCTCGAGCATCATTGTTCAAGTTCCGGTCACAGGTAAGCAAGACACGCCAAGTATTTCTGGAGACTTAACAGGTGTCGTCACAGAAGATCACAATATTGATTCACAAGGCTTGTTACATGCGAACGGCAAAATCGATGTCATAGACCCTGACCAAAATGAAAGTTCGGTTACACCGGAAGTTATCTCAGGTAAATATGGTTCATTAACTATCGATGCTGATGGACATTGGCAGTATCAAGTTGATAACTCGCTCTCTAATGTTCAAGCTTTAACCGCAGCCACTTCATTGCACGAAAGCTTCACTATTCACACCAAAGACGGCACACCGCAAACCATCGATATGACGATTGGTGGGAACGACGACAACGCCGTTATCACAGGTGTGGATACTGGCACGTTAACTGAAGATTTAACGACACAAGTTCAAGGGCAGCTTTCGGTAACGGACTCTGATCTTGGAGAAGACCACTTTCAAGCCTCACAAGTGACTAGTAGTTTCGGTACGCTAAGCATCACCAAAGACGGTGCATGGACATACGATTTAGATAACAATAACCCTGTAGTTCAAGGGCTTGGCCAAGGCTCAACTGCGACAGACATCGTCACTGTTCACTCAGCCGACGGCACAGCGCATCAAGTTACGGTTACGATCAATGGCACCAACGACCATGCAGTAATCACGAGTAGTACAGCAAATTCGCCAAGTTCGTTTTTCGCTATCGGGACAAGTAATGGCTCAAGCCAAGTTACTGAAGATAAAGACCTAACGGTTTCAGGCCATCTCAACATCACCGATATCGACTCAAAAGAGGCGCATTTTTCTAATTCCGACCTCAAGGGGACACTGGGTACTTTACACCTTAAAGACAATGGCGATTGGACCTACGATCTAGATAATAAAAATCCACAAGTTCAGGCTCTTGGTAAAGGTTCTTCGACAACAGATATCATAACCATCCACTCCGCCGACGGCACTCCTCATCAAATCACGATTACCGTTAACGGCACCAATGATAAAGCCGTGATAAGCGGAACCAGTGCCGGCGTGGTAACCGAAGAGTCCCAACTTCAAACCTCGGGCACACTTGCGGTAACGGATGTGGATACTGGCGAGGCACACTTCTCCAACACCGACATAAAAGGCTCATTAGGTACTTTACACCTGACTGACAGTGGTGCTTGGACGTATGATCTCGATAACACAAACCCTAGAGTTCAAGCGTTAGGAAAAGGAGCAACCGCCACCGATACTATTACCGTTCATTCTGCAGATGGCACCACCCATCAAGTAACGATTACGATAAACGGTACTAACGACAAAGCAATTATTGGTGGAACAAGCTCAGGAGCTGTCACCGAAGAATCTCAGCTTCAAACCTCTGGTACGTTGACTGTCACTGACGTAGATACTGGCGAAGCACACTTCTCCAACACCGATATTGCAGGCAGATTAGGGACTCTACATCTGACCGATTCTGGTGCTTGGACGTACGATCTTGATAACACTAACCCTACAGTTCAAGCGTTAGGTGCAAATAAAACAGCTACCGATACCATTACTGTTCACTCTGCAGATGGCACCACCCATCAAGTAACGATTACAATAAACGGCACTAACGACAAAGCAATTATTGGTGGAACAAGCTCAGGAGCTGTCACCGAAGAATCTCAGCTTCAAACCTCTGGTACGTTGACTGTCACTGACGTAGATACTGGCGAAGCACACTTCTCCAACACCGATATTGCAGGCAGATTAGGGACTCTACATCTGACCGATTCTGGTGCTTGGACGTACGATCTTGATAACACTAACCCTACAGTTCAAGCGTTAGGCGCAAATAAAACAGCTACCGATACCATTACTGTTCACTCTGCAGATGGCACAGCGCATCAAGTTACGGTTACGATAAATGGCACTAACGACAAAGCAATTATTGGTGGAACAAGCTCAGGATCTGTCACCGAAGAATCTCAGCTTCAAACCTCTGGTACGTTGACTGTCACTGACGTAGATACTGGCGAAGCACACTTCTCCAACACCGATATCGTAGGCAACTTAGGTACTCTACATCTGACCGATTCAGGTGCTTGGACGTACGATCTTGATAATACAGGTCCTAACGTTCAAGCATTGGGCAAAGGAGTAACCGCTACCGACACCATCATCGTTCATTCTGCTGATGGCACGCCGCATCAAGTGACTATCACAGTAAATGGCACCAATGATGCTGCGGTAATCGGTGGGACAAACTCAGGTGCGGTGACTGAAGAATCTCAATTACAAACATCCGGTACGTTGACTGTCACTGATATCGATACTGGCGAGGCACATTTCTCCAACACAGATATAGTAGGCAACTTGGGGACTCTACATCTGACCGACTCAGGTGCTTGGACTTACGACCTCGATAACACAAATCCTATCGTTCAAGCGTTAGGCGTGAATAAAACAGCCACTGATACTATTACTGTCCATTCTGCTGACGGCACGCCGCATCAAGTTACGATTACGGTGAATGGCACTAACGACAAAGCAATTATTGGTGGAACAAGCTCAGGATCTGTCACCGAAGAATCTCAGCTTCAAACCTCTGGTACGTTGACTGTCACTGACGTAGATACTGGCGAAGCACACTTTTCCAACACAGATGTTGCAGGCAGCTTAGGGACTCTACATCTGACCGATTCTGGTACTTGGACGTACGACCTCGATAACACAAACCCTACAGTTCAAGCATTAAGAAAAGGAGTAACCGCCACCGATACTATTACGATTCATTCTGCTGATGGCACGCCTCATCAAGTGACTATCACGGTGAATGGCACCAATGATGCTGCTTTAATCGGTGGGACAAACTCAGGTGCGGTGACTGAAGAATCTCAATTACAAACATCCGGTACGTTGACTGTCACTGATATCGATACTGGCGAGGCACATTTCTCCAACACAGATATAGTAGGCAACTTGGGGACTCTACATCTGACCGACTCAGGTGCTTGGACTTACGACCTCGATAACACAAATCCTATCGTTCAAGCGTTAGGCGTGAATAAAACAGCCACTGATACTATTACTGTCCATTCTGCTGACGGCACGCCGCATCAAGTTACGATTACGGTAAATGGCACCAATGATACTGCTGTGATTGGTGGCACCAACTCAGGTGCGGTAACCGAAGAATCTCAATTGCAAACATCCGGTACGTTGACTGTCACTGATGTAGATACTGGCGAAGCACACTTCTCAAACACAGATGTTGCAGGCAGCTTAGGGACTCTACATCTGACCGATTCTGGTGCTTGGACTTACGACCTCGATAACACAAATCCTACAGTTCAAGCGTTAGGAAAAGGAGCAACCGCCACCGATACTATTACCGTTCATTCTGCTGATGGGACGTCACATCAAGTAACGATCACAGTGAATGGCACCAATGATACTGCGGTGATAATGGGGACATCGACAGGCGATGTCCATGAAGGACACACTTTTACCGCGCCAGACGGCAGTATGACTGGCGGTTATGTTGATGACCGTTCACCTGATCATCAGCACGGAAACATAGGGAAATTGTGGAACGATGAAATCCATACCGATGGCCACCTATCGGTAGTGGATGCTGATGCCGGTGAAAGCTATGCCCAAACAGGCACTTATTACGGCACTCATGGTCGTGTCATACTTCAAACTAACGGGGACTGGACCTACTATGCTTCCATCGGCCAAGATGCAACCGGCAGAGCTATTGATCATCTGGGTAAAGGTGAATCACTAACCGATACTGTCACCGTTAGATCTGCAGATGGCACCACACACGATATCGTTGTCACCATTCATGGCGATAACGACCGCCCATACTGTTCTTCAGAAGTGCAGCTCAACAGCGGAAAAGAAGATCTTGCCCAAACCCTCACTGCAACTGAGCTATTGGCAAACACCATAGATGTAGATACCAATGACCTAGGCAAACTGACGATTACGAATCTTCATGCCGATCATGGATCTATTCTAGATAATCAAGACGGTACCTTCACTTTCACACCAACCAAAGACTACAACGGCCAAGTGCACTTCACTTATGACGTGACAGATGCGCATGGTGGTATCACTGCAACAGGCGCGAATTTACACTTACAAGCAACTGGCGATGCTGCGACTATTACTGGAATTGATCAAGGGAATGTAACAGAAGATCGTGGTTATATTGATACACAATATAATCTTCATTTTGATGGAAAATTAGATATTGTTGACCCCGACCAAGGTGAAGCTCAGTTTGATATTCAAAGAGGCCACACCTATCACGGAATTGGCTATGATACAAAAATGGGTGGGTGGGTACTTTTACAACAAGATGGTACTTATACTTATACAATTGATAATCGTAAACCAGAAATTCAAAATCTTGGGTCAACAGAGACTCTTGTCGATAAGGTGACAATCCACAGTGTCGATGGAACAAGTCATGAAATTCAGATCACAATCCACGGTACAAATGATGACCCTAAGGTTTCTTCGGTAACAACTCTTCCTGCAGGAACTGAAGATACAGATGTCGTTCTACACGCTTCTGATTTACTCGCCAACGCTACAGACATCGACCACAATGATGCAGGGCAACTCTTAGTGGCCAACCTCACCGCCGACCATGGCAAAATCACCGATAATCATGACGGTACTTTTACCTTTCATCCTGCCCTAGATTACAATGGGAAAGTCTCTTTTAGCTATGATGTAAAAGATGCACATGCTGGCAGTACAGCGACTTCAGCGAGTATGACGTTAGCACCAACCAGTGATGCAGCGGTTATTACAGGCTCCGGTTCTGGGGTTAAAGAGGATATCAATGTGGATATCTCGAGTGGGCATCTCCTTGGAGCTTCTGGTGTGTTCCATGTTGTTGACCCTGATGGTCCTGCACAGTCGCAATTCCCAGATGTGCTCTATGGTGGTATTTATCAAGGGTCTCATGGTGGAGATCTTCAGGTGAATAGTAATGGTAACTATTACTATCATATAAGTAATTATTTAGTACAACATCTCTCAGAGGGAGAAACACTCAAAGAGGAGTATACCATTCACAGCGTTGATGGAACTCAACACAAAGTGGAGTTTACCGTTGAGGGGACCAATGATAAACCCGTCCTCTCTGCCCAATCACAATCGGTAACTGAAGGTGGAACCCTTTTATCTGGTCAGATGCATGCCACGGATGTGGATACAAAAGACACGCATACATTCACTATTGATAAACCTGTAGATGGCTTAACCTTTAACAATGATGGTAGTTACACTTTTGACCCCTCCCATGCAAGTTATCAAAACTTGGGAGTAAACAATGACCAAGTTATACATGTTCAGGTAAAAGTGGATGACCATAATGGTGGTACGGATACGAAGACTCTAACGTTAGTTGTACACGGAACGAATGACAGTGCAACAATTGGCGGACAAGACACCTTTACTGTTCAAGAGGATCATAACCTTACCCTAAACTCAGGTAATACGATCATATACAACGGCCAATTGACCATTACTGACGCCGATGCTGGAGAAGATCATTTTGATGGGAATCTTCATCAAAACCAACAAACAGGCACATGGGATACCGGATATACAACACAGGAAGGTGGAAAACTCATTCTTCAATCCAATGGTTCATATCGCTATGAAATTGATAATAGCCTCGCAAAGATTCAATCTCTCGGTAGTAGTGAAACGTTAATTGATACTGTTACTGTACGTTCTGCTGATGGTACGCCTCATCAAATTCAAGTCACTATCCAAGGTGACAATGATGCTCCAGTTGTTAGCTCCGCAGTTACACTTACGGCTGGAACTGAAGATACGGATGTTGTACTACACGCGTCTGATTTGTTAGCCAATGCGACAGATATTGATCATAATGATGCAGGGCAACTCTCTGTGGCCAATCTCACCGCCGACCATGGCAATATCACCGATAACCATGACGGAACCTTCAGCTTTCATCCTACACAAGATTACAACGGCAACGTCTCCTTTACCTATGATGTGCAGGATACACATGGTGGAAGTGTCGCTACATCAGCCTCAATAACTCTCACTCCCACCCGTGATTCTGCTGTGATTTCTGGCAATGATGCAGGAACGATTATTGAAGATCATAATGTCGGGCACAGCTCAGCTCAAAAGATTGCAATATCAGGCTCTTTGTCTGTAACTGATCCTGACACAGGCGAAGATCATTTCCGGTTTAACCAATTTGGTGAGAAAGCGATACATGACCCCTTTGGTGGAGATCTAAGAATAACTCCAGCTGGAAGTTGGGGGTATGAGGTTTCAAACAGTCGCTTGCAATCATTAGCTGAAGGTGAAGTAGAAAAGGTTGTATATCGTGTTTATTCTGCAGACCACACTGCCCACGATATAACAATAACGGTGACAGGCACCAATGATCAGCCGACCATCATTGCGACAACACTTGCACATGGCAGTGAAGACACGCACTACCAAATGCAAGCCAGCCAATTTGGATTCAATGATATCGACTCCGGCGATACGCTACATTTCATAGCAATCACAGATCTTCCGCCAGCAACACAAGGTAAGTTTTTACTTGATGGACACGATGTTACAGCAGGACAACAGATCCCTACAGCTGACATCAGTAAGCTTCAGTTCGTTCCTGCGCAAGATTTTAATGGCGATGTTCAGTTTAAATATACTGTTAACGATGGGCATACCGACTCTGCAGAGGCTACCAACACACTTCATATTGATGCGGTGGGAGATAAAGCCGTTATATCAGGTGTGGATACTGGCGATGTTTATGAAAACAGAAACCCTGATATGTCGCCAGACTTTGCCCAGCCAGGTATGGCGCATTTAACTAATAGTATGATTCATGTTGAGGGGCAACTAACAATCATCGATCCAGATACCGGCGAGAATAGTTTTCATTCTAAAGGTATTGGTTATACCTATCATGGAAAATATGGCCATTTGATTCTTAATACAGATGGTAAATGGTTTTATGGTGTTGCAACCGGCACTGCTGATGTAAATGGTGGATTAACAACAAATGTAGGATCGACGATTGATCAACTTGGTGCAAATGAGACACTCACTGATACGATAACGATACAAAGTAAAGACGGTACTACTCATGATATTGTTATCACCATTCATGGCGACAACGACCGTCCATACTGCTCTTCAGAAGTGCAGCTCAACAGCGGTAAAGAAGACCTCGCGCAAACCATCACGGCCACCGAACTCTTAGCAAACACTATAGACGTGGATAGCAACGACCTAGGCAAACTCACCGTTGCGAATCTGTTAGTCGATCACGGCTCTGTAGTCGATAACAAAGACGGCACCTACACTTTTACTCCAACCAAAGACTATAACGGCCGAGTTCATTTTAGCTATGACGTCACAGATGCGCATGGCGGAACGACTCATACAGGAGCAAACACGTCTCTTGCTGCTGTTAATGATGTCGCAACATTTACTGGTGATTCAGGCAGCATAAGAGAAGATACAAACATTCACCACAACTTGCATACCACCGGGTCAGCAACCATTCCAGATGCCCTTTTTTGTCATGGGCACCTGATTGTTTCTGACGCTGATGGTCATGGCGAAGCTGCATTAGATCTTAAGGGGCAACAGAAAATATCTCTTGATGGAACCTATGGTCATTTCGACATCACTAGCAGTGGGAGATGGGTTTATAAAGCAGACAACAATAGTGTGCCTATTCAAGACTTAGACAATGGACAAACACTCACAGATAGCATTGAAGTCACATCAAAAGACGGTACCAAGCATTCAATAACCGTCACGATTAATGGGACCACCGATGATCCTGTTCTTCACAGCCTTAGTGATTCTGGTGTTCAACATAGTGGTCCAGTTGAAGGGAATCTACTTACTGGCTCTGGGACGGATCAAGGATTGAGTGGTGCAGCAACAGACACCGATTCCAACGCACACCTGGTGTTGCAAGATATTCAAATAAAAGACCCCGTGTCAGGTTATGTCGCGGTAAGGCCGGGGCAACCACATACTATGGCCGGTATCGGTACACTCGCGATCGAAGCGAATGGTCATTATACCTTCACCCCGGAAGCTGGCTTTACAGGTAAAGTGCCAAGTATGGTTTATCGTGTCGGCGATGATGGTGGTAACCCAATAGGAGATTCTTCTCAAAATTCTCTCTCTATTGAAGTCACCCCTCCTCTACAACATGCGCCAACGGTGACAGGGCAAACCGTTTCTACAAATGAAGACATCACCAGAACCTTTACAACCAGTGAATTTGGTTACAGTGATCAAGATGGCGACACGTTACAGTTCGTGACTATTAGCAGCATACCGAGCCATGGATTATTACTTCTAAACGGTAACGCCGTAACCGCCAACCAGCAAATCAGCAAGGCTGACTTAGACGCAGGCCATTTAACCTTTACGCCGATCACTAATGAAAACGGCGCCAACTATGCGCAATTTACATTTACTGCGAATGATGGCCATAAAAATTCGGCAAGCGCAACGATGGTAGTGGATGTTAGTGCAGTCAATGATGCACCTATCGTTGGATCGAGTTTTATTAGTTCTTTAGAAGATAAGCCTCATGCGTTCACCACCGCAGACTTTAAATATTCTGATATTGATGGAGATGCGTTAAACCACATCACGATTACCAATGTCGCCCATGGCGTGTTATCGCTGAATGGCACCACAGTGAATGTTGGTGATGACGTCAGCGCCTCCGACGTTTCATCACTCATCTTCACCCCAACTCACAACTACTTTAGTTCTGGTGTCAGCGGATTAGGAGGGGTGCAATTTACCGCAAACGATGGTCATCTTGATTCAAAAGAAGGGTCAATACTCATTAATATAGCGAGTGTCGCTGACCCTGCAACATTCAGTGGAGACTCCACAGGAGTGGCCAAAGAAGACATAACACTTCAAGCTTCAGGTACGTTGACGGCGAGTGATCCTGATGGAACAGCAGGGTTTACCGCGGTACAGGGTGGAGCTGGAATAGCCGGAAGCAAAGGCTATGGGCACGTTCATATCGATGTAAATGGTCACTGGACTTACGACCTTGATAACAACCATCCTATAGTTCAACAGCTTGGCGAAGGTCAGACAGACACTGAAACCATCACGGTTCAATCTGCAGATGGCACGCACCATGATATCGTGGTTACCATTACCGGAACCAATGACGCACCGATTCTCGGCGTTAACCAAACATCATCAACGACAGGCACATTAACAGAGACAGATGTAGACGTTAATGACACTCATACGTTCTCTGTCGTCAGCTCTGCGGGTCAATTCGGTTCATTGTCGGTAGATCCAAACACTGGTGACTACGTCTACACACCAAATACGTCTATCACAGGGATGAGTTATAACTCTGCCACCAACACCTATCATGGTGTTGATGTGTTCGAAGTAAAAGTCAGCGACGGCCATACTGAGGATTCGAAATTCATCACCTTTGATGCCTCAGGACATGTCACCATGTCCCCAACAGGTGGCTTGACCACATCAACCACAGTGCCTCAACAACCTACAGTTACAACGACACTACCAACCTTGCTGATGGTCAACACTGTCGCACCAACGAACACCGTCACTCTGGATCTTGCATCAACAAGCGATTCAGGTTCATCGAACACTGACAACCTTACCAACGACACTACCCCAACGATTACCGGACACACTGATATTCCGTATTCGCAAGTGACCGTTTACGATGGTTCAACACCCGTTGGACACGCGCTGTCTGATGCATCTGGGCAATATAGTGTTGCGGTAAGTAGCTTATCGGACGGCGATCATAATCTATCAGCCAAAGCACTGGCTCCTTCGTCAGTGCTACCAGCTACGTCTTCGCTTCTTTCTGTCCATATTGATACGCAAGTACACGTCGGTATTCAAACAGACCCGATTACCGCCGACAATGTGATTAATGCTCAAGAATCCAACAGCGCCATTGACATCACCGGATCCGTTTCTGGCGATTATAATGCAGGCGACATTGTGACTTTAAATGTAAATGGGACACAACATACAGGCACGGTAGATACAAAAGGACACTATTCAATTACCATACCTGGCAGTGAACTCATCGCTGATGCTGACCAAAAAATAGAGGCATCAGTAGCGGTAACAGATACCGCAGGTAATAGCGCTCATGCCACTGCAGATGTTACTTACCAAGTCGATACACAGGTTAGCGTTCCTACGATTACTTTTGAAAACGCAGGGGGAGACAACTTATACAGTAAAGCTGAAATCGCCCGAGGACAGGCAAACACGATCACAGCAACCGTTACGCCTCCCGGTGATGCAAAAATCGGTGAGCATCTTGTCGTTAACGGTCAGGATCATGTAATAGATGCTCATACTCTTCAGCATGGAATACAAATTGAAGTTCATCCCGGTTCTAATGTACAAGCAACAATGACTGACGAACACGGTAATACCGCAGGTAGCCAAGGTTTCGCTGCAAGCGCTATTCCTGAACCTATCATTGTCAGACCACCATCCGGAAGCCACCAAGTATCTGGCACGCTTGGGGTTCCACCACTATTACCTTCATTAACTCCGGTACCAACAGCACAAAGCGGTTGGCGAATCCATTTACCTAACGGACAGTACGTCACTAGCCATCATGGCCAATACGGTACATTAACCATTGACCCTCAGACTGGTCATTTACATTATCAAGAGCAAGCCCAAGTTCACACGGGCCCTCATGGCAGCGCTTCTGGTATAGGTCAACATGAAGATAAATTTGAAGTAGCATTGCAAGGGACAAATCAAGATGAAGTTGTCGCCCATGTGAATATCCAGATACTCAGTCATGGGCCTGGACATAGTGGAAAGCTGACAGTTGGAACTGAAGTGGTTGATATGACAATCACACCTTTGGTCCATACATCACACCCAGCTCCCCCACCACCGCCTCCTGTACAACATGACGAGCCAGACATGGCTTCGCAAGCCGACTTTACGGTCACACTAAGCGATGATAGTAATCTAGATTTAACCCTGCAGACCCATCAAGAACCCGATCAGAAAACCAGCCACCATGGTGCAGCCGCTTATCTGGATGCATTGGGCATTAAACCCGATGCAACATCGACAACGGTTCACGATCAACCTGCGGATATGGATATCATACTTGCACAAGTCGACCAACCAGATGTAGCAACACATGACCAAGCGCACTTGGATATGTCAGACGCGCTGGAACACCATGATGCGAACATCAACCATAACCAAGATGATGAGCACCATCATCACAACGACGTAGACGGGCTGCCGGACATTGATCCTAATAGTTAACCGATAACGAGACCAAACAGAAGGGAGCACATAATGTGCTCCCTTTTTATTATCTTCTGTTGTTATTCGTTTACTCTCAGCGACTCTTTATAACGACTACCTTTCACCAAATGCGACACTGACATTGGTGTAAATTGGCTTCCACAGGTACTGGAATACAGATTTCTCACCAGTAGTAATATCTACCTCGCCCGTCATACCTGGTAAAATAGAGAAACTTTCAGGATTATCACGGAAATAAGGAACATCCACCGAGACGATGACTTCATAATAGATCTCGCCACGCTCGCTTTGACTCGTGGTCGGTGAAATACTCTCAACCTCCCCTTTTAGCGCCCCAAAGCGGCTGTAATCAAACGCATCAATTTTGATACGAGTCGGCTGCCCTACACTCACAAAACCAATATCTCTTGGCGACAAACGAGCTTTAAAGTCGGCTTTCCCACCAACAGGAACAATTTCAACCACTGTCCCACCCGGCTGAATAACACCACCGTTTTGCGTGCTTGGCAGGCTTTGCACCAAACCTTGTAGCGGCGACACTAACATGGTGTTGGTCAATTTCGCTTGGCTTGAACGAACTCTGGCATTCAATGCAGATAAATCTGACACGGCTTTGGAACGATCAGCACTCACTTTCGCCTTTGCCTCAGCAAGAAGCTGTTCAATTTTTTGTTCAGTACTGTCTGCTTGTTTGATTAGCACCGCTTTCTTACCACGAGCTTCTTCGATTTTCTGTTCGATACTGGCCAGCTTTTGGCGCATTTCAAGCACGCGTAAACGTGAAATATTGCCTGATTTATAGCCCTTTTCTAATATGTTTAACTCTTGTTTAGTCGCATTCAACTCTTTTTCGTAACTCGGTAAGGCTTTTTCCACGCTACGAAGTTGCTCCGCAATTTGCTCGCTCTCTTTCTCAAGCACCACACGCTTTTGGAAGTAGAGGGCTTTTTGCGCGTTCAGCTGCGCTTTTTGTTGGCTGACGATCTCTGGGTAATCGACCTCAAACTCAGCAAGGTTAGGCTCACGTTGCTCAAGCAGCGCATTCATACGTTCCACACTGGCTAGAAGCGTCACTTGTTGGGACTTTAGCTCTTCAAGGGCGGTACGCTGGAAAGTGGCATCAAACTCAACAAGCGGCTGGCCTTTCTCAACCAACTGCCCTTCTTTAACGAGAATTTGCTTTAACTTCCCGCCAATCGCGCTTTGTAATACTTGCTTCTCGCCTTCCGGAATCACAGCACCTTTGGCTTTGGCTATTTCATCAACTTGAGTGACTACAGACCAAGTGGCAAAAGCAATAACACATAAGGCAACCGACCATGTGGCCAGCGCCAATGTACGAGCCGTATTTTGTGATTCAACAAGTTCACCGTAGCGCTTGCCCTTCTCGATAGATTGTTTAGTCATTAGCGACTCCTTGCTTAGACTCTGATTGTTCTTGTTGGGCTGCATTTTGTTGAGCAGAAGCCTCTTGAGTTGACGGCTGTAGCTCTTGAGATAACGGTTGCTCAGATAACTGCGGTTCTTGAGAAGCTTGAGGCTCTGAAGGCTGTTCCTGCTTCAAAGACTGCTCCGACTCTAATGGGCCTGCATAAACCACTGCACCTTCATTTAATACCACCACTTTATCGGCAAGCTTGATTAAATCCGGATCGTGGGACGTGTAAATCACCGTTGCTTTTCCTTTTTTCGATTGCACAAACTCACCAAATATACGTTTAGCATTTGGGTGAGCATCAGGCACAGGATTATCCATTAAGAACATTGGGTAGTCATAAACCAGCGCTTTCGCGTCAATGAGGATCTGCGCGACGCTGCCAGACAACATGTCAAAAAGGCTGTCCGGCTGAATACTGCTGATGGAAGTATCGAGCCCACCTGATAATGTCTCGAACCAACGCTTTCCGCCGACCATTTCAATTGCAGAGATCATTTTCTGATCTTCGACTTTGTGACCGTCGTTTAGCCACTCTCGAATACTCAGCGTAAGCAAATCAGGATATGCGGCTCGAATGAAACACCAGTGGCGATAAAGCTGCGGATCGTATTGAACGAGGTTAACGCCTTCAAGCTCGACCATCCCGTTTTGGATAGGCTGCAAGCCAGACAGCACTTCAATTAATGTTGATTTACCGCTCCCAGAAGGGCCGGTAATCGCGACAATTTCACCGGCTTCAATATCAAAACTCACACCATTCAAGGCAGGGCGACTCTGTTTAGGATAACGCAGTGTCACTTGGTCTAATTTCAAGTTAGGCGCTACCACGGGTAACGGGTGATGCTGGTAACTGAATTCACGCTCAGACGGCTGAGACAAAATACGGTTCACTTGCAGCTTGGATTGATTAAAGCTATTAAAGCGCATCGCGCTGTTTGCCAACACCTGAGCGGGACCCGTCACCTTAGATATCAACATCATTGAAGCAATCAAACCACCAGGGGTCATCACTTGTTCAAAAATAAGCCCTATTCCCAATCCCATCACAGCTAATGTCGAACCAACCCCAATGAAATAGTAAATCGAGGTATACCGACTCTGGAGAACCGATTGATTGAAGGTCACTGTTGAAGCAAGAAGATTGGCCTTTTTGAAGCGTTGAATCCAGTGCTCTGAGAATCCAGCACTGCGAATAAAGGCAAGCTTGGATGACAGCTCATTAGTCATGTTTTGACGATTCGTACCTGCCACTGTCGACTGCATCGAGCGCTTGCTGCTAGAGCGTATCGAACGTTTTGCTAGCAAGTAATAAAGGATTAAAGAAACGACTGGAACCAGTACCAACCATCCGCCTAAAACACCTATCGCAAGTACAAAAATAAGAATGAATGGTAGGTCAAATAACGCATTTCCTAATGGCCCCGATAGCACACCTGAAATACGCTCCGACAACATCACTTGGTTTTGTTGACTAGAAGAGGCTGTTTGCTGATTTTGAGCATAGCTATTTCGAAGCAGACGCTGCACGAGGGATTGAGAAATCTCACGACTTACTCGGTTGGAAACTGAAGCAAACACTCGGCTACGTAATGTTCTCAACCAACCCATCATTACAAACAACAATGCCGCGCCAATGGCGATACCTTGCAACTCATGCCCTGCATCACCCCCAATCACATGGTCATAAATCGACATCGTGATGAAGGGGACGGCAAGTGCAAACAAGTTGGTGATAAAACTGACCAACAACAATTTAGGAATGATGGGACGAAACGCATGTAACCTTTCGCCAACCCAATCAGGAGAAGCCTTCTCCAATGGTGGTCCTTCGATAACGATGCAAAACTGCGGGACATCGGTGATGTCGTCATTGGCGTTAAAAGAAACAAATTGTTTGGATTCTAAATGACCAGAGACCAGCTCATGTTCACCAAGTACCAGTAAGACCAATTTATGTTCACCAACTTCATCTAGGTTGGCAACCAAGCGATAAGGCAGTGCAAGCCTGTCGAACAAGGCAAACATATCGTCGATTGATTCAATGCCATTTTCATCGACCCATTGATGCGCGAACAACTGGATATTAGCATTAACTTCCAACTGCTTAAGAACGGAAAGGCTCTCGGTTTCTAAATGATTCATCACCTCTTGTCGACCGCTGGTATCTGCACGGTTGTTCGTACCTGAAGGGTTACCAATATCTAAACGATTCATACGACGGCCTCCTGATTGCTCTCGCTGTCGACCGTAATAGCTCGACTTTCCACTGTAATGATTCGATTAGCAAATTCGCGAAGCTTCGAATGGTAGCTCACCATCAGTATCGTGCGTCCTGCCGTTACTTCTTCTTCCAACACCTTAGCTAGATCCCCAAGGGCGTCTAAATCAAGTGAAGAATCCGGCCTTTCCAACATGATTATGGGTTTATCACTTGCCAATTGAGCCGCGATATTGAGCATTTTCACGTTACCCATACTCAACAAAGAAGCACTCGTATGGCCAATTTGTGTCTCGAGCCCATCGGGTAATCGAGTAATCTCTTTGGTTAAACCCAAACGCTTTGCATAGTCACTGGCGCTTTGCGTTTTCTCAGGGTCAAAGCCGCACAAGTTGTCGAGAATAGTACCCGACACCAACTGCCCTTTAACGCCACAGTAGGCCACAATATTGGTTACGGATGCGATTGAAACTGCAGCTCCGTTAATGAAGCACTCACCCGCTTTTAGATCATCAATACCTGCAATCGACGACAATAAATGACTGTTGGTGTGGCGATCTTCACTCTCTAACAATACCAACTCACCTTTATTCAGTGTGACATCTGCATGAGAGAGTTCACCATATCTTTCAACGGTCGCTTGCTTGATTTCCAACGTCTCAAAGTCAGATAAGTGGTTCTCAGCATGCTCAGAATCTGAAGATTCCGATAGTGATAAGTCACTCAATTTTTCTATTGCCTGATTGGCACTGTGTATTGAATTAAGCTTGATTCTAACCCCAACCAGAGCACTCAAAGGCGCAACCGCTCTGCCAGATAAGATAGAACATGCCGCCAAGCCACCAGTAGTTAACTGACCATTCAACACCCATAAGCTGCCAGTGATCACGAGTAAAACTGACGTGGCTAATGCAGCAAGCTGAATACATTCTTGGGCGAAGGCGTTCTGTTCTTCTTCTCTCGCTTTAGACTGAGAGCGAACATTATTGAGGGATTTAAACTGATTGAAGATTCGAGACTCAACAGCCTGGCGTTTGATTCCCTGAATGGTTTGGCTCAGTAAAATCAAGAACGCTTTTCGCTCCTGCTCATCTTGGGAAGCTTCTTCACTTAAGCTTTTAACGCGAATAGAAGATAACCAAACGATTCCGAGAGTAATCAGCCAAACTGCCAAAGGTATCGCCACCAGCTCACCGCCGATGTAAGCCACCAAGCCCAAGAAGATCAAGGCAAAAGGCAAATCAATGAAGCCTGCAATCACACCACCGGAATACCAATCTTTGACTTTTGATACTGAGCCCAGCCCCTCTTCCACGCCGCCAACACCAATTTGGCGGAGATGGCCTGATGAAGCCGTTGTTACTCTTTCAACCAAGGTTTGATAGGTCGCTTTCTCGGTATTGCTGGCCGCGGCTGACAAAAGCCAAGTACGCACAAACCGGATCAATGCTTCCATGGCAACAGCCAACGCTGCACCCGCCAACAACAAAGTGGCAGTACCGTAACTTTGGTTAGGTAAAATACGATCGTAAATTTGTAAAACCGTTAACGGAACGGCGAGAGAGAGAAGATTTATGAGTAAAGAAGGCAGTAGGACTTTCCCCACCACCCCTTTGTTTTTCATTGAACTTGCGGGCATACACAATCCTTATCCATGCTTATGAAATAAGATTGGTACACCATGTTGAGTATTGCAAGGTAACGAACTGATTTAACGTGTTTTTCAATATAAATATGACACAGATCTTTCTACACAAATCTGTGGCTATACCCGTACCTTACAAACGCTCGTTACAAGCGCTCCTTACAAACAATTGTCGTAATCCGTTATCGCCTGCTTTAGCTTTGAAAAGTCTGAGTTACATAAATACGGTTTCAGCGCTTCAAATTTATCTAAGGGCCACTCGTATATTTTGAATGACATGAGCTCGTCAATAACGGACTCATCAAAGCGGTATTTGACGACTTTAGCTGGAGAACCACCGACAATGCTGTATGGAGCGACGTCTTTAGTCACCACACTATTCGCTGCAACTACAGCGCCTTCGCCAATCGTCACACCGGGCATCACCATCGCTCTCATGCCTAACCACACCCCATCTTCAATGTGAGTGTCACCTTTGCCAATGTAGGCATCGTCGATGACATCCATAAATGGATACAGTGAAAACCAATCAACTCTGTGGGTATGGTTGCCGCCCATTAAAATCACAACCTCTGCGCCAATACAGACATAATCACCGATATGGAGTTCGTCGATTTCCCATCGAGGCTCCCACTGGCGGCTGACTTCGTCGCCGTGTAAATAACGCACTACCGATTGTTCAAAACCGTTATCCCAGCAATCGCTGTAATAACTGTGTTGACCTTTTACGTGAATATTGGGGTTGGTTACGACTTCATGCAGCAACTCGAATTTGGACCAATGCTTCTTTTGCATTTTTACCTCTGAATGATCTATTAAGTTTTATTCGTTAACTATCAAAATGTTCGACGATGCAAATCCAAGGTGCACAAACTAACGCCCTATAAACACAGGGTTCACAGGGATGAATAGTGAGTATCACGCTTAAATCATAGCAATGTCGCTAAAACTAAAGAGGCGTCAGTGGATTCGAGGTTGCTTAAGAAGAGGAAGTAGTTTCAAAGTTTGCCCAGTTTTTATCGATAACTTGGTTGGATAATTTACAGGCGTATTGTAACTGTTTAGTCGCGCCAATTTGACAGGAAGATGTGAGTAATAAGGTTTCAAATTTCGTTTCGTGGAATACGGAATGAACAAGAGCCTGCGCGATTACACAGGCTCAAACTTAGACTCAGCTATAAATTTCGGCTCACGCTTGGAGCTGGGTTCAGCGACTACATGCGAGCAAGCTGTACTTTTCTGTCTTTATTCACCACGCAGAAGTTACCGCGCTTAGTGCGACACTTAGAGCATCGTTCGCATTCAACAGGGCTTCTATCCCCTTCCTTCCAACGCTTAACTAAATGCGGTTCAGAAAGCAGCGGTCTTGAAAGCGCGAAGTATTCAATGCCAGTGTTGTTTGCAATCGCTTCGATAGCATCAAAATCTGTCAGGCCACCAACCGTGATAACTGGGATATTAACGTCTTGGCTGATCGCGTGACCATACTCATGGAAGTAGCCTTCAGCTTGAATGGTAAAACCATCGTGCGACTCGCCAATCATAGTGTCCGCTTTGCCATGAATATTGCCTGACACGACAATGCCATCCACGCCCATTTGTTCAAGCTTTTTACACACAATACGTGTTTCGTCGAAGGTCACGCCACCTTCAAAAAACTCCGAAGCTGTAAGCTTAACTAAGATAGGGAAATCATCTCCCACCAACTTACGCGTCGCGGTATAGATCTCTAACAAAAATCTCATGCGGTTTTCTAAGTTACCGCCGTACTCATCTTCACGTTGGTTGTAGTAAGGGCTTAAGAACTGATTAATCAGGTAAGTGTGAGCAGCATGAATTTCAACGCCATCAAAGCCTGATTTTTGTGCTCTCAAAGACGCTTGAGCAAACGCATCAACAATGTAGTCGATCTCGTCTTTGGTCATCGCTTTGCCTAGTGTTTGAGTGCCTTTTTCTGGAACCTCACTTGGTGCGTAGATCACTCGTTCGCCAAGATCATGCGTGGTTTTCGTGCCACCATAAGCCAATTGCATCACGATTTTAGAGTCGTTGTCGTGCACCAGTTGAGTCAGCTTTTGATACTCTTCAATGAATGAGTCGTTATACATCCCCATCATGCCCGCATTTGGCTTTTCTTCTTCAACGATGTTCGCGTAACCCGTTACGATCAGGCCGACTTCACCTTGAGCCAACTCTTCATAGATAGCGTACAGTTTATCTGTCATATGCCCATCTTCGGTAGCCATATTTTCCCACGTTGCACTTCTCATGAAGCGGTTCTTTAGTGTCATCTTGCCAATGTGGGTTTCTGTAAACAAAGTGCTCAAGTGTCTTCCTCTCAAAATCGTGTTACGCAAGTTACCCATTAAGCATGGGCACTGATTCAGGCGGATACTACAGAGAATAAACTAGGGAAAACTTAATCTAGATTAAGAGAGCGCCACTCTCATCTGAGAAAAAGGCAGAAAGAGACAGCAAAAGATCAGAAAGGCAGGAATTAGAGAAAACAAAGGAAGCAAACAAAAGCCGCTTAGTTTAGCTAAACGACTTCAGGGATTTATAAGCTTATAGCTTTATAGATTTATAGATTTATAGATTTATAGATTGAAGGCTTTACTAAAAATCAGACTTAACAGCGTTATCCATATTGAACCGTAGGATCAACACACTGATAGATCTGCCCAATGCTCGCTTCATTGGTTAACAAGGCTTCGATAAGGCGCGCCACTTCTTGTCTGTAAATCACACCATGAACTTCGACCTGCTGGGACAGCTCACCGTTGCCAGTCTCCTCGCCGTCTAACAAGCCACCCGGACGTAAGATGGTGTAATCCAGAGAACTCGATGTTAACCAAGCTTCAGCCAACGACTTTTCACGAACCGCTGCGCCAAACCCTTTTCTAGATCGCTCCGACAAATACTGCCAAGAGTCACCACAACCCAACGACGTTACCAGCACAAATCGAGCGATGCCATTGGCTTCAAGCGCATCTGTTAGATATCGGTGTCCAATGTAATCAACAGGAATGTCAGCTCTGAAGCTGCCCATGCTAGAAACGATAAGTGCCGATTTAGGTAACTGAGCGACCACAGATTCAACTTGTTCTTTATCGGTAGCATCACAGAGAAGTGTGGTGACACCAAGTTCAGCTAAACGCGTGTTCTTCTCTGGGTTTCTCGCAACGGCTATCACTTGATAATCTTGTTTGTGAAAATGCTCAACAATTGCAGCACCTAGACCACTTCCTGCTCCCCATACAACGACCGTACTCATAAAAAACCTCATAATATTCATGTTCTAGTGATACTAACCAGACAATTTAAACCGTTCCTTTATCGAGATCAATAAATGAGAATAAGTCTCAATATTATTTTTAATTTTTTACTGGTTCTCACTAATCTACTCAAAAGCACGACCACGCATCATATTTAAACATTGGTTAATTGAATTGCCCCAACATGTCTACTAAAGTAATTTTAATACAATGACTTAGTCTCGGTGGTTATGAAAAAAGAACGCATTCAATATTCTTTCGACGTGTGGTTATTTATTCCTGATGAAGACAAACTCATCATGAACGAAGAAGACGTGATTATCGACAATCGCTTGTCTAAGCTGCTCAACTTTTTCTGCCAAAATCCTAAGATCGTATTCTCACGAGATGAGCTGATTAATGAAGTCTGGAATGGCTCAATCTTGACGGATCAAGTGATCACGCAAGCCATTTTTGAACTGCGCAAAATACTCAAAGCGGCTGAACGACACTCCATGGGACACATCATCACCGTGCCCAAACGCGGTTATAAATTGGATGTTGATGTTCACAAAACCATCTTGGTGCCAGCTAGTGTCACGACAAACACCGTGTCCGTTGCAGATGTAGAGCCCTCTCCTTCAATTCAGTCAGAAGCACCAGATACGTCGCCAGTTTTGGGGGAGGATAAAAAACAACAAGTCGAGCCAAAAGAGGATTCAGTCGATCACCTCTCAGAACAACCGGCTTCGCAAGAGTCAACTCAGCCTGTTGATTCAAAATCTAGCGACTCGAACCAAGGTGCTTCGAGCCATGTCCATTCAAGCCATACCGATTCGAGTACAGTTAAGGCCGTTCAACACTCACCCGTAAATAAAACGGCTAGCGACAAACAAGCGCCTATCGCAGCAAATAAACCTCAGAAAACACCTTCACGTGCATTAATGCTCGGCGGCGTTTTAGTTATCGCGCTTGGGCTAATTTGGTGGATGTTAAAGCCGACCAGCTCTACATCAAACGACTTGAATTTAAGTGGTTTAAATTCCGCAGCTAATGAATCAAACCAACCACTCGCTGGCTCAAATCAGTTAACTGAACAAAGCCGATCTAACCAGACTGCAAGCAGTCAAAATATAGAAGCCCATAAAGCACACGAATCTGTTCACTACTTGTCTTTAGAACCTAGATATATCTACGTAAGTATCGATGACAACTTGAAGACAGATGCCTTTAAGCGTGGGATTATCCATAAATTAATGAGCTACTTGACCACCTATCGCGATTTTCGTGTCGTAGTCGATGAAACCTTGGTGCCGAATTCAGCCAATGTGATCAGTTTCAAGAGCGAAATTGATGGCGACAGAGAATACCTTGATATCACCTACTTCAACCGAATTTCTAACTTCAGACACCTAGGTCGAGATTACCTGATTGACCCAGCCTCACTCCACACGACCATGCGTTCAATGCTCGATGACCTATTGGACTCATTTAATTTGGATATTCAAAAATCGATATTGAAGCAGCAAATATCTGAGTTGCCCAAACAAGAAGAAGCCTTAAAACTTACCCTTGAATCGCTTGGGCTCACCTTCATGACGTTAGACAGAACCGACACCTTATCTAAGATAGCCCAAGCCAATGAGCTAGAACCCGACAACCATTTTGTTATGTCGAGTCGCTACATGTATGAGCTTGCCGACATTTTTATAATGAGATCGAAGAATAAGAATAAGCAGGTTGAAGCGCTCAATAAGAAATTCAAAAAACAGTTACTCAATGCTCAGAACAATGCTAACTCTTATCGAGTCTATGACGCGTTAGCAGCCTACTTCCTCACTGAAGATAACCCTGACCAAGCCGAATACTATCTAAGCTTGATTCCGAGGAATGAATACAGTGTGATGTCTATGATTATCTTGGCAAAAATTGAAGAATCTCAAGGTAACCCTTCAATGGCGGAAGAGTATTACTATGAAGCGATATTAGAATCTGGCCACCCTGTGGTTTTGAAAGTCGCTCAAACACTGTTTTTCAAAAGTAACGTCACCGAAATTGAATCCAAATTGGGTATCAACCAATAACTATTAATACGGCAAACACACCGCTTACTCAGGCGGTGTGTTTTTTGCTCTCACATAAATCAGTAATCGTTAAGCTATTAATAAAAAGCGATAAAATCTTTGATAAAAAAACGATAACCGCTACAACGCATTGGTTAGCAGAATACCTACACCAATCCTTTCGCTGTTGTAATCATAATCAATCAAGCTCTCTCCGTAACCTTTGTAATATTGAACATACCCTTGTAATCGGCCATACAGAGGAAAGCTGAGTGATGTCTGTATTCCGCCATACCCGGTTTGAAAGTTATAACGACCCAATGCTGAAACCTCGAAACCATCCCATTTGTAGGCGCCAGACAATTCGTAGTGACCGAGATAATCTTGAATATCAGGGTTGTCATCGCTACTGCTCGACTCTGGGATTCTGTACCAAGGCTGGAAGTAAACCGCAAAATCATCTTCGGTATACCCTAGCCCAACATAAGCGCGGTTCCAGCTACGACTAAGCTCTGCCGTTCGTCCGTTAGATTCATGCTCTAAACCTAAGCGCGAGAACCAAACACCATCAGCTGACTCGATATTTAAAGGTGTTTCATAGAAGAGTTCTGGGCGATAGTTGGTCTCTCTAAACGGTGCCGAGATATCAGAAGAGTACGCCTGCCAAAATGATTTGAGCGTAAAACCAAAATAGATTTTATCTGCTTGATTAAACACACCATCATCGACCACCGGAATTTTTAAACTTAATTGCAGTTTGATCTCTTCATCACTGAGGTCATCCGCTTTACCTCCGAATCGCTCATCCCCATATGGCTGTGTATTCACGTTGGTCATGTGAGTCACGGGCAAAATGTAGTTCAAGCGATAAGGCGTTATTACAAACGGGTTATCTTCGGTTGTGTACTCCATCTTCAATCGCGGGACTTTAGACTCAAGTGCACTTTCGCTGATTGAGTCTAAACCGTCTTCGCTGGTTTCACCCGAGAACTTATTTTCGGGTGTTTTGTTTGATGTAACGGCTTCTTGGGATGCGCATTGCTGCTTTAACCACTCAATACTTTGTTGATTGGTTGCTTTGGCCAATGAAGACAAGATACATTGCTCATAGCTTGCTCGTTCATCAGCACCGCCAGTATTGGCATACGCTGAAGCATTCACAGCGAGGCCGATAACAAGTAGAGCAAGCGTGTTTTTGTGTCTAGCTAGACTTTCACCAATCCCGATGCGTTGACTAGCGCTGTTCTGTTTACGAGCTTGCATCACACTACCCTTGCTTTTTATCGAGATAAGTCACTTCAAAAGCAAAGTCGACCGCTTGTTGGGTAATTTGCTCCAGGTTTTTATCGAGCATATCTATGGTGATTTCTGATTTGTCGTTCTCAAGTACGCCATTATCGTTCACGACGAAAATACGGCGACCAATGAGCTGAGATGAATCATGATCTTTCAAATCCACACTCGCCAATATACGAATCGAACGGTCTCGAGTGCCTGCCGCATATTTAATGGCGCCGATAACAGAGCCCACAGGGATAAACTCAGTCACACGCATGTCTTCTGGAATATCATTGATGTCATAGAGCATCACGCTAATATCGAGCTCCTTATTCTCCAACAATACGTTCTTGTAGCCCTGTAATTTAGTCGCCAGCTTCTCGTCCATTTTCTTGTGGAGCTGTGTTTTGAATTGAGACTGAACCTGCTTTGATACTCGCTTGTCAATCCCCGAACTTTTTATGCCAACAGTAGTAAATTCAAACTCATTAAAGTGAAGTGAACGGCTGTCTTTGGCTATCCACGATACCCCTTTCATGTCGTCATCAAACTGGCTATCAATGAAGTAGTGGTTTGAGTCGACGCTCTGGATTTCTTGTTTATTTGGCATGTTGCTTGAACAACCAGCAGTGAATAAAACGATCAATGGGAATAGGTAATGTAATTTCATGTGAACCTCTAATTTTCTAAATTTTGAGTGCACGAATCCCTAAGCGATAAGGCTCATAAATTGGGATTCGTGTTGATTAAGCTTCTATGTGTATTGGCCGACTAAAGTAACCAGCCAGATAACGGACTAAACGCCTTGTTCTTGCCCGCGGTGATCCGCCGCCAAGTAGGTGTATATCGTTGGTACAACGAACAAGGTGAATAATGTACCCACCGACATACCAACCGTGATGACCAAACCAATCGAGAAACGGCTTTGAGCGCCAGCTCCGCTTGCAATCAGGAGCGGTACAACACCGACAACCATTGCTGCTGTGGTCATCAATACTGGTCTCATTCGAACAGTCGCAGAACGAATAGCTGCCTCGCGTCGGCTGCATTTCAATTCCTGTTGCATTTGGTTTGCAAACTCCACAATCAGAATACCGTGCTTACTGATTAAGCCTATCAAGGTCACCAGCCCCACTTCGGTGTATATGTTGAGCGTATCAATGCCCAAATACAGTGGCATCAGGGCACCAAAGATAGACAGTGGCACACTGGTTAATACCACTAGTGGATCTCGTAAGCTTTCGAACTGCGCTGCCAATACCAAGTAGATGATCACAAGCGCTAGGAAGAACGTCGTAACCAGTGAAGAGCCTTCTTGTAGGAACTGTCTCAATTGGCCTGAAGTATCCGTCGTATAAGACTTAGGCAATATCTTCGCCGCCCCTTCTTCCATCACTTTATAGGCTTCCCCGATACTGATTCCCGGCATCATTTTCGCTTCAATCATGGCGCTGTTAAGCTGTTGAAATTGATCCACTTTCGATGGCTGCACTGATTGGCTAATTTCAATCAATGACGCCAGCGGTACCATCTTATTGGTGTTAGAGCGTACGTGGTAGTTCTTCAAATCATCCCAAGAGTTACGATTCTCGTTAGGTACCTGAGTGATAACTTGGTAGCTGCGCTGATCCATCGAGAAGTAATTCACGAAGCCTTCACTGATAAAGCGAGACAACACGGTACCGATGTCTTGAGCGTTCACGTTCATCTGAGCGGCTTTATCGCGGTCGATGCGAATCTCTACCTGTGGTTTATTAAAATTCAGGTCGTTTTGTACATAGATGAACTTGCCACTCTTTTGCGCGTACTCTTTCAGTTTTTCAGCGTATTGATAGAGATCCTGATAAGAACCCGTTGGCGTTTTCAGAACCATCTGGAATGGCAGACCTTGCGGCGTACCTGGTAAATCTGGTGGGGAGAAGGTATACACCTGCAAACCCGGTAATACAGAACTCTCTTTTTCGAAACGTTGCATCACCTCTTTTGCCGTTGCTTCGCGTGAATCCCAATCTTTCAATACACCTAAACCAAAGAACGCATTGTTGTTCATGTAACCGTTATCTAGCATGGTCATTTCGACTTCATCGTTCTTGTTGATAGAGTCAATCAGAGCCGGAGTAAAATGGCGAATGTAATCGGTATTCGCTTGTGCAGGACCTTGCCCCATCACAATCATCACGCCTTGATCTTCTTCAGGTGCCAGTTCCGATGAAGTATTCATGAACATGAACACCAAACTGATCAGCAACGTTCCTACCACTGGCCAAATATAAACACGGTTGTTCAACACATGTTCGAGCACTTTACGGTAGCGCTCTGTTACGCCTTCAATTACCGCATCGATTTTCTTAACCAGTTTTCCGTCGAGAACCGATTTATTAAGCAGTTTTGAACACATCATCGGCGTTAGCGTTAAGGCGATGAAACCCGAAATTAATACTGAACCCGCCAAGGTGAATGCGAACTCCGTAAACAGCTTGCCGGTGAGTCCTCCCATGAAACCAATAGGCGCATACACTGCGGCCAATGTAATGGTCATCGCAATAACCGAGCCTGCAATTTCACGTGCACTGTCTATTGCGGCCTTAATTGGGCTGGTGCCATCTTCTAAGTGACGAAAGGTGTTTTCTACAACAACGATGGCATCATCAACCACCAGCGATATCGCCAATACCATGGCAAGCAGCGTCAACAGGTTAATACTGAAGCCCATGCTCAACATGAAGAACATAGAGCCAATCAATGACAAAGGAATCGTTACAAGTGGTATCAACATTGCTCGCATTGAGCCCAAAAAGGCGAAGATAACGATGACAACGATCAGCCCAGCTTCCATTAAGGTTTTCGCTACTTCATCAATTGAGGTTTCGATAAACTTAGTTGAGTCATAGATTACGTCCGCTTTAATGCCGTCAGGTAGGCCTGCTTGGATCTGCGGAAGCAATTCGTAAATGCCTTCAACAACGGTTAACGGGTTCGACGTTGCCGTATTGCTGATCGCCGTTGATACGGTAGTCACACCATTAAACTCAACGTCTGAGTCATAGTTTGCTGCGCCTAGTTCAACCGTCGCCACATCTTTCAAGTGCACCAGTTGCCCATCATGCGTCTTCAAAGACATGTTCTTGAAATCGTCTACTGAACTTGAATCGGTATGAGCGTTAATATCAACTTCGATATAAGGATTTTGCAGCTTGCCCGCCGCACTCACAATGTTATTTGCACGAAGCGCGTTTTGGACATCTTCAGCCGTCAGACCATATGAAGCCAGTCGTTGAGGGTTCAGCCAAATTCGCATTGCAAAATCTTCTTGCCCCAACATGTCGACCTTTGACACCCCTTCAACAGTAGAGAAAGTCGGCTTAACCACACGGCTCACATAGTCCGAGACTTGCTCCGTCTTCAATGTGTCACTCGAAAATGAAACATATAAGATCGGAGACTGAGACGTCGACTTAAGAATACTTGGATCCAATACGCCCGATGGCAGCTTATATTTTACTTGCTGCACGAGAGACAAAATCTCAGTCAAAGCACTGTCCGATGGATACCCTAGCTTCAAATAAACCGTAATAACCGACTTACCCAGAGCACTATCCGATGTCATGTAATCAATGCCCGCTGTTTGAGCAATTTCTGCCTGCAGTGGCTGCGTCACATACCCTTGAACGCT
The DNA here is from genome assembly GCF_023161685.1 of Vibrio sp. 1CM8B. NCBI lineage: Bacteria > Pseudomonadati > Pseudomonadota > Gammaproteobacteria > Vibrionales > Vibrionaceae > Vibrio > Vibrio sp. 1CM8B. The sequence continues at coordinate 363,008 of NZ_JALNTU010000004.1, forward strand.
GGATGCACTGGCACCTGGGTAACTCGTTGTAATGGTAATAACGCCCGTTTCAATTTCTGGATATTGGCGCACTTGCAGTGAGGTGAAGGCTTTAAGACCTAACACCAACAGTACAAGGCTTAATACCGTAGCCAAAACTGGACGTTTGATAAATACATCAGTAAATGTCATGGGAGTTTCCTAGTTACTTTGCTTAGTGCTTTTGTCAGTGATCAGCGGATGTTGGTTATTAACCAGAACCCATCCACCATTCTTAAGCTGGTGTTGGTTTGAAGTCACAACCATATCCCCTGCTTTCAAGCCCGAAACCACGCCAACATAGCCACCTTGTTTAGGGCCGACTTCGACAGTGCGTTGCACAACCTTGTATTCATAGAATGGTGATGCATCTTTGCTTGTGTGTTCGCTGGCCTTTTGGGTCGACGTATCCAACACAAACACGGTGTTCCCGTATAAGGTGTAACTGATCGCAACAGAAGGCACTGCCACGATAGTGTCCGATTCCGATGTGATTAACGTAGCGTCGACATACATACCCGCTTCTAACGGCACAGCTTGGTTAGCCATGGCTCTCAATTCGATATTGTGCGTGTTGCTGTCTGAGCTCGGTTCAATGGCAGAAATCGTGCCGTGAAAGACTTCGTCGTTGGTTGCTTCTGAATAAAACTGTAAATCCTGCCCTACCTTCACATCGTGTAAATAAAGCTCTGGAATAGAGAAATCGACATACTGCTTTGATTTGTCTTCCAGCTCGACAATCGCAGTGCTCGAATTAATAAAATCACCCACATCGATATTGCGAATCCCAACACTGCCAGAAAATGGCGCTTTCACTTTCATGTAGTCAATTTGCGTAGCAATATATTCCAGCTTTGCACCTTCAGCATTAAATTGAGCTTGTAGCTTATCAACCGAGTTTTTTGAAACACTGTTATTTCTAAGGAGCAATTTATTTCTCATCAATTCGACTCTTACCAATTCAACTTTGGATAGCTGGCTCTTATAGTTGGACTTCAATAACGCATCATCCAATTTAACAAGAACATCACCCTTATTTACTTGCTGACCTGAAGTAAAGAGAATCTCTTTTACTTGGCCAGACATTTGGCTCGTCACATCAATAGATTGATTAGAATGAATGTTACCAATGACTTTTAAACTTTTATCCCAAGTATCTTGATTTACTTTTTCCGTTGTTACAGATATGGCTGGCAATTTAAAATTAGCGACCTTCTCTTTGATCATTTCACCTTTTACATAATGAAAGCCAAATACAAAAGACAGTAATATAAAAAGAGCTGACCCGACAATAACGCCTTTATACTTACTCATGTGTTCACCTTGTTTTTTAAGTCTGGTCATTCTATCTATCGACACTGCCAATAAATCAAACTCATATAACATCCACCCAATCTTATATAAAATAAAAATCAAACCTTAAAAATCAAACACTTAAAATAAAAATATCAATCGGCACTCAATTTTTGTTTTATTGCTATTTTATTTGAACATGATTTATCTATTTTCTCGATCGATATAATTCTCATCGTTCCTTAAACAAATAAACGAGTTAACTATGTCGAATCAAATTAATCACACTAAAGTCGCTATTAAAGAAAAGATGAAACGTATATATGGAGAAGATGTTACCCATAAACATAATAAAGACCATTCAGAATATAGAGAACATCAACCCTCTCATTCTGGTCAACATGGTGGCAACCCAGAAGGTCATAAGCATTTAGTCAATCACCATTCTGATGGTCATCATGATAAACATCACAAAGATAAAATGCATGACCATAAAAAATCATCGCGACTGCATCATAAAAAGTAGAAGACTGGATGAAGCCCAGATTATTAAAAATAAAGCATTAGATCAGTTCATCAACCAAATTTTGATTAATGCTTAATCAAACGTTAAACCAAATTAAAAAATGAAATAGCGAGTCAATGATGATGCTATTTCATTCAAGGATTACTATGTCATTTATTATTGAACAACTTAGAGACTATCCGTTTATAGCGCTCTTTTTATCACTCGGTCTCGGTTACTTAATCGGTAAAATTAAAATCGGTAAGTTTGAATTAGGTGGAATCGCAGGTTCACTGCTTGTTGCTGTAGCACTTGGTCAGATCGGCGGTATCGCGATCTCTAACGAAGTAAAAAGCATCTTCTTTGCTTTATTTATTTTTATGGTGGGTTACAACGGCGGTCCGCAGTTTTTCTCGTCATTCCGCCTTTCATCGCTAACCCGCTTGTTCGCTTCGTTTGTGATGACGTTTGTAGGATTAATCACGGTTGTATTGCTCTCTAAATGGGCAGGACTAGATAAAGGTTTAGCGGCGGGCCTTGCGGCTGGTGGCTTAACACAATCGGCAATCATAGGTACTGCAGGTAATGCTATCGATCAGCTGAACCTAGCGCCAGATGTCACCTCAACACTTAAAACAAACGTGGCTGTGGGTTACTCGATCACCTACATCTTCGGCTCTCTTGGTCCGATTCTAATGATGTCACTCATTCCAATGGTAATGGGTTGGAACATAACCAAAGAAGCGAAAAAGCTTGCGGAAAAAATGGGCGCAGGCAGCAAGCAGCTAAACGAGGGTGAATTCTCTGCATTGAACCGCGTATCTTCTCGTGCTTATCAAGTGACCGCGAACTCTATGTTTGTTGGAAAAAGTGTTGTCGAGTTAGAAGAAGCATTCGATGCCGACCTCACAATTGAAGCTATTTACCGCTCACACGAAGACACAGAATTAACGTTAGATTTGGCGAAGAACCCTATTTTAGCGGCGGATGACAAAGTTTACCTTACTGGTCTGACTCAGGCATTTCCTAAAGTGACCTCGTTGGGTATCGAACTCGGTGAATTTAGTGAAGAAAGCAATGTTGTCCAAACACAACAGAAAGTCGTACTCACGAATAAGAAACTAGCGGGTATTACGCTACGTAAGCTTCACGATGAAACGAACGCACGTATTCGTCGTGGTGTTTATATCACTCAGCTATCACGCATGGGCCATGATATTTCGACATTGCCAGAAACTGAACTGCACATTGGTGACGAAATCACCTTAGTTGGACAAAAAGAAGACCTAGCCAAAGTAGCCAAAAAAGTCGGCTACAACAGCCCGCTTCCAAGCGTAACTGACTTCGTAACAATGTCTTTTGGCATGGTGCTTGGCTATCTGATTGGCGAGATTGGTTTCACCATCGGCGGTTCTCATATCGCTCTAGGTTCAGGTTTAGGTTGTTTGGTCTCTGGCCTATTGGTTGGCTACTTAAGAATGCGCACACCTCGTTTAGGCAGTGTTAACCACGGCGCAGCCAACTTTATGCAGACATTCGGCCTTGCAGTATTTGTTGCGGTTGTTGGTATTAATGCAGGCGCTCCAGCGCTGACGGCAATCAAAGAGAATGGCGTAACGCTTTTACTGCTAGGTGTGTTGGTCACTCTAATTCCTCAAGTACTGACGTTCCTATTCAACTACTACGTACTCAAAATCAAAAACCCAGTAGAAGCGCTAGCGGTTATCGCGGGTAGCCGCAGTGCAAACCCTGCATTCGCATCGCTACTAGAAAAAACACAAAACAGCACACCAGTACCGAGTTTCACGATGACTTATGCGGTTGCCAATATCTTCCTCACCTTATGGGGTCCGATCATCATCAACCTAATTACCAAAATCTCGTAATCAACACCGAATCAGCCAATTGATGATTCAACTTATTCATTAACGATTTAACACAGTAGCTAGCCAAGCAGGCTAGCTGCTCAAAGAAATTAACTTACTTATATATCCAACAAACTTGGATCTTAAACAAGTTTAAAGAGAACCGACTATGAAACGCACAGATGAAAAACGCCTAGAAACACTAAGCCCATTCGAAGTAAAAAACACACTGATCGACCTTGCTCAGCATTCACATGAGAAAACCATGATCAACGCTGGTCGTGGTAACCCAAACTGGGTCGCGACAGCGCCACGTGAAGCCTTTTTCCAATTAGGTATGTTTGCACTAGAAGAATCAAAATCGAATTTCTCAGGGTATGAAGGCTTTGGTGGAATGGGAGTTCAACAGGATATTAGCCTGCGCTTTCTTCAGTTTTGTGAAAAATACGAAGACCAAGAAGGTGTGCAATTCCTCATTGAAGCCTTCCAGTTTATTACGGATCAATATCAGGTAGACGGTGATGCGCTTATTTATGAATGGGTTGAGGGAATTCTAGGTAACAACTACCCAGTGCCTGATCGCATGCTCAAATATTCAGAACTTATTGCTCGCAAATACATTGAGCAAGAAATGGCGGGCTCGCAGCCATTACCTGCAGGAAAGTTTGACTTGTTCGCAGTTGAGGGTGGCACAGCGGCCATGGTTTACATCTTTAACACGCTAAAGAGCAACCGACTATTGAACCCTGGTGACACCATCGCGATTGGTGCGCCGATTTTCACTCCGTATATCGAAATGCCAGAGCTAGAAGATTACGCGCTCAACAAAGTAGAAATCATGGCGGATGAAGCGTCTGCGTGGCAAATTCCAGACTCTGAATTAGAAAAACTGAACGATCCAAGTGTTAAAGCTTTCTTCCTTGTTAACCCAAGCAACCCTGCTTCGGTTCGATTAAGCGATGAGATACTCTATAAGATTGCAGAGGTGGCTAACCGTCGCCCTGACCTCATCCTACTTACTGATGATGTTTATGGCACTTTCGCTGATAACTTCACATCACTGGCAATGCTGGCTCCGAAGAACACGATTCTAGTGTATTCGTACTCTAAATACTTTGGTGCAACAGGCTGGCGTTTAGGCGTGATTGGCGTGCATGAAGACAATAATTTCGACCGCATGATTCGAGATCTTCCTGAAGACACTCGAAGCACGTTATCTCAGCGGTACCAAGGCATTGCACTTGAGCCGAGTAAGATTAAGTTCATTGACCGTTTGGTGGCAGACAGCCGCGCAGTGGCATTGAACCATACTGCCGGTCTTTCAACACCTCAGCAGATTCAAATGACAATGTTCTCGCTACTGTCTTTGATGAAGGATGGCGAAGAGTACAAACGACTCGCAAAACAGATAGTGCGTCGTCGCTACCACACTCTAATGCAGAAGAATCTAGCCGCGCCAATCGTTGCTGAAGGCGATCAAACCGGTGCGTTCTATTACGTGGAGATTGATCTAAAAGAGATTGCTCAAACGATTCACAGCAACGACTTTTTCGCATGGTTAGAAGATACGTATGAGCCGCTGGATTTCTTGGTTCGCCTTGCTGAAGAACATGGCGTGATTGTGATGCCGGGGGCAGGTTTTGATGCGCCAACGTGGTCTCTGCGTGTGTCTCTCGCGAACCTAGAAGAAGCACAATACACAAATATCACGAAAGCGATGAACGCGGTAATGCAGAGCTATGTTGAACGTTACGAAGCGGCTTGCTAACACGACCTCAACACTAGAAAGATCATAGAAAAGCGATAAGTTCTGAGTGTAGATTCACTAAATTAGTGGACCTACACTCAGTTCTTTTTATCTAAGACGATATATGAGAATAACTATTTGAATTCATAGGTGTAAGACGCACCAACACTGTTATTTTCACCGAAATCGTCCTCAGCAAAAATAGTGAAGAAGTTGAATGATTGAGCATCACTCAACTTGTAGCTAGCACCGACGCCAGCCCAATACCCTGAATAATCATCAGACCCCATCGAACCACCACCGAAGCCCATGATAGACCATTCATCCGTAATCGTTTTTAAGCCAAACGCACCAATGTAGCCACCGTGTGTTGAACTCGGCATCAACACATAGTCAGAACCAACATTATCGTCATCAAAAACAGCTACTTCACCGTCGTTATAGCTGTAACCAGCCATAGGGAAGATTTGCCAACCGAACGGCTCAATATCGAAATAGCTCAGTGGTATAAATGTGCCAATACTGTAGTTGTTCTTATAAGCATCGTTGTCATATTCAGAACGGCTAAAGTTGAAGTTCACAATACCCATAGGCAACAGCCATGAACCGCCTAATCGCCACTCTTCACCGTCTGCATTGACACGAGCATTGATCATTCGCGCTTCATCTAAACCAATAGAGCCTGAGAACTGCAAATCTTCGTTATAAGCAACGCCAGCTTTTGTCACGATTTTAGTCGGATCATCAGGGTGCTTCTCTTCAGCAAAAGCACCCATCGATCCGAACGTTGCCACAGCAACAAGTAATAGATTACGTAATGTCATTAGAAGGTCGCACTAACGCCAACAAAGTGGATACGGCCATCGAACGAACCATCAACCATTAGACGATCCATTTCAACCGAACCCAAGTCAGCGTATTCGTAGAACACATCGATCAAGATATCATCCCAATACGTTGAAGCACCTACTGAGTAGCGATACTGTTCGCCAACAGGGAGGTCAACCCATTGCATTGACGGATCATCTTGTGGTGAGGTCTCGTAAGAGAAGCCCGCTTTTAAACGCCAGTCTGAGTTAAGTTGGTAATCAGCACCAACCGCAAATTTCCAAACATCATCCCAGTCACGCTTGATTGGAATTCCGCCTACAGGGTCACCACCAACTGATGCACCAAAGTCTAGTACTGTCTCGTCCCACGCGCTCCAACGATGGAACTGAATACTTGCCAATAGGTCAAGTTGTTGGTTCAAGGCATAGCTCGCACTGACATCGACAATCTCAGGTAACGCAATATCCGTAGATAAAGAACGATTGCTACCAGGTAATGGGCCTTTTAACTCATTCTTAAACTCATGTTCTAGTTTCGAGCGGTAGCTAGCACCCAACTTAAGTTTATCCGTTGGTGTATACATCACACCAAGGTTATATCCATAGGTCCAATCGGTATCTTGTTTAGCTGTAAACCCAGAAGTTGACTGCTCAAATGCTGCCCAGCTGAATTGCACACCCGCGCCTACTGACCACTGGTCATTCAGTTGGTAGCTTAGTGATGGGTTTACTTGCATCGCAGTGAGGGTGATATCTTCTAAGAGTTCAGCTCCCGCCCACTCACTGCCGTAATCAAGGCTAGAACCACCAACAGCGCCAAGCGCGATACCAAGGTGTAATTTGTCTGTGACTTGATGCGCGTGGAAGGCGCCAAATGAAGGCATGACTGAATGAGCTTTACCATCTTGCTTGTCGCCGTTGTCTTGATATTGCATCTCAAGATCAAACGCCATGGTATTGATCGTGGTTTTGCTTTCGCCCATATGAGACATAGTGGCAGGATTGGTCCACATCGCCGCAGCCGAACGAGTATAAACACCGTCACCAGCACCAGTAGTACCGGCATTGGCGACAACAGCTTCTTGTAAAAACAAACCACTTGCGAAAGCATTTAAGCTTGTAAAAATTGCGGTGGCAGCTAGCGAGTAAGTAAAAGTTTTGTTCATCAGATTGCTCATTTAGCCTTAGACATTAAATTGCTCTAAGGTTACCGCAAAGCCCCATAAACAAATGGAATATCCGTTATTCCTGTACAAACGCTATTTGAACTTTCTCGCGACGTATGAACGTGGCTTGTCTCGATGAATTTCACGTTGAGCAGCGATTGCTCTATTCTTGCCTAACCCTACCTTTATCTGATACCAGGTCTCGTAAAACACTGCCATGCCAGGGCTTGACCACCAAGTCTTGTTGTAGAGTTTCTTATTAGCAGCGACAACATCTGGCGACCGATTCGCACACTCAAGTGCCAACGCATAAGCTTCAGCGTAAGGATCTTCGGCAATCTTGGTTACCAGCCCATAGTCTTTCGCTGTTTCACAGTCGATCTCTTTAGCGGTCATCGCCATTTCTAAGGTGTGATCTTTACGCATTAACTCTCGAAATGCGATGGCGCCTCCCATGTCAGGAATCAAACCCCATTTGGCTTCCAATATCGAGAAAGTCGCGTCTGGACTGGCCATCCTAAAATCACCACCACTGGCTAATTGAAGGCCGCCTCCCCAACAACGACCATGAATCGCAAAAATGACAGGACATGGGATCTCTCGCCAACCAAGCGAAAAGTGCTGCGCAGCATTAGGTAATGTCGGTAACCATTTGAACAAAAGCTTCATCGCCCCAACTTTACTGTTCAATAACGATTTAACATCTAAGCCAGAACAAAAATCGGAACCACTGCCCTTAACAATAACAGCTCGAATATCTCTGTTCTTCTTGAGCTCACTTATCATGTCATTAACGGCTTCAAACATTGCCATATCAATAGCATTGAGCTTATCGGGTCGATTCAACACAACCGTCGCAATTTGGTTTTCATCGATAGAACAAGTAATACGTTCGAGGTTTGGCATAGTGGCTACCTTACAAGTGGTCAGACCTTTAGATTATACATTTTATTAACATATGCCAAACTTGCACATTAAGAAGCGAGACCTGTGTTGCTTAACGCCGCCCCCTTACACAAACGACATCAATAAAAAAGCAGTGGCGGATCGCTCCATTCACTGCTTTTCATTCGTATCTTTTATAATCAAGGACTCTCAGTTTTGGTAGAACCTATGTTCTTCGAGATTTCACTAACAAGAAGATGAAGTAGCTACCACCAATAATGGAAACTAACGTCCCTGCAGCGAGTTGAGCTGGGAATACCACCACTTGCCCTAACCAGTCTGCGAATAGCATGAGTGCAGCACCAATTAAAAACGACAAGATGATCTGTTCTTTAACCAAACGCGCACCCACCATTGCGGCGATATGCGGAGCCAACAAGCCGACAAACGCGACAGGCCCCATGGTAGTTGTCACGACCGAACATAAGATCGCAACAATACACAACAATGCCACGTAGGCGATATTGATATTCAACCCTCTGGCACTCGCGAACTGACGTCCCGTCGCAATTAAGGTCACCCAACGACTCAACAGCAAAGCAGCCCCGATAGAAGCCGTTATCACCATGGTCATAATCATTGCTGACTCTGGTTCAACACGATAGGTAGAACCGGCCAACCAAGCCAATAAGGTGTATTTTCCCTCTCCCACTCGCGTTAAAGAGAATTGCACCAAAGCTTCCAAAACTGCGGTCAACGAAATACCAGTGAGGATCAAAATCGATGGCGCAAACTGATGCTTCTTGCCAAGGAACAGCAATAAACAAAGCGCAATCGCACTACCTAAGAAAGCAATCCAAGGGCTCAATGAGTGAATCAAATAGCCCATGAATAAGCTACTGAAAATCAACGCCAGAACCGCCCCCGCCGACACACCAAGAATGTCCGGGCTGGCGAGCGGGTTGTAGACCAATCTTTGTAAAATCACACCAGCCACCGCCAAGCCGCCACCAGCGAATATTGCGGTTAGCATTCTCGGCCAACGAATCGACCATTCAAATGCGTCTGGAATAACAAAATAGCCTATATCAGAAGATGGCTGTGACAACGTGCTTAACGCCAACAAACCTAAGATCATTGTGCCTAACAAGAAGTAAGCCAAAGGTGAAATAAACTTTGGCCCTTTAGGCATCGAGAAAAACAGCTGATCTTGAGCAGATAACTGCTTTCTAGCAATAATAATCAACGCAGGAGCACCAATCACTGCAGTTGCCGTCCCTGTTGGAATCATGTCCAAAGACCACTGCGCCAAGAAGATAGCCAAGCTGTCAGTGACACACAGCAGTAACGCACCTAATACACAGCTTGCGATGAGTTCAGATTTCGCCTTTAAGAAGCCTAAGTGCCTTGCGATATTTGGAGCAATTAAGCCAATAAAACTGATCACACCCACTGAGGTAATCGACACTGAAACTAACCAAACACCAATAGCCATCAATACAAAAAAGGTAGTACCGATGTTAAGACCGCGCGCTGCGGCTCCTTCAGTACCGATCGAAAGCAAAGTCAGAACTCTTGGCGCCAAGAAGAAGATGGCAAAGATCGGCAATAACTTAGGCATTAACCACAGTACTTGTTCCCAGCCATTCTGTCCTAGGTCGCCCGCTCCCCATACAAACAGATTCTGTGCGTACTGGTCGTTAAGCAGAATAATTGCCGTTGCAAATGCACCTAGCAACAAGTTGACCGCCATACCCGCTAATACAATTGGCAAGCCGCTCATGTTTTTGATGCCAACAATCGAAACAATCAGCCCCATCGCAAGCAGCGCACCAACTAGAGCGAACCAAACTGAATACTGAGCGACCAACATCGGCGCTACCACATTCAGAATAACCAGACCAAGCCAAGCGCCTGATGATGTACCCAAAGTTAACGGGGACATCATGCGATTCTGTGTCAGTTGTTGAAACAAGCTGCCGATAGTGCCAAGTGTCCCGCCAACCAAGATTGCCATCACCAAGCGAGGTAAATTGACATAGGCTAACGCCATCAGCTCGAATGAATCATCGACCATTGAGTTGAATGTCGCGATGTCACTGATCTGTGAGGCTTGCTGAAGCAACTCACCAATAGGGCCAAATTCCGACTGCCCTAACCATAAATGAACAAGGGCAGCACAAAGCAGCGCAGCCCCCATCATAAAACCACTGGATTTCATTACTGCTCCGCTAGCGTCAACAACGATTGCGCCATGGCTTCTGCGTTATACAAGATCGACATTGCACCGCCGTAGCTCCAACTTGCTGCGACTGGGCTAAATTGACCATTGCGAACAAAGGGCATGCTCTTCCAAACCGGAGAACGGTCCAGCTTGTCTTGATACGGGAAAGGTTCAAAGTAAAGCGCAATCCCCTTCTTCACGTTCTTAAGCTCGGTCATACGCTTTTGACTGATACCCCACTGACTTGGAGGCAGATCCATCGCATTATCAAAGCCAAGCTGCTCAAGTGCATATTGTGGAATCGAGTTATCACCGTAAATGTATACCGAATTGGTGCTCGCAAAACGGAAAGAGGTCACTTTCGGCTTGTCGCCTGGGTACGCTTGGTCTAAATCAGCTTTTAGAACAGCGATACGCTCATCCATTGCGGCCAGCTTTTGATTCGCTTGTTCTTCTTTGCCAAGCAGCTGACCGATCTTCTTGAAGTTCTCGATAGCAGCCGCTGCATTGTTGTGCTGATCACTGTACGTTTGGTAGTAAAGCACGGGCGCGATTTCAGAAAGTCGCTCCTGAAGATCTTTCTGCGGTGAAGCGATAAGAATCACATCAGGGTTTAGCTTCTTCAAAGCGGAAAAATTAGGCTCTGTTCGTGTGCCAATGTCCGCCACGCCTTCTGGAATTGCAGGTTGAACAACCCAATCGGTATAACCTGCAATATCAGGTACTGCTACTGGCGTTACACCGAGTTCAATCACTTGTTCAGCTATGTCCCAGTTCAGCGCCGCAACTCTAACAGGCTGAGCTTCAAGGGTTTTAACACCCTCACTGTCTTCAACTTGAAAATCCGCCATCGCATTAAACGATAAAGCGCTCGCTAATACGGTTACTACAAGCTTTGCATTCAAGCACTTTACTTTAGAAAAATGGGAAGCTATTCGTTGTAAATTCATACTGTTGCCTACTCAATCTAAATTCTATATTTCTTCAAACGACAAAAGCAGCCCAGTGAAGGCTGCTTTAAAATTGATCACCCTAACCTAGTTAGAATTCATAGTTTACGCTTAGCTCTACAGACTGCTCAGCACCAAACCAGCAGTTCGATTGGTCGTAACACGCGTAATATTCTTCGTTGAAAATATTGTTCACGGCTAGGTTCGCTGTTGCGCCAGATAGCGTATCGCTTGCTGCACCCAAATCATACCCCACCGACAAATCAACAACCGTGTAAGACGGAACTTTACCTTGAGTATTGCTTGCGTCCATTTGCATTTCGCCAACGTAACGAGCACCTGCACTGAATCGAGAGCCTGCTAGCATGCCGTTAAATACGTTGTAGTTAGCCCACATGTTAGCTGTGTGTTCAGGCACATAGATTGGTGTCGTACCTTCTAAACCGTTGCTAGAGTCTTCGGTAATTTCCATATCAACATACGTGTATGAAGCCGCAATATCGAAGTTTTCTGTCGCAAACCAACGTCCAGATAGTTCTGCACCTTGCGATACAACTTCACCTACTTGGATTCTTGGACCATAAACGTTTGTCGGGTCTGTCATCAACATGTCTTGCTTAACAATATGGAATAAAGAAACCGTTGCTTCTTTCGACATATCGTCAGACAGGTATTTCACACCAACCTCTGCTTGTTGTGCGTTCTCTGGATCAAACTCATTACCCGATTTATCAACACCCGGAGCTGGCTCGAAGCTCGTCGCGTAACTTGCGAATGGCGCTAACCCATTATCAAACTGATACAAACCACCTAAACGGTAAGTAAATTGTTTATGATCAGATTCATGAGCGTAGTAATCACTCTCAGATTTGTAGTGATCAAATCGCGCACCAGCAATCAGTACTAATGCATCTAAACGAACTTGGTCTTGAACATAGAAACCTAGCTGACTTGACGTCGTGTCATCTAGATATTCACCCGTCTTAGTCACATCACTACGGTCTAGTAAATCATTGTTCGGGTTCAATGGATCAAAGCTATTGAAACCACTACCATTCGCACTGTACGACGAGTAGTTAACATTGCCATCTAGGTCTTGGTAATCTAAACCAAGTAATAAGTTATGCTCTACTGAACCAACATTAACGATACCGCTCAACTGGTTATCAATAACAAAACCTTTAAAGCTCTCATCAGTAGAGTACAAGTAACGGTCTAGCTGGTTCGGCGTACTTGGATCGTAACTCACATGGTAAGTGTTCTCTTGATATAGAGATGCGTCGGTATAGCGAGCATTCTGTAAGAACGTCCAATTGTTATTGAAGTCATGGTTAATCTTATAGCCAACCATCAACACTTCACGTTCGAATTTACTCCAGTTCTTATCACCCATAGAAACAGACGGATCGCTTGCTTTCAGCACATCGAGTGGCATTGCCGAGTTGATGCCCATTGAAGGATCATTCTGGTAGTACAGATTGAAGTTGATTAATGTGTTGTCGGTTGCTTGCCAATCGACAGAAGGAGCAATTAAGTAACGCTCTTCTTCTGCATTATCAACTTGACTGTCTTGCTTGCGAGCAAGTGCGATCAAACGGTAAGAAAAATCACTGTCACCAAACTGACCTGTGGTATCAATAGACGCTTCTTGTAGATTGCGAGAGCCTGTTGCTACACCAACTTTAGTCGACGATTCCGTTTGCGGAGCTTTAGCAATCATGTTCACCATACCACCCGGAGGCATTGCGCCATAAAGCACAGAGGTAGGCCCTTTGAAGATCTCGACTTGCTGCATTGCGATCGGATCAATCTGCGGTTGTAGGTTCCAACCATTCAAAAATTGAAGTGAAAGACCATCGTAGTAGTTAACGTTGTTGGTGTTAAATCCGCGGATAGAGTAAGAATCAAACATGGTTACAGAACCACCACGGTTTTCAGTTACAACACCAGGTGCATAACGAAGGGCTTGGTTCAAAGATTGAACACCTCGTTGCTCTAACTGTTCTTCATCAATAACAGTAATACCTTGAGGCGTTTCTTCTGGCTCAAGTGCCGATTTCGTTGCGGTATTACGATACGCTTTGCCCATAATTGTGACAGTTTCTACATTCGAATCTGCCGCAGTAACGGTTTCTTTCGCCAACGCTTGCGCTGAGAACGCAGTCAACAAAGCGACTGCCAATGATGAATACTTAAAACGAGTGTGAGTGGTCATAATTCCCTCGGTACCAATGCTTAATATAAATAATAATAAATCTCATTTGCATTGTATGTATCTATGAATGGGATAATTAACAATTTGGTGCAAGTTCAAAAAGAACTTGGCCTATTTTAATGAAATACAGGTCAATTGATGATTAAAAATACAATTAACCTTTCAACAAGAAGGCTTTGCTAGGGAGGGAATGACGAGGATATGACTACGATTTAATAATAGGGATCCAGTACTCCATTTCTGCATTAGCAGCATGAGCTTGATAGCCAAATGGGTACACTTCAAGCTCATAACCATCAAGACCACGATAGCCGGAACTTGGCATCCAATTCAGCACAAACCAACTCAAGGTATGTCGCAGATTCTCGATAGGCCCGCAGTGCTTCACCACGGCATAGGTTTGCTTGGGGATGGTCAGCACTTCTAACTTTTCAGAAATGAGGCTTGGTAGTTGCGGAATTGAAACTTCGTCATGAAGCTCGACACCTGCCCAATAATGAATGTTAGTCCCGTCGAAGCATGACTGAGTGAGATCGACAACACCAATAAACTGCAGTGCATTATCATCGGGCAAACTCACCTCACTTTCCAAGCGTGACCATAACTGAGGGACTTTTTGTGCAAAATCTTGGGTCAGTGAAAACAAGCCGCTGATTTCTGACGTCATGCCTTTAACAAGAAACGACTCTTTTTCGTCGATTCGAACTTCAACAAAACTCAGAGCGCCTTTTTCTTCCGCACTGACGGTTTCAGATACTTGTATCGGCTTCCTTAGCCCTACTCTTTTACCCGCTTTTCTGTATTGGCTTGGGCTTGCCCCAAACATCTGCTTAAAGGAACGACTAAAACTAATTTCTGAATTGAACCCAAGCCCGAGTGCAACATCAATGACCCGCTCTCTTCCATCAAGTAGCTCTTCGGCAGCCTGACTCAGTTTTAGCTCTCTCACATAGTTCGCCACAGTAAGCCCAGTTTCGGCTTGAAACACTCTTTGCAGTTGCCAGCGAGACCAACAGCTTTGTTTCGCAATATCTTCTAGCGATAATGTCGAGCTTAAGTTCGCATGGATATAAGCCAGAACGCGGCTGATACGATCAAATGCTGGTGTGTTCATATTCAAGCTTTCATATTCTCTATAGTAAGTAGCAAAAGATTAGGTTCACCAATAGTTTTATCATTTAAAAAGGCTTTTATCACTTAAAAATGTACAGCCTACCCACACTTTATAAATCTCAAAAACGTCAAAAGCACCGAGTAGATGCTCCATTTTGTATGGTTATCCTCGATTATGTCCGTTATGATAACGCAACTGATTCTCATTTATTGATTTAAGATGCTTCCCCAACTGCACAATATTATCACTCGTCGGAAAGCCCCGTCTCTACATCAAAAAATCTTCGCTTACTCAAAAGAAGTTACCCCGTATTTAAGCGGAAGCTTTGGGGCACTTAATAGCAAAAGCATTGCGGTAACAAATGAGAATAGCCATAAAGAACTCAAACGAGTTTACGATGGGCTTGCGCAAAGCCACCCTGAAGCAGGCAAAGCGTATTGGTTAACGCGTACGTGGGATCTCGTGTGCTGGCAGCCTATCTATGTGACTTTCATTTCTATCTATGGGCTTCATTCTCTGCCCGATATCAAGAACATCGGTCAGTTTAGATACAAAGAGTTCATTACTGGCTATCGCTTTTTTAATGGTGATCATCAGCATGGTTCACCTGAACAACTTATCCCACAGGCTAGTGAAGCCATTCTTACATTGACTGAATTTTATCGCAGCCAGATCAGTGAATGGACACGTATTCGCCCAGGATTTACCAATCATTTATTGGCCGATCTATTGTTAGGCAGTTTGATAAAACTTCAGCAGCACGAGCCAAGCCTGACTAATGATTATATCACTGGGCAAGCTAAGCTTTGGTTAGAAGCATGCCAATTGCCTGAAAGTCATTTAGACAGCCTTAAGGTCGATGCCCAATCAGGAATGCTAAAACTGATCAGAGTCAGTTGCTGCCTCGTTTATAAGTGCGATTCAAGAAAGTATTGCGACGATTGTCCTAGGCACCCTGACAACAAAAAAACGGCCAAATAACAACCACTATTTTAAAGACCAGTGCGACAGATTTGCTTTCATTAAGCATCGCTATTGGTCTCGATACAGGACCGACATGTTCCAGCTTTCAAACATCAACATCGTTCGAGACAACCGAACCATTCTCTCAGTTGACGATCTCACTATTCCGACCGATGAACTGACCGTAGTTCTTGGTCATAACGGTTCTGGCAAATCCACGCTCGTTAACTTGCTATCAGGACAAATGTCACCGGATCACGGCATCGTTGAGTTCGAGGGATCTTCTCTTTCTTCACTCAAAAGCAAAGACTTAGCAAAAAAAATTGCCTATTTACCGCAAAAGCTTCCCGCTTCTGCAGGTTTAACCGTAGAAGAGTTGGTTCGCTTAGGGCGTTTTCCTTGGAGAGGCGCATTAGGCCGTTGGAACTCTGAGGATAAGTCGATCATTCAACAGGCAATGGAAAGAACTGGTGTCGCCGAGTTTTCACAGGCATTAGCGGATGATTTATCAGGTGGTGAACGTCAACGCGCGTGGGTCTCTATGTTGCTGGCACAACAGTCACCAGTATTGATTCTCGACGAACCAACATCGGCACTCGATGTTCATCACCAGTTCCAACTTATGGGTCTGCTATCTGAGCTCAACAAAAATGAAAATGTTGGGGTGATCGTCATCTTGCACGATTTAAACCTAGCGCTGCGTTACGCGACACACATTGTTGCCCTGAAAAAAGGACAGATCGCATTTGAAGGCAGTGCCGACAAGTTGCTCGATGAAGAAGCTTTGTCTGCTTTGTACGAGTCCCCTATCCGATTGATCGATCATCCAGTTCCAGCTAGCACAGCCGCAAGTGAGAAAGTTGCGGTGGTCTGCGAATAGCTCAGGCTTTCATTCCAAGTACCATACCCAACACCCAACACCCAACACCCAACAAAAAAAGGCCATTGAAATCAGAGAACTTCAATGGCCTTATTAGAATATCTACTCACTAATTAAGCTGAGACTCTCTTGCTTCTTGGCTACTAAAGCCTCGTAAAATATTAAACAGAGTAATCAGTGTGAACACCGTAATCACGATCGATAGGTGCCATGCTTCCCCTAGCCCTAACTGAACCAGCCCCATACTTACCATAGAAGACACAACCATTTGACCTCCGCCAGACATCGCTGCCGCCGCGCCTGCATTCTTCTTGTAAGGCAACATCACTAACGCCTGAGCACAAGGTAACGCAATACCATTACCAAGAATCATCAAAAACTGGCCAAGCATCAGATACAAAGGCTCGAGTGGACAGAAGAAAAGCCACAACGCAGCTGAGATGTGTAGCACAGGCGTACATAACAGTGTTTTCTTGTTACCCAGCATAGGGCGAATTCGGTTACATAAGCTTGTTCCGCCCAGCATGCCTAATGCAGGAATCACCGCCCACATCGCGTATTCATCTGACGTCATACCAATCTGGTTTTGCATGATAAACGGCATCACCGAAACAGTGGTGATCATCAAGCTAAAGTTAAGCCAACCGATACTCGCAAAGCTCATAAAATAACGAGAAGTGAGTAGCTCTTTATATTGAGAAACCATTTTCTTCGGTGAAGGGATCACCGAAACCTGAGTCACGGTTTCCTTAAATTTGAACGCCAATACCACCCAAGCCAAAGAGACGTAGCCAAGTAGTGAGATGAACACCATGCTCCAACCGAAGTGGAAGTTAATGAATCCACCGATAACCGGCGCAATCAAAGGTGTAATAGACGCAACCATAGCAATGTAAGACATCGCGAGCGGCAAATCTGCCCCACTGAATCTGTCTCGCGTAGACGCACGAGCAAGTACCGCGCAACAACCGGTTCCTAAGCCTTGCAGGAATCGCCCCATCACCATGCTAGTAAACGAGTGACTGAAGAAGATGATCATCAAGAGACCCAGCATGGCAATCAACAAACCGCTTAACAGCACCTTCTTGCGTCCCAAAGCATCGGAAATAGGGCCATAAATAAACTGGGAAGGACCAAAGCCTAATAAATACACACTCACCAAAAGCTGAGCTTGCTCTAGTGAGACATCAAAATCTTTTGCGATCCAAGGTAAAGAAGGAAACACCAAACCCATACTGAGCTGGCCGATACTGATGACCAAACACGCAAGTAAAATCGATTTAAAATCAAATCCACGACTCATCGTTTAATAGGTCCATTCGAAGAAAAATCGTGCGTATCTAACTCACAACATAAAAACTGAGAAAATAGCGAAAATGCTGCTGGCGAGTTGTTCATAGTGCTCCGACGGGATCAAATAGAGAAAGGCACAGTAAACATACGTGAGCTTGTATAATCATACAATAGGCGTTCAACTAAATATGTGAATAGTCACTTTTCAGCAACCTCGGCTTTCCGCCTATCGGTGACTAGCGCTAGACTAACACTAGATGATCATAATCAAGGGACTTCAATGAACACTCATCACCGTATTTTTTCATGTGCTTTAGCGCTGCTTGCCTCTGGTCCTATAACCTCAGCCTTTGCGTGGCAGGCAGAGAAGATCACCGACGGACTCGTGATCCCTTGGGGGCTGGCTTATGTCAACGATAAGTCGATGCTAGTCACAGAAAAATCAGGCGTCATTAAACAAGTCGATTTAAAAACAGGCGATCAAAACACACTGTTCAGGTTGCCCAATGTATGGGCGAAAGGCCAAGGTGGATTATTGGATATCGCACTCTCCCCTTTTGAAAACGAAAAGTTTTACGTCACTTACAGTAAAGACGTCGATGGTGAAGGTGTAACAACACTGGCTTCTGCTAATTACAACAATAATGAAGTTACCAATTGGACAGACGTGTTTGTATCTAAATCCAGAACGGACACCGGACGTCACTTTGGTAGCCGTATCACCTTTGATGATAGCCACCTGTATTTTTCAATCGGTGATCGAGGTGATCGAGACAACGGCCAAGACACCATGACTCATGCTGGCTCAATATTACGACTGAATGCCGATGGAAGCACACCAAGCGATAACCCACTCTCGGATAACAGCAAGGTGCTCAATGAAATTTGGAGCTTTGGCCATCGCAATCCACAAGGTCTTTATTACGATTTCCCGACTCAAAAGCTTTGGTCAATTGAACACGGACCGCGCGGTGGTGATGAAATCAACCTAATAAAAGCAGGTGCCAACTATGGGTGGCCAGTCACCTCACACGGAAAAGAGTATTGGGGCCCTATCAGCGTTGGCGAATCTGAAACCAAAGATGGTATTGAAGCGCCTACAAAAGTCTATGTTCCTTCAATCGCTCCGGGCAGTTTGATTGTTTACCAAGGAGACAAGTACCCAGAGCTGAAAGGCAAACTGCTGGCTGGCGCACTAAAACTTACTCACATCAATATTGTGACAGTCAATGAACAAGGTGAGGCAATCGAGGAAGAACGCATTTTAGAGGACTTGGGCGAAAGAATAAGAGACATCGAAACTTCACCAAACGGCGACATCTTCTTCAGCACCGATAATGGTAACCTGTACCGCTTGAAAAAGTAGCCGAGACCTCGTTCAAGTAAAGACATTTACCTTACAACGACATTTATAAATATAAGCCGTTAAAAGTGGGTTCAACACCTAATTAGCGGCTTTAAATTTGCAAAAATGAATGCGCTAAAACAGTGCATTTACTCCAAATTCGTCATCAATTTCGACCACCTTTTTCACAAAAACTACAACAAATCACCATACAACTGTAACTCCATGATATTTAAGGAATGCAAAGTTTGACTACCCCCAAGTTTCTGCAACCTTTCACTATGGATTCGATTGACTATCCCCTGATTTGATTTAGACTTCACTCCGGCTAGAAAGAAAGTTCTTTGTATATAAACATTTCGTTGGATTACTAGTAACCCCGTTGTGTTGTACGCAATAGCAATAAACTTTTCCGCGCTATCAGTGCCACAATTGGCTCAAAATAAAAATTTAATTTTAGGATATCATCATGTCTAACACAGTTACTGGTACAGTAAAATGGTTCAACGAAACTAAAGGCTTCGGCTTCATTCAACAAGAAAACGGCCCAGACGTATTCGCACACTTCTCTGCTATCACTGGCGACGGTTTCAAAACTCTTGCTGAAGGCCAAAAAGTTGAGTTCGTAGTATCTCAAGGTCAAAAAGGCCCACAAGCTGACAGCATCAAAGTACTTTAATTTAGTATTTTAAAGCTTTCTAAAAATAGCCAGCCTCTGCTGGCTATTTTTTTACCCGCTATTCAGAGATTTAAGGTAATATTCCCCTTCACTATTTCTACCTAAGACACCCTCTCAATGGCTCTTAAACCGACAATCTACAAGTTTCGTATCTCTTTAACCGATATGAATCGCGACTATTACGACTCTTTTAATCTAACGGTTGCACAACACCCCTCTGAAACAGAACAGCGAATGATGGCTCGTATCATGGCTTTCTGTATCAATGCATCTCCTGAACTTGAGTTCACTAAAGGGTTGTCTAGCATTGAAGAACCCGATTTATGGCAGAAGTCGTTAGACGATCAAATCCTAGAATGGGTTGATGTAGGCGAACCTGATCCAGAGCGTGTTAAGAAGGCAACTCGCCTATCTAAATCAGTGCGTGTATTCAGCTTCAACACTAAATCAAACGTTTGGTGGGAGCAGAACAAAGGTAAATTCGGTTACCTAAAAGCTCAGATCGTTCGTCTAGACAACGGTGGCATTGAGCAGCTAGCAGCGATGACACAACGAACGATGGATCTTTCAGTCATGCTGTCGGGTAACTCTGCTTTCGTAAACAGCGATACTCAATCTGCAGAAGTAACTTGGGAAGAGCTACAGAGTAATGACTGAGCGTCCAACCCCGAACAGTTCGCAAACAGAAGCTAGCCTGCAAGAAGAAGCCAAGCAGCAAGCCGACGCGCAGCAAGAAATCAAAGCCAAACAACAAGCTAGAACCAAGCTTCACCAGTGTTTAAAAGAAGCAAGTTTAGATTCAGTCAAAGCGCTCTCGACAGGCTACGAGAAAGAGCTGTCGTCATTTATTGATGAAAACCACGCTTTGTTTAAACACGCTTGCGAGAACAAGCCGGACAACTCTGCACGTCAGACGTTGCTTGGCCTGCTAACTAAAGTACATATCGATGCAAGCTATCGCTTTGAAAGCAATAAAGAAGCGAATGAGGCGATGCAAAATGTATTCGATAATACAGTAGGCACTGAGCACAGCGACAAGTTTCAAAACTCTAACGCTCAACAGTTAAGACTAGTCACGCATTTGTGGTTGTTCATTCAAGGACGACTAGGAATGGATTACAGCCTAGCCAATGATCACGCAGCTGTAGCCGCTACGCTACTGTCTCGTATATCGAGAAGCAGTGATGATGAGATTCGCGTAGAGTTCATGGCGAGTTTTTATGATGGTTTGAACATCTATCAAGCCGAGAACAAGCCATCCGGTATTGTTCACCACTTAAAGCGTCTGTTTAATCTTTCTTAAGCACTCCACCAGCGACTGATTCTAGTTACGCTCTATATTTTTATAGAGCGTGCTTTTTCTGCTTAGCCGCCAGAGATTCCCTATTACGTTCGTTCCTCACTTTAGGGAATGACGGACTCGTGTTACTTAGATTCAACGTTTCGGTTTGCCTAGACATAAACAGAAACAAAAACCGCTTTAGGTGAAATACTATTGAGCTAATTCCCCCACACTCTTCGTCATCCTCGAGAAGGAGGAACGACTGGATCGGGGATCTCATACCAAGTCAGAAACTACACAGATAAACAGACTCTCTACTCGCTCATTCTTCACTCTAGGGAATAACAGCATTCGCAGCCATTACAATTAACTTCATTACAGGCGTAAAAAAGCCCCGCATAAAGCGAGGCTTAGAATATATTTCAACGAACATCAATTTACAGAGGCTAAATCGCGTTCATCCAATAACGAAACGTATTAACGCAGGCCGTGTAAGAATTCGTGGCGCGTTGCTGGGTTTGATCTGAAAATACCACCCAGTGCTGTAGTTGTCGTTTCACTAGTCGCGTCCATCACACCACGAGACTTCACGCAGTAGTGAACGGCGTCCATGGTTACAGCAACGTCGTCGGTTTCGAGTAGCGTTTGCAATGCAACAAGGATCTGCTGAGTCATACGCTCTTGAACTTGTGGACGCTGGGCAAAGAATCGAACAATACGGTTGATCTTTGAAAGGCCAATAATTTTCCCACGCGGGATATAAGCAACCGCAGTCTTACCATCGATCGTCACTAAGTGGTGCTCACAAGTACTGGTCACGGTAATGTCTTTTACTCGTACCATCTCACGAACGCCCATCTTGTTTTCGATTACAGTAATTTTAGGGAAATTAGCGTAATCCAAACCAGAGAAAATTTCATCCACGTACATTTTAGCAATACGTTGCGGTGTTTCTTCCAGACTGTCGTCCGTAAGATCAAGTTCAAGGAGAGTGAGAATCTCACGCATATGGTGTTCGATTCGTTCCTTTTTCTCTTCTCGGCTAACCTGATTAGGACGCATTGGTGTCTCTAATCCGCGGCTTGCTAGCGCATCTTTAACCAACTTCGCTGATTCGCTAAGACCTGACATTGAACTTCCTCTTTTAATACCCCTTCTGGATGGCAAACAAGGATACTCGGAATTTTGAATAAATACACCCATATTTTAAGGGAGGTCATTATTTACGGGGCTTAAACTATGCTAAAGTGGCTGCAATTTCGTTGGCGAACCATCATGATTTGATAATTATTGAATCCCTATTGCCAACCACCAAATCAAAATAATAACGATCAAAGGATTTCAATTATGGGCTGTTGCGACGCTCCGGGCTTGATGCCAATTGAAGAAGCACTAGATAAGCTGCTATCACCAATTAAACCTATTCAAACGACCTTGTCACTGCCATTGGCAGAAGCATTGGGTTACGTACTTGCTGAAGATATTCTATCCCCAATTTTCGTCCCTCCTTTTGATAACTCAGCAATGGACGGCTATGCACTGCGCTTAGCAGACCTAGAGAACAGTAAAGTACTGCCTTTAGCGGGCAAGTCCTTTGCAGGTCAACCATTTGAAGGTGAATGGCCTGCAAACACCTGTATTCGCATTATGACTGGCGCAAAGATCCCGGAAGGTTGTGACGCCGTAATCATGCAAGAAAACACGGCTGAAACTGACGCTGGCATTGAGATTCAGCAAGACGACATCAAGCTGAACAATAACATTCGCCCTACTGGTGACGACATCAAACAAGGCGATATCGTTCTTAACCGTGGCGAACGTTTAACACCTCGTGACATTCCAATGATTGCTTCGCTCGGTGTGAGTCATGTAACTGTGGCACACAAGCCTAAAGTCGCTTTCTTCTCTACTGGCGATGAGCTCAAGCCATTAGGCCAGCCTCTTGAAGACGGTCAGATCTACGACAGTAACCGCTACGGTATCAAACCGCTGATTGAAGCATTTGGTTGTGAAGCGATTGACCTAGGCATCATCCCTGATTGCCCTGCAACGCTTAAAGAAACCTTCGAGAAAGCTCAAGAACTCGCAGATGTTGTTGTGACTTCTGGTGGCGTGAGTGTTGGTGAAGCGGATTACACCAAAGATATTTTGGAAGAGCTCGGCCAAATCGGCTTCTGGAAACTGGCAATCAAACCGGGCAAACCGTTCGCATTCGGTGAATTAGATAACGCATGGTTCTGTGGCTTACCGGGTAACCCAGTGTCGGCAATGATGACCATGTACGTACTGGTTCAACCTATGCTGGCTAAACTGGCTGGTCACACAGCATGGACAGCACCAGAGTCGATTCCTGCTATCACTAAGTCTGCATTCAAAAAAGGCCCAGGCCGTACTGATTACCAACGTGGTATCTACTCGATTGAAAACGGTCAGTTTGTAGTAGAAACAACAGGTAACCAAAGTTCAGGCGCTTTCCGCTCAATGAGCTTAGCAAACTGCTTTGTGATTCTAGAGCGTGAACGTGGCCGTGTTGAAGTCGGTGAAACGGTTCAGATTCAACTGTTTAACTCGACGCTTTACTAACGAGGCTTGATGATGGAAATACTGTCTGATGCTGAGATGCTTCGCTACAACCGCCAAATCATTCTTAAACAGTTTGATTTTGAAGGCCAAGAAGCTCTGAAACAGAGCTCAATCTTAGTACTGGGTGCCGGCGGCTTGGGTTGTGCCTCTGCTCAATACCTTGCGACGGCGGGCATTGGTCAGCTGACACTGATCGACGATGATATTGTCGAGCTTTCAAATTTACAGCGACAAGTACTTCACACCGATGCTGATATTGGTAAGAAGAAGGTCGATTCTGCCGCTGAATCGTTACAGATACTGAACCCTCACCTGACGATTGAAACTGTTGACCACAGGCTTGATGACCAAGCACTTGGCAAGTTGATTGAAGCACATTCACTTGTTCTTGATGCTAGTGACAACGTTGAAACGCGCAATCAACTCAACCGCTTGTGTTACGTCTCTAAAACGCCACTCGTATCAGGTGCAGCGATTCGCATGGAAGGTCAGATTAGCGTATTCACTTATCAAGATGCTGACGCACCGTGTTACCAGTGTTTAAGCGCTCTATTCGGCAACGCTGCTCTGAGCTGTGTTGAAGCCGGTGTGATGGCGCCTGTTGTTGGCATGGTGGGCGCGGCTCAAGCTTTGGAAGCTATCAAGGTTATTGCTAAGTTTGGACAACCAAAGCAAGGCAAGCTTTTAATTCTCGATGCCATGTCCCATAGCTGGCGTGAAATGAATTTAATGAAGATGCCTAATTGTTCGGTGTGTGGATAGTAATAAAAGAGCCAAAGCCCATAGAGTTGGCTTTGGCTAGTTACACTAATACGTTGTTAATGATTAGAAGTATATTCAGAAGCGACGTAATCTAGTTCCTTTTGCTCTGCGAGCATCTCAACTACAATTTCTGGTAGTGATGGAACCCCATGAAGAAAACCTTGCTGGTTAAAGCCGCCTAGAGCTTCCAGAAACGCACAGGTGTCTTTGTTTTCAACACCCTCATAGATAATACGTGCGTTTTTTACCGAAACGAGCTTCTTAACTTCATCGATCTTCTGCATGTAATCAATGTTATCGCAAAGGCCCCATGTAATGGTTTTATCTATTTTTATCTCACTAATGGGCAATTTGACAATACGTTCAATATTCGACGCTTCTATACCAAAGTCATCTATAGAGATCTCAAAACCATTCAACCTAAGTCGTAAAATATTTGCCAACAGTTCTTTTTCAATATTGCTTGAAAGGGCCTTTTCCGTCAGCTCTACAACGATAGTATGTTCAATACCCTGCTTATAAATATCAAGTAGGTTACCAACAACAGATTCGTCAATCAGCAAATTAGGATCGATATTAATCGAAAACCTCAACGATTTATCCAGTTCACTGAAGTGAAGGTGATAATCCTGAATGAATTTATTTATCACGACATTAGTAAACACCTTTTGCTTTCCGAGTTCTTCAATTACTGGCAAAAAATAGCTCGGTGGAAGTAAGGTCCCGTTCTCATCAGACCATCGTGACAACACTTCAAACCCCGAAATAACATTTATATCCGAAATAACTTGCGGCTGATAAACAAGGTTTATGGGAAAATCGTCATCGATGATTGTCGCACGATGATCAAAGTCAGGTTCACCTTTAGTCATGGTTTCAGCGTCAAGTGTTTTATCAACCAACTCGCTTATTTGGTTAGCCCAAATAGGTTTTTCTAGTGAAGCAACAACATTTAACTCATAGAGCTTTCCAAGCATACTCACCGAGCTAACAATGGATTTATCCAAACCTGAAGTAATGATTATTTTAGACTCAATACTTTGTTGCGACATCATACTCAAAAGTTCAAATCCATCGCCATTGGGCATCATGATATCCATAATAACCAAATCAAATGATGCGTTTTGCATTTTGCTCATTGCATCGAACGCATTTTCTGCAAACTGTACGGATGTTTTTGTATTAGATAAAGAGACCGCATTTTTAATGACTTCTCTTGATAGCTCAACATCGTCAACAATCAATACTGTGTTATTCATTCTCTTCACCTTTATAGTTTGCAATAATATCCATCCAAGAGCGTTGTGATTTCATTTTCTTTGAATCCAAGTTCATGACCTTCATTGATCTATCGTTACTTCTGACACTTCGATACTCACAGCCTAACGAAAAGAATAAATCAAAAATTCTCTTACTTTTCAATAGTATATAAAGCTCTTTATCTGGATTTAGGCTTTGTAGATACTTGTACGCCTCTCTGCCCATTGTGTCTGTAAATGACGAATAATGAGTACAGTTAAAAGTAACCACTAAATGTGCTCTATCTTCTTTAGATACTAAGACTGTCTCCAAAAAATCTGCTACAAGTTTATAGTTGGCACTTAATAAGTGCCCAATTAATTGCCCATTAACCGTAACAAGCGTTAGTTCCCCTGAATATTGATTTATTATTTTTTCAATAATTGCCTTTCTACTCAGACCTAAATCTTCTAAATTACTGAGAATAACGTTATCTTCATATTCAAATATAACTTCAATTAATTGGGTTATTTTCCCCAAAAGAAAGGAGTTATTTGAGTTTATCGTCGTAACTTCTGTTTGGACGTGCATCTTCATGTCAATATAACCGTTGTTATTAAATTTATTGGTTAACCCTGTGAGAACTGTTTGTGAGTCGTTTACTTCCCAAACATCAAATATGTTGACTCCAATGAGGTCTAGTAATTCGTTTTGACGTTTTAAGTGAGGGGTTGTAACTCCTCTTTCCCAACGGCTTAATGTTACGACATCTAGGTTATTGAAGTTAGAGCTGCTCCTTTGAATCACATCAACAAAATTAGTTTGAGATAAACCGTTGTTGACACGAAACGTACGTATGATATTTCCAAACATAGCTTTGCTTTCTTATTTGTTATTGTGATTTAGCTTATTTTTAATTAAACACGAACAAAAGCTAAGGGCAGACTGTGATTGAATAATTTAGAAATGCCCAACCGAACTCAATACTGGTTGGGTGAGTGTTATCTTCATATCAGTTTGAGCATTGCCTTTATGACAATGCTCATAACTCTCAGAAATATAAATGAAAATAACACGTGAAAATCTGAAGATAGCTTACCCTCAGATTATCGCCAGGAGTATTTAACTACGTTAGCAAGTACCACCTGATAAAGCGCAATGAAGCTTTAGCTTTAAATCGTTCGGGTTGAGCGGTTTGGTTAAATAACACGAAAAGTATTGGTTCATCTTAGACTCTTCTTGAACGGTGGCTCGTGCCGTAACGGCAATTATAGGTAACGATGGCTTACGCTTTTCCAACTCAGAAGCAAGCTCAATACCATCCATAACCGGCATAGAAATATCCGTAAGTACAACATCAAACTCATGTTCAGAAGCGAGCGCCAAAGCCTCCAAACCATCATTCGCGGTCATGCATTCACAACCCAACGCGTTTAAGTGAAACTCTAGAATTTCTCGGTTGAACTCGACATCATCAACGATCAGAACTTTTTTATTTGTGCAGTCTAGCCCCTGCCCGACATTATTTATTTGCTCTACAACTCCGTTAGAACATTCAAAAACATTCATAATTTCTGGCGCTGGAAGTGCAATTACAAAAGTACTGCCCACACCAATCTCACTTTCAACCCGCAACGTACCATTCATTAGCTCAATAATCGTTTTGGTGATAGCCAATCCCAAACCAAAACCAAACTGTTGGTCTTCGTGATTGACCTGTTCAAAACCAGTAAATACTGCTTCTAATTTATCTTTAGGGATACCAACCCCTGTGTCACTCACGGATATATTGAATGCTTTGCCATCAGTTGAAACTTCGATGGTTACTCCACCTTTATTTGTAAACTTGATTGCGTTTGAAACTAGATTACTGATCGCTTGTTTTATACGAAGTTCATCAATCATCAATGTAATTGAAGCATCGATATTACAAATCATATCAAGCGACAATTGCTTGGGTTTACTGAGAGGCAAAAATGTATCTTCAATTTCACTCATTAAACTCATTACCGAAAGACATTTAGGGTTTAATGAGTAACTTGCAGCCTTGATACGCTCGAAATCTAGTAAGTCATTAACAATACCTAGAATGGTATTGCTCGCGCTCGAAATACCATTCAACTCGTGCTTAGAAGCATTAAAATGTTTGTTATGCGTTAACATATACGTATAGCCAATAATCGCATTCAGAGGCGTGCGGATCTCATGAGAAACATTTGAAAGCAGCACCGTTTTCTGTTTATTCGCATCACTCGCCTCTTGCGCGGCGACTTCATATTGCTTTGTTCGCTCTTCTACCTCGTACTCCAGCCCTTCAATTAAATTTTTTATCTGAATTCCAGCTTCAGAAAACGCTTTAGAGAGCTGCTCAATTTCATCACCATTGCTATAAACTATATGTGTAGCATTATCAAAATCACGGAGCTTTAGATATTTAACTTGCGCAATCAATTTAGAGATTGGTGCGAGCATATTATTGACTGCCAAAGAATTAATCACTAAAAACAGCACAAGTAAAACGATATAGGCTAGTATTAGGTGTTTGATAAACGAGTTATCACCAGATAAAACCAGCTCTTTGGTGGTCGCATAGCTTGAACGAATCACATGCTCCGGTGTGACTAAAATTAGTCGCCATCCAGTTTGACGGTTTTTGACAAAAGTCACATTAAACATCCCTTTCTGACCACTCACTGCGAAGCTACCCAAGTCATGTGACATGATATGATTTTCGACACTCCTCTGAACTTGTTCATCGAAAACATTCTCAGACATCAACTGATCGACATTTTGCTGTAGATTCGAAGCGATAAGCTTGCCGCTGTCGTCTATTAAGAAATAACGATACTTAAATTCATCAATCATATCTTTAAAGGTTAGTGAACGAGAGAAATACTCTAAATCGATATCAAATTTAAGTAACGCGTTATCCCAATGTTGAGGGCGAATATAAATTGAAAACTTGGTGATGTGATTATTTTCTTTTTCCTTCTCTATATAAAAATCCTTATGGTGAATCATACGACTTAGATCAATCGAAATAGGGAGCTTGACCAGATCATTGCCGACAACTGACACTTCTTCACTATGTACAACGTCAATAAAACTCAAATTTTTGATATAAGGTTTAAGTCTTGTGCTGAAATGAACTAATTGTTCATTACGAAGTACTTCGTCTTTCGGCTTATCAACAAATTCATGAGCAAAATCAATCGCTATGTGCTCAATTTCCTGAGTAATCAACTCAACCTCTTTATCAAGACTAACACTTTGAGCTTTCACAAAAGTAAATAGAATCTTTTTATTATTACCGATAATACTTTCTTTGATCTTTTGAAATTGATTTTGTGACGAAACCTGTACGATCTCTTTGGCGGAATACGTTAGCAATGCTACAAATAGAATAAGTATTGCTGCGTTAGTGATAATGATTTTATTTTTAAAAGACATGTCATCCCTCCTACACACTCAAGCATCACAAAGGTGAATAATGGCGTTAGACACATCCATTAGAATTTTTTTTCCAGCATTTTCACTGATTATCATGTCGTAGTGCTCCAACTTGAGACAAATTCTTGCAATCTCCATTGCACCGCAAGATAATGCAATACCCTTAATTTTATGGGCTAGCGCTCGATTAGATTCTCCTCCTTTAAGGATATCATCTCTAACTTGGAGTAAACTCCTAATGGCAATCTGACGAAAACGAACGCCGATATCCGATTGAAAATCGCTACCAGTGGCCATAAAAAATACCTTTGTGTCGATGCTATACATGCCTAATTCTCCCATCTTTGTACATCCCCTTAGTTTTGAACGTCTGTTACAAAACCGATATGGCAGATCGAGGATTTAAATAACCGACATGCCCTGCTCAATAGCATTTATCTTTTTTTAATTACACTTATGCCATGTTCACTATAAGGCTATATTTGGACAATAGATCACACCATTCACAATTATCGACTAATACATGACTCATCTTTTCAGACAGACTTTTAAGCGCTTGGAACCATTAGGGAAAGTGTCTATAAAACAAATATTTGGCGTAACGGCCTTCTATGTAGATAACGTTCTGCTCGTGCTACATAAAAGTGGGGAGCTGTACCTCAGAGGTACATCGGCACAAGAAGGCTACTTTATTAACAAGGGTTACCCCAAGGTGAATGCAAGCACACTTGGAGTATGTCAGAATGCGGATTACTACAAGTTACCAGCAAACCCTTGGAGCAAGTATTCTTTGACCCTATGTGAAGCGGAAGTCGCACTAAACCAAATAAAGAGATCACGTAGCAGTTATCCTTCTGCGCCAGAAAGGCTCAAAGACTTACCCAACATGCGATTCTCAACCGAACAACTTCTTGAGAAAGCGGGCATCAATTCCATTGAGAAACTCAAAAACCTAGGCACGATTGGTGCTGTAGAGGCTATCCAACAGCATACCCGCCATAAGCCAACCATCGAGTTATTTTGGTCTATAGAAGGGGCAATCCAAGGCGTACATCGCTCACAACTGCCCACTCAGTTAAAAAGTGCATTGCGAACTCAAGCTCAAAGCTACTGTTAATTCAAAGTGACAGATAGTTGAAAGCGACAGTTCACTGACTCAAGGCTCTGTCCCGCTAAGTTACTTAACACTCAGTATTATCATGCATTGGCCTACCTGTTCATTTGATAGGCCTGCCCTACCTCACTGTCATCACCATTTCCTTATCTGATTCACCTTGTTTGTTAGAACGACTATTCGAAAGTGTGTAAACAACCCTGAGCTGGATTTATAACTATTTATTTTACAATCTGCCCTATCACCACCAAACTAGGCATATCAACACAATCTCAATAAAAGGTGCCTAGGTATGCGTTCATTACTCTTTATTTTAACAGCAGTATTATCAACTCTTATCTCTTTTCACTCGGCGGCTGCTAATGTCACTCTGCGTTGGACAGGGAAAGTACCGACCTCAAACTGCGCTTCAAACCCTATAAGTAATCAAGTCACGTTCAACTCACAAAGCGAACGTTGTAAGGTTGAACTTAAACAAACTGAAATAACTAATACAAAAACAGCAAATAAAATGGTTTCGTTTGATGTGTAATATGAAAGGAAAACCCATTAAGTAGGCATAATAGCCAGATTAATATTCAACCTGACCTTGCATGTAATCGCAGCAAATAAATAATACGGGTATGATAATTAAACTGGCTGTTTGTTTATGCACTTAATCTTACATAAAGGGTCGCTAAGAATTTCGCTAGCCGACCACCCAACGATAAAACCCATCCAGCTCACACTCAGTGAATTTTTAGTTCTAAAAGAGTTACTCACTCATCAAGGGGAGCATTTAACCAAACACCACCTACTAAAAATGGGATGGCCCAATTCATTCGTCTGTGACAATGCATTGAATATGGTGATCATGTCTTTAAGAAAGAAGCTTCTTAGGCTAGGTGGGTGGATAGAAATCAATACCATTTACAAGGTAGGTTATAGTTTAAATAAAACTGACGAAATATGTGTTTTGCAGTGAATTTAAACACGCCCGTCCAAAAACCAGCGCCGCCAACCTACAACTTGCCTTTGAATATGAGCAATGCATTCGGTCAGCACAGCCAGCGCACCGTGAGAGAGGAACTTCATTTCCCAAGCTAATAACAGCAGTGCTGAGATAGTCTCTAGCGAAGCATTAACCTCCATTAACAAACTTACGGCGCACTCTTTTCCTGCCGTCATTGATTTATTTTGTAGATTCGCTATTACTACATTGCGAATCGCTAGGGCTTTGTTTCCTAAATCAGGGAACTAATGCTTAAAGCTACGATCAGATCATCTAAGTTCACTCACATACTTAGATCAATGCCAAAGCCTCGCTACAGAACAACTAACTGGAAACAATATAACCAAGCCCTAATCAATCGTGGTTCACTGACATTCTGGATTGATGAAGCAGCGATTCAACAGTGGAAGCAACTCAAGCAAGGTAAACGAGGTAGACCTCGATTGTTTAGTGACTTAGCCATTACGACCGCCCTCATGGTTAAACGAGTATTTGCGATGCCGTTGAGAGCGTTACAAGGATTCATCGATTCTGTTTTCAAACTCGTCGTAGAATCAATGAGATATCTGGTGATGGAGCTTACGACACAAGACAATGCTACGAAGCCATACGTATTAAACAAGCTGTTCCACTTATTCCACCGAGAGAAGGTGCTGCTTTTTGGGTGCGAGGTCACCCTCGTAATCTGGCGGTAGCTTGCCAGAAATTATACGGCTCAAATAAACATTGGAAAAAGAAGTACGATTACCATAAACGGTCAATTTCAGAGACGGCCATGTTCCGTGTAAAGATACTGTTTAGTGGGCGATTAAGTTTAAGAAACTATAATTATCAGGTTGGTGAAACCTACGCCATGATTAAAGCGTTGAATAAGCTCACAGGGTTAGGTATGCCTAAAACGATAGAAATAGCTTAATAATCACCCATACTGGCCGTTTTTATCTGAGATCCAATTAGGAAACAAAGCCATTGACGCACTCTAACTCCTGCCTCTCACCGGCTCGTAAACCACGTTAATGTTCGCTTTTTTGGAATCGCCTTTGACTCTCTAAAGGTATGTCCTTTTAAAAAGGCTTGGTTAATACCAAGCCTTTTTAATTTAACGATCACTTCATAACGCGACATGAACTTTGGGATATCTCGTTGACGACCAAAATCGCTCCGTCACCTTTAGTGTGCAGTACTAGCATCTGGTCATAAGACATATATTTTGCACCAGATGCAGAGCGAACTCGTTTGAGTTCAATCTCTCTCCCGTCATCAACAGTGATCAGCGCTTTTTCCTGACCAAAAAAGCTAGCAGCGAACTGATGGCCATCATCACATTGGTATTGATACTCTGGTGCGGTAGAGCAACAGCCACCAAGCGCAAGTAAACCCCCTAATGTCAGTGCTGTTTTTGCCTGATTAGCGATCATTCTTCAGGAGCCCAAACGCGAATGTTCACATCCAAATCAGCTGGCGCGTAAACCACAACAGGTAGCTTGCTGTTGTACCGGTAAAGGTCGCGTGTTGGCATTTGAACGAAAGTATCTACCTTCTCCATGTCTTCAGGACAAGCCATTAATGTAGAGATGCCGCCTGCTGGAGAAACGTCTACTTGGTAGTAAGTGTACCCCCACCCTTCTAGAGAATGCTCGCTCACACTGCCGCCCTGAGAAACTCGGTTACAGTCTGTTTCCATCATTTTACCTACCACAAGCTCGACGCGCTTATCTGCCTCGTTGCTTGCTGGGTCTACATAGAAAACGTGCTTCGTCATGTTCTCCATCTCAGGGAACATCTCTGACGATGGGCGAGATACGTCATTTGCTGAGTCCATTGTCGAACATCCGCTCAGTGCCAATGCACCTGCGGCCAACCAAACTGCTTTCATCGCTTTTCCTTTTTCATATGAATGGGCATATTGTAATGGGGAACGCCAACTTATTGTTAAAGTATGGTTAAATTGAGGTCCACCCTCACAATTACGACGTCAAAATATCCATTACAAAACATCATGTAGTTGCCGATTTCAAGCTCGGCTTCACGAAGTGTCGTGTAAGCTTTTAAATAAACCTCTTCATATTTCAGGCTCCTCTATAACCCCATAACGTTCACCAGGTACAGCAATCGGTCCATGGTGGAGCGCGCGACGACATACAGAATGAGCAAAGCGAAAAAATATTGACCGCCGCACTTTTCACAAAAAAGGTCGCACAGTGAGTCACTATGGCTTAAATCTTGCCCCTCGCCTTGCCAGAATGCGCGAGCGTAGCGAGTAAAATAGGCGGTGATATCAACGCGTCTTCGGAGTGTATCGCTGTGCTACCAGATAGTAAGTAGAAGTGGGGGCCCGTTCTTATCGTGATATCTTCTGCAGGTCAGGTTATCGAGGGATTTGATACGATAAGAATGGGAGGTGCTTTGGTTTATCCACTCTACCCACAGATTTTGAACCGGCGACGGTGTCGCCTGAGCGGCCTACGGCCGAAAACAAAGAGACTCTACCTATTAGAGTGCTTTGTATGAATCGTTTATCCTATGGGTCATGTTTCCGAATAAGCCCATAAAACAACTCTTGAGTTTTGTTTCAATATCCATATTAATCCTTACTGAGTTAAAAAAATAAACCGCTACCCTCTATAAAAAGAAAAAACGGCCCTGCGGGCCGCAAACTCTAGACGTTGAACATTAAACCTTAAGAATCTGATACGCACGAGGCGTAGCCCTGACTGGATGGCGAGCCGCTGCCGTTGCCGTTGCTGCTATCGCGGAGGACCGCGTAGTAGAAGTCGGAACCATCCGGCGTCGACGACCAGTAGTAGTAGCTGACCGCCCAACCCTTCGCACTGAACATCATACCTAGGTCAGTGTGAAGCCTCGATAACTCACTACGTGTTGCTAAACGCCAATCACTCTTACCGTTGAGCTTAATTGTGTTATATTGAGTACAAAGTTGGCTGGCCTCAGATTGTGTAAATCTGCCGAATACGCCATGATCAGGGCCATATAGACCAGATTCAGTAAACAATAAATTATAGTTGGAGTAGTTTATCGCTTGTAAAAAATTGGTACTTGGAGTACCGGTATACAGTAGCCCGTTGTTCTTGGTTATTTTAATGCAGTCGCCTGCGGCGTTTTGTTTATCATTGTCCCCGACCTGGCCACCACATATTTTATACCCAGTATAGGTAACTTGGCTCATCGCGTCAGTCTGTGTATTGGTTGTTGTGGTGTAAGATGAGGTCACATCAAAGGTCATGGTCGTTGTTGGGGTTTGATAGTTTGTATCCCACTTTACCCGCACTTTTTGCTCTCCTGATTCATCGGTTTGAGGCGTTTTCGCTTCAAGAATCGGAGTGACCGATTCTCCGGTGTCTGGGTGCACTTCTGGACTTACCGTTGAAATAACAGAGTAACCTACTACTGGGTTTCCATTTTGGTCGGTCAAGGTTGCAGTAACCTGAGCACCTTCCACTGACAGATAATCCACAGTATCAATCGTTGCTTGTGATGTCACTTTAGCCGTTGTTTCATCGCCAATGAACGTAACGTCATAAGCTTGAGTAATGCCAGTAACATCAAGAGTTAATGTGACGGTTTCCGCTTTAAAGCTGGTTAAGTCAAACTCTGCTATACCAAGACTGTTTGTAGTAACACTGTCACTTGCCAAAGACACATTTGCGCTATCGACAGAAGCCGTAACACTGACACCTGACATCAATTCTTGGCCGAGTTTTAATTCAACAATTACAGAAGCAACATCAACCCCATCCGCGACAGCTTGCGTATTTGAGCCAGGCAACAGAGTCATTAAACCTTGCTTAATACATGTGACATAATAAGCATCGGTAAAGTCCACAGCACCTGAATTGTTTACGCCGTCGGCCATATCAACCCACATAGGCAGTTCTGTTGCATCATCATAAGCAATGTATGTTGCTTGAGTCGGCCAGCCATGTAACACTTGGACATTTGTATTAGCGGTCATCTGCTTAAGTTGATCAACCGTCGGTAGCGATGCAGCTTGGCTTTCACAGTATGCTACGGCTGACGGATAACGAAAACCTGCCATGTTGACCGCTGGGCTGTAACCGTCGTCTACGAGCAACTGATCATAAACAGTACCTGCATTTGTAGCATCTACCGCGGTAGGCGGCCCAATATATAGATCCGCCAGGTACGAAATGTCGCCCCATTTTGCTGATTGGTTTGGATCTATTACATCAACACGAATCAACCCCATATCATAAACACCGTTATGATCACTCACCCCAAAACTAATGTAGTGATAGCCAGCAGAGTACGCTTTAAATTCAATAATTTTGTTGTTGGTAGCCAAAGGATTCTTTGCTGTAACTTCTGCGTCAAAAGCTTCAACATAAACCAACTGATAATCATCACCATCATCTGACGTTACAAAATCACTGATATCAATATCTTCTGAGACCAAAACCTCAACCGTGTCTGGGTATATAAGGTTATCTTCGATAGTAAAACCTTCGTTTGCTTGATAGCCTATGGCAATATCCAAAACTCCCATCAAAACAAGATTATTACTAACATCTTCTAAGGTATAAAGAACGCGGTCAACACCCGTAAAATCGGTTGGCGGTGTATAATCTATAACCTGCAAATCGTTCTCATCGATTGTCGCTACACTTCCAAGATCGTATGGAAGCGTAATC
Organism: Vibrio sp. 1CM8B; assembly: GCF_023161685.1. Classification (NCBI taxonomy): domain Bacteria; kingdom Pseudomonadati; phylum Pseudomonadota; class Gammaproteobacteria; order Vibrionales; family Vibrionaceae; genus Vibrio; species Vibrio sp. 1CM8B. The sequence continues at coordinate 399,071 of NZ_JALNTU010000004.1, forward strand.
TCTGTTAATACGAACTGATCATCTAACGAGTAGCCCGTTTTAGCTAACTGTTCTTTCAGCAAAACACCCACTGATTCGTTAACCAGCGTTGTTTCACTTATCGGAATCAGTTCCGTCGCACTCGGATCACTACTTACAGCAACACGAGTGATCGCAGAGCTCGAAGCTTCAGAGCTACTATCACTCATTGCCATCGGTGCTTCGCCAGAGCCACTCATGGACGATAATGTTTTAGGTGACACATGATATCGGTAATCACACACTTTGGTGTCTTCAGCTCGAATAACAAAACCTGATTCTGTCTTGCTTTCTATTTGGCAGCTATCATCATGCGATAAGATTTCTACCTCATTAAGAGTAAAGCCACCACCAGTCGATGAGAGTACTTTTGACGATAGATCAACTTCATACAAATTTGCATAACCAGTCGAGTACGTAGCATCTTGAGCTGAAACCGTTGCATTTTGAGAAGTAGCACTGCTTGTGACGCTTCCCTCACTGCCTTCACCACCACACCCAAAAAGTGTCAGAGCAATAGAGACAACTACGCCCAAAGGAGCGGCACCCAAAGGAGCCCCCCCTCTAGACCTATTATTTAAAAGGTTCATATTGATTCTCTTTAATCTTGTTTCACTAATTTATTACAATAATTCTATTGGTAGTAGAAAACATTGTATTGGGCATTTTGTTTTTATAGACTGCGGTAGTGCCATGTCGAATAAAAACGACTATCACTACTTGGAAAATAAACCTTGGACAGCACTGGTTTAATTGAAGGCCCTAATTATTTCAATTAAATCCAGTTCTCTTACTGAGCTGCCAATACCATTTCTTTAGAGTATTTTTTATCGTGAGACGTTACCGTTACATTAAGTCGATCATTTTGTGTATCTTTTGCGAGAGAGAATATTTTATCCCTGCCAGATATAACGGTAAACTTTTGTTTACATTGCTTATTATTATCTGTGGTACATGAATTAACATAAACATTGATCAGAGTGTTACTATTATTATCTATACGTAGTTCATCGCCATTATTAATAATTTTATAATCAAAAATTGGCTTTTGGGTTGGAATGATATAAATAGGCGAAAAACCATAGTTAATTTTCACACCAATCGCTCTTCCCCCTTCTTCTTTATAAGAACTAGGCGTAAATGGCAGCATAAACATCAAGTCTTTACTGTCATCACAAGATGCATTGTGGCATAAACTGCGAATACCCACGTCTTTCTCTTCACCAGGTTTTAGCACTAACCTAGGGTGTGTTAGTGATATTTTCCAATCATCTAAGTTGCTTCTTGTATAGCTATTACGAACGATCTTATTACCATTGACAACTCGAATTTCCTCTACTTTCCCACTAACAAAGATTGGCTCAGACTCATCATTAGTAAGCGTAATAATACCATTGCCTTTTTGATCCGAAAACACGACCATTTTGTCTACATTAAATGCGTTGGCAGACGTAGAATTCATCGCTATAGAGATCGCGAATGTTATGAATAGCCTCATTTCAATCTTCATATTGCTCTCTTATAAAAGTGACTAAATTCAAAAAGTTACTCATCTACTTTACTCAGTGCATATATAACACCAATCGCGAAAACAATAAGTACATACATATTTAAAATATTAGGTCCGACCATAATTTAACTCTCTTTTATTTAGTCTTAATGCCTAAGTTTCGGAATCAAAGAAAATCTTGACAAACTCCAAACTGTTTTCAGGTCAGTAACCCGGTTGGCAAGCATTATGGCAAGTTCGGATTTAAAGGTATTGGGCATTCCTGAATTTCAAAGATGCGAGATGCGAGATTAATGCTATAAAAAAGTAGATAATTGATTTTCATCATTCCATTTCTAAATTTAATTGACTAGAAGACCAATTATAGATAACTTTCAACCAAACTAAATAGAATTAATAAAAATTATTTCTAACAGGTGATATTTAGTGTTGGTTAAATTTTAACAACCGATAAAAAAACACTGCCTAAAAAAGACAGTGATGCTGTTTAAAGGAAGGGAGTTTAATCTAAACAGCCAATTTAATTTAAACAAATAGTTTTCGTGTAAACTATTATCTCTCCGGGGTAAATCAGGTTCAAATCACGATTATTTAGATTTTTATTTTCTTCAATCAATTCATCAAATGAAATTTCAAACTTCCGTGCAAGTTGATACAAATGGTCTCCACTAGCCACTCGGTATTCAATTAAGCTTTGTTGGCATATTGGTTCCTTTTTTACTGGTACGATAGGTGCCACTTGAGGTTCTGGCGTTAGTAACTCGGTTGGCTCCTCAATTTGCTTTTCTACACTTGGCCTTGGGCTAAAGTCTGAAATGTCATCTTTGGGATTATTGCTCGAAAAACGATAGATCATTTGTACATTAAATGCATATAAATCATCATTTTGGCGTACCAAATCAAATACGCCTTGGTAACCAAGGTCGGCATACCAATTTTGACTCAATTGATACTGAAGACCAAGTGAAGCCGTTAGATTTGTATCGTTACTTGAAAGCGCTCCCCCTAGTCCAGCATAGAAAGAGGCAAAATCACTGACGGGTAGCAATAAGTCGGTTTCAACCATTACGGCACGTAAGCTATCTATTTCAGGGTCAGAAAAGGCAGAAAAATCAGCATAGCCAAGTTCAAATATTACGTTTTCGTTAATATGGTAACCCATCGACGCTCGATAACCGAGCGCTTCAGTCTGTCCCATGTTGTCATCAAATGCAGAAAACGTCATGCCGCCACTCATCTGAATTGGCAATTGATCTGCAGATGCACTAGCACTAATAGATAAGAAGAGTACAATAAACGATGGTATTAGGTTCATTTTTTTCATCTTAAATACCAGGCTCCAACATTATCATTACGTCATCAGAATATTCCCCGGAAACAACCGAGCTGCCCTCGATATCGTAATCAAAGTCTAAAGTAAACTTAATACTTGTTTGCACTCCAGCATCTCCTGCAATAGCTGTTTTTTGATTTATTAATTGTCCGTCAGTGACTAAGTTACCAGAATTACACAGATCGCAACGAATGCTATAAGGAATAACCACATCATCGCTATTAACTAATTCGTATGACTTTTGAGGCATGGTTAAAACAATTCCGTCATTAAAATAACCGTTCGCTGTAATATCGAATGACGTTTCCGATCTTATTCTTTTAGCAATTGTGTCGTATTCTGGCGTCATGTCCCCATTTCCAGATATAAAAATGCTGTCTAGTTGAACAGGCTGGTAATCAAATGAAAAAAGCATCACTTCATTGATGTTACGATAAGTCGTAATGCCGTCATTTTCATAGTAGTAACGAATATTTACCGGCACGGATGAGGAATATTGCCCCTCTGGTAGACCACTTAATGCAGAGACTATTGCATTTTCGTTAATATCAAAAATAGGTCTCAGGAAAATAAAAGGGCTCGACTTTTGCTCGTTAGTCAAAAGAGTTGACGAAACACAGTTCGCGCCTTCAACAGTAATAATAGGAAGTGAGACTTCATCAAATGTGCACCCTCCTCCGCCCACCAGATTCGCTGACGGTGTTAATTCAATTCCAGTGGTATTGTATTGCATTCCCAAGAGATCTATCGGTATCAATGGTGAGGTATTCCCATTCCCGCCAACTAAAGTCATCTCGGTTGAAGTTGCACCCGAAAACGTCGCGGCCGCCCAAGCCTCTGAAGCCTGCAGCATAGGAGGAGTTTCCCACGTACTTGGAAGCATTTTACCGTTGTAACGTGTCACATTGTCCCAACGAACACCACCAGCCTTCACTTCCGCGCGGACTTCAAACGCTGCTTGAGCCATGTTTGAGGTCAATAATGTAATAAGCGCCGCAGTATATAGGGTACGTCCAGGCATTAGATTTTCCCTCTCGTTACCGTTTCTTTCTTTAAATAGCTTTTGTCGTGAGATGTCACGGTAACGGTCAACTCGTTATTTCTCATAGCTTTGGCTAGAGGGAACGTCTTATTTCTTCCCGCTACAATAGTAAAATTTTGCTTGCACTGGGCTGTATTTTTAGCGCTGCACGCATCGATAAAAAGGTTGAGCATGGTATTACTTTTATTTTCGACTCTCAGGCTATTACCGTTGTTGGTTAATTCGTAATCATAAGTTGGTTGTGTTGTGGGAATAATATAAACAGGTGCGAATCCGTAATTAACTTCCACACCACTCGCTATCTCACCAGGCCTGTATTTACTTGGAGAAAAAGACAGCATAAACATCAAATCTCGTGAATTATCGCATGTAGTGTTGTGGCATAAACTACGTATACCAACGTCTGTCTCTTCTCCAGGTTTCAAAACTAACTTGTTGTGCGTTAGCGATACCTTCCAATCGTTTAAATTTTCTCTTGTATACTGTTTTTTTTCTACATGCTCTCCATCTACAATATTTATTTCATCCACCTTCGCTTGGACAAAAATAGGTTGAGACTCGTCGTTGGTTAACGTAATAATACCGTTACCTCTATCATCAGAGACAATAACCATTTTATCTACCGTAAAGGCTTGTACGCTTATAGATAACGATACGGCGATGAGTGATACTAATTTTAGTAGAACTTTATTGAATTTCATTTCCCCCTCCTTAATTAACTTGTGCGACAGGGTATGTAATAACATTGGTGCGATAAAAGCGTCTTGCCAACAGTTTTAACTGATCGATATCTTTTTGATAAAGAGCTATTGTTTCCGCCATGTTTATAGATTCATGAGCTATATAGATTGCCTTAAACGAACCCACTTCTTTCTGAATAATTCGGTAGCCATGTGATTCGAGCTTTTCAAGTGCTTTATTCAGTTCGGTAGAGCTTTCGTATGCACCTAAATACATCGCCTTTAGCTGTTCATTTGAATCAATCAAATCTATTTGCTTGTCCTGGGCTATTGGTAAACAATAGTTCTGACCGAAATTCATCTGATTTGTTGAAGTCAGTTCATAAGGCAGTAAGCATTGGTTTTCTTTCGCTGACAATTCAAAGTTCATGCCTTCCAATACAGTTACCCGATAAACACCATCGGCCATTTCATTGACTTCAATACAACCTTCTCCATGACATTCTACTTCGGTAATAGGTTGTTCTGAGATGTCATTAAAGGCACTGACAAACGAAACGATACGACTGATTCTTGGCTCTATAGAAGCAACTGTTCCTGGGTGTGTGAATACAGTTACGTTGCTATCACCAGAGTTGTAAAGGTCAACGCTCTCTGAATCAAAATTGGCGCGATATTGACTATAGTCTTCCAAAGGCACAATGGTTTCATCGTTATATACGATGAACTTACTGTTGTTTCGCCCTTCTTTCTTAAGAGAGAAGTAACCTTTTTCATCAAGCGTCTGCTCTGTGTTCTGCGACTCATGAATATCGACGAGCGTATAGGATGTTGCCGCTTTATCGGTAATATAAACGCCGTCAGTCGTCACAATTTGAGTACTAGACAAGCCAACATTGATGCCATTCGTGCCATTGGTTGACGTATGTGCAGAGGCATTCATTCGAGCGTATTTAGTCGCACCATTCGTCGCCAAAAGTGCATCTTGACGCATATCATTTTGTTGTCGTTCGTAGGTATTGCTCACCTCAAGCGACGTATTAAAAGCGTCTGAGTCAATTAGCTGATTTCGTCTTACTGTTGTTTTAAATTGATTAATGTCGTCACTATCACTCGTCAGTCCCATGATGGTTTCTACAGTGTCTGACAACGGAACAGTCCACAATAAATTGATTGATGTATCATCTGTTTCAACTGCATGATCGACGTTAATATTGACTCGTGAATTCAAGATCGTAGGCGTGCTGTAACCAACTGAAAGAAACTGTGACTCTTCATCCAGCCCGCCGATACGATCAAGTGACTTATCGTTATGTAGTGAATAAACCGCATATATGGACTGTCCCCCATAGAGGTTGTACGAAGAATTTAACGATAGACGTGAATAATCGGCATATCCGTACATATAAGAAGCAACTGGATCTCCAAGTTCATTATCTAGAGTCTCATAAGATAGACTCAAATAAGGAATACCGATATTAGCGCTCAAGTGAGATGCATCTTTGAATTGGTTGTACACAGCTTCGGCACTCAAGTCCCAATCAATCAGATTATATGCACCACCAACGGTGTACATTGTGCCACTATCCGTCACCAAGCCGCCCAAGCCTACTTGCAACGAACGGGTGAACTGGTAGTTGGCTAATGCCTTGCCATAAACATCGTCTTCAACGTTTTGAATACCATGTTCTGTGTAGTCGTAATGGCTTCCTGAAAACATACCGACAGTAGCAACGAAATCCAAATCCCCCTGAGTCAGAGAGTCACTTTTGGTATTATATACTTGATATGTCTGGGTACTAATAACTTGCCCACCACTTGTCACCTCAAGCACGACTTCATAGCGACCTGATGGTAACTTGCTATAAGGAATTGAGTTCTGCCCTTCTGGTACGTTATCTTGAAAAATTAATCTACCATCACGAGAAACTTGTACACCGCCACTTGTTGGCGCATAAAAGCTCAAAACTTTATCGTTATTATATCCACCTACGAGCAACTTTTTAGAGGTACCTACCGTGAGCGAGTTTTGAGCAACACGGGCGGTGTTATTCAGGAAGTCGGTAGAGTTAACCTCTGGTTCAAATTCAAAATGACCCGCTTTTATTGAGTAAGAATCGATATCTAAGTGATACGCCGCTTCATACAATTCAGAACCGCTATCACTGTTGTTGGCATTGAAATCAGTTTTGAGGTACCCGTAGGGCAACCCAAGTGTCGTTTTATTATTTAAAGAAACGATTGAGTCTTGATCTTGATATTCACTCACGTACAGATCAAATGAGTTGATTAAACCATTGTGTTGACTCAGAGATGAGTGGTATGGCAGTTCTTCATTAACAAGCGAGTATGACAATACTTGTGGAGAAACAAAAAGGTAAGCTTCTTGATCGTTATAGTTTTGTACAATTTCAAACGTCTCTGGATACAATTCACATTCATCGAGCTTACCTAAACACTCAGACTGATCTTGTATACCAACCATTAATTGATCTATGATCTTCCGCTGATACTCAACCGACACCGAATTATCATTTAAATAGTCAGATACCTGTGCGATCGCTTTTTTATTATGCGAGTCTAATTTTAACATGTTAAATGACGTTAAAAATGGGATCGGTGAAGTCATGGAACCATCTAAGTTACGCATACGAATTTCTGATTCTTTCAATTCAAACAGCTCTTCAAAACCTTCAGGAATATTTTGGCTATAGCTTGAATACGAAAACAAAGGTAATAGAACTAAAATTGCCATTGTCGATAGTTTGAACCTTAACATTATATATCTACCTCAATATTGAACTCTATCTCACCATTACACCTCTCCGGCTGACCTGTTGTGGTGATATCTTTAAATGATTTAAAACTTAATATAATGTCATGCTCACTGTACTTATTAGCACCATCATTCAAATCGAAATTTGAAAAAGAGACGGATTCTCCCTCCGATATAATTTGCCCATCAATCGTTAATTGAACGAAATCATCCTGAACATTACTCACCCCGGAGTAGTCGGTACAAGTTGACATATTTTTCGTTAACGTTGAAACATAAGGAATATCCGAGGACTCAGACGGAATATCGGTTTCAATTCTTAACTTGGTTTCAGCGTCATCAAACTTTCTTTTATCTTGATTTGACGTCAACTCCAAAACCGCGGGGGAAAATTCAACAGAAGTAATTGAATGCGTATAAAGTTCGCCTACATCTAAGGTCGTGTTAATGTATAGCACTTTAGAATAGGCGTTAGCATTCATACTTATGAAAGCTAATAGTATTAAGACTTTTTTCATATTGACTACCGTTGCAGAAAAATAAGGCTCGTAATTATTACAAGCCTTTAATCGGGAATCTTCTACAAATTAAACAACGTCAGCCATAACTGTTACTGATGCTGTAACATTAGTATTACCTACTTCAGCTTCAGGTAATGCAACAGTCTGCTTAATTTTAACACCAATAGTCTCTTCACCAGAAATAACATCACCAGGAGTTACAAGTGCGTCATTGACATAAACTTCAACAATTTGAGCAGGGTTTGAGGCATTGTCATATTTTACTAATGGTGTATCAATAGACCAGTTAGTTGAAGTTAATGCACCAACAATAGGGGCCGCTGCGTCACCGTCATTTGTGCGAGCCTCTAGTTTGATAGCCTCGCTTTCAAACACACCTTGTGTGTCTGGTTCGATAGTACCGGTAAGCGCTGTCATATCACCATCAAAGCCAGTGATGATAAGGTCATCTGACGCGTTAGTTGTTGGAACAGGACCGGACCATGTGACAATTGCATTTGGAGCTGCATTAGCGCCTGCACTTACAGCCATACCCGTTAGAAGAATTGATGCTAGTACGCTTTTTTTTAAGTTAAACATTTCACTTTCCTTTAAATAATTTATTAAATAGTAATCTGGACCCGATGATTTTGAGCGTCCATCGCTCGTCGGTAAGCAGATGAGGCACATTTTGAGGAATACTAGAAAAGAAATATTGGGCATTTTAAAATTTTGCTTAATGAACATGCCGAATTTGAAAAAACCACCTACAATTAAAGTGGCGAGCTAGCTACTTTTCATCTGAAATAAAGAGGATGTCTAGCATTACGTGTGAGATTAAACTTAAATTCAAAGAATGGTTGATACACTTAAACAACGGATCAATACTAAGATCATTGTTAACACTAATATTAATAAAGATATTTAAGGTAAGGGAATGCCACTCACATTTGCACTCTTTTTAGAGCAAGTCAGGAAGAATAGAGATTTAACCCAACAGGAAATGCTTGAATTGCTTATCGAGTCAGATACGACGTTATCTAAACTCGATCTCACTACACTTAGCCGCTGGGAGCGCGGTGTTACAACCCCAAAATTAGCAAAGCAGCTACTCATAGCGCGGAGCATGGGTGCCGACGTTGCGCTATTAATCGACCCCGATGCCAAAGCACCAATTAAAAAAAGAAATAATTTCGAACAAGTACGATCAAGAAGCCTTAATCCATATAGCTCGAACTCATATAAGTTTAAGACCTATCACTATGAATCGCTAACTGACAACCCAGAGTTATGTCAGAAGCTTCAAGCATTCCATGCTGATTACTTAGGGATGAATATAGAATTATCGGACTTCCAAAGTCGAAATTTAATGCTTGAGGTATTTGTTGACGAAACAGGTCAGTTAATTGGACACCTCCTTTATGGATTCCTAGATACTTCGAAGTTGTCCTCACAATGCGTCCCTGACAAGCTATCAGAATGTCAGTTTATCCTTCCTGAGGAACACCAAGACACCAACTTAACCGTGTATATCATCTCGGCTTATAGTTCATTGGCATCGCCAAGAATGACCATTATTTTAATGATCTTGGATATATTGCGAAAAAACATCAATGTTAAAGATTTACAAGTCAACTGCCACGATCAAGAGGGATATTCCCTTTATGAATCAAACTCAGACTGTGAATTGATTAACAAAGGTGAGGCTTTGCCGTTTGGAGGAGTAAAAATTTATGGCAAACACTTTCGTTATGTAAGAATTAAAGCCAACACAGAAAGTATTTTGGCATCTAAAGTTGTTTCAGATATTGTTCCATTTACGAGTGAATACATACAGAGCCTATTAGACAATCACTCGTAATTACCGCCTAAGCTCTTGTATCCTTAGCTCTAGAAATATAAAGGCCTTTGGCTATTTGGATGGCACACTTTCATATTGACACTCAAATTGGAAACTGAACTCGATAAATAATAAAAACGCACTAAATCAAATACTTAAAACTGGCATATAACTTGATTGAATATCTAGACCTTCCATCACAAGGATGTAGATATGAGAATTACAACGTTAAGTTTGCTATTAAGTGCGCCACTGGTCGCCAACGCAGCGCCATTCGATACTTGCCCGAGTAAGGCGTATCTTTTTCAGTCCACCCCTGTGCAAGTTTGGGGCGTGAACCTAGTAACCGGCTCAACCACTCTGTTAGAAGACGATACGGGCATGAATGCCAATATCAATGGTGTCGGTTTCGACTTCCAAGACAGATATATTTATGGCTATGACACCACCAACAAACGCTTAGTGCGTCTTGGCCAAGACTTCCAAGCAGAAGTTATCAACACAAGTGGATTGCCAACTGACCACACTTTCTATGTCGGCGACGTCTATGACCATGTGTATTACCTTTACCGCACAGGGAAAGGCTTATTCACCGTTGACCTATCTCCGCTAGACTCCGACCCAAACGCGACTGTTACAGTTAACAAAATAGCTGGTAGCCCGGCAACCGTAAGACTGACCGATTTTGCTTTCCACCCAAGTGATGGTTCTTTATATGGTATCGATAATAACTCGGGCGGCTTGTACCAATTCAACCCAACCACAGGCGCAGAAACCTACATTGGTGATACCGGAGAAACAGGCACTTTCGGCGCAGGTTATTTCGATGTAAACGGCTACTATTACGTATCTCGAAATCAAGACGGTAAGATCTACCGTATCAACCTGTCCCCAGATAACGCTGCAAATATCGCTGCAGGTGTCGTTCCTGCTGTAGAGTTTGTATCGAATGGCCCTTCTTCTAATCAAAATGATGGTGCTCGCTGTGCGAATGCGCCTGTTGTGGATGAAGATTCCAACATCGACTTCGGTGACGCTCCAGATACTTACCTAACGTTATTAGCAAGTAACGGTCCTCGACATGAACTGGATGGCGTGACTTGGTTAGGTACAGACGCGCCCGACGCTGACCTTGATGGCTACGTAACACCGCAATCGGATGAAAGTGTGGGCATTGATGATGAATGGGCGAACGGTGGTATCGGTTTTGTAACCGCACTTGAAGCCGGACTTGATTCAAAAGTAGTGATTGAAGCTTCAACAACCGGTTACCTTTCGGCTTGGATAGACTGGAACCAAGATGGCAGCTTCGATGGCGCCAACGAGCAAGTGTTTACCGATTACCTGTTAGATGCTGGTGAAAACGATCTGTTCCTAAATGTCGATATCAACGCACTAACCGGTACGACGTGGGCTCGATTCAGATTCAGTCAACAAACCAACCTAAGTTACTTTGGCGGTTCAACCTCTGGTGAGGTGGTCGATATTCAAGTCGATGTTCTTAACGATGGTGCCACCGCTCGTTACTTCCCAAGTGCTTCCGGTTACGCAACGCTCGCGTACGAAGATAACTGGCCATATAAAGCTGACTACGACATGAACGACGCTGTTCTTATGTATCGCATTACCGAAATCCTTAAAGATGGAAAAGTCGTTAAGTCTACTATCGACGGACGCTTAGCTGCTGTCGGGGCATCGTACAGAAATGGTTTTGCAGTTCGACTTCCCAACTTAGCCCCGAGCTTAGTGAGTAGTGGAAGCTCTTACATGAAGCACAATGGTGTATTCACTGACCTCGACCTAGAAGATGGACGTAGCGAAGCAATCTTTGTTATCGCCAATGACCTGACAGAAAAAATCAGCACTGGCTGTACCTTCTACCGCACCAGTAATGGATGTAAAGAGGATGAGCAGTTCTCATTCCAAATTGGTATTACTTTAGCCGGAGACGGTGTGAGTACAGGCAGTTGGACCGATATGCCTTACGACCCGTTCATCTTCGCAACGCCTGGGTATTATCACGGTGAAAACCTACCTCTACATCCAGGACGCAGCTGGGAGGTTCACTTGCCAGACCAAGCGCCAACAGAAGCATTTGATACCACTAACCTCTTTGAAGCTGGTTTAGGCGTCGATGACAGTAATCCATCAACAGGTAAATACTTCAAAACAGTAGAAAATCACCCTTGGGCACTAATAGTGACTTCGGATGACGAATGGGAGTGGCCTTTAGAGTACGTCGATATTGTTACCGCTTACCCAGAGTTTAAACCATACGCAGAATCCGGCGGTGAAACGAACCAGACATGGTACCAATCACCTGCAGACAACCAACGTTACGAACCATAAGGAGAGACGTTATGACTATTCACACTAAACAATATCGAGACAATCATTGCGTCAATTCAAGTCGCAATCTCTCTGAGGAAAAATGTATGTCTGTACAAAGCACTTGGAACATGAAGAAGTCACTAGCCGTTATTTTAGCAGCAGCTCCATTAGTATTAGCCGGCTGTGGGGGCGGTGGTGGTGGCGGTAGCAGTGCATCGACTCCATCGCCATCTACACCCTCGACACCTGCAACCCCGTCGACTCCGGTAACAGCAACGCCTTCGCCGTCTCCCGCGACAAGTGCGGCAGCAGCGCAAAGCTATACGATGAGTGATTTGGTGGTACCTGACGGGTTTGACTACAACTCTGTTGAACAGTTTGATCTCGACATCGACATCAGCAGCATTTCGACAGACCGTTCTTTTGTGACCGTTTATAGCCGATTTAGTACAAGAGATGACTCAACCTTGAAGCCGGATTACTCCAGTAAAGTCATTGCAGGCCCACTAGATAATGGTGTGTTCGCCTCCAACTTTGCGGCGCCGGTAAACCATGAAGCACTCTTGATAGAGATTTGGTTCTACGATGGTCAACCTCCATTACAACAAGTGGTTTCTAGCGGTGACTCTCAGATTGTTTGGCAGTAAGTCGTTTAGCAGCAGGTAACTTGTCGTTAGCGAGATCTCTGACGAAATAGATTCAAAGTTGATTGTTTGTAAGTAAGAAGTGAGCAGAAATGCTCACTTTTTTATTTTCGTCGAAGAGCAGTTAATTCAGCTTTCTTAGCGAATAGCATTCACTTTACCAGCAATCTCACTTATATTTTCAAGATAACCTTCAAAGACTTACTCTCATGAAACAGTTAAAAATAGGTCTATTTATCTTAATGTGCGGGTTGGGTCTGTTAGTTGCCCTTGCCTATTTCCCGCTAACATCTGAGACGGGACAACGCATTCAAGCCAAAGTCATTTCGAACACGCTGACTCAATCCTTAGATGGGCACAGGCGTTATCTGACGGTTCAGACAAAAGATAATGACGTATTTCGGGTCTCTATTGCTCCTACCACTGACTGCCCTATTGATTCTGTGGTCGCGCTTGATACATTAAACAATCAAATAACCGGACAAAGCAGTTATCAGTTCATCCACTGTCGAGCACCACAGTAGCCATCGATACAGCAACGGTATTCGTAAAAGCAACTGTATTCGCAAAAGCAACAGTAATCGCTCTAACACTGTATTTGCTATAACAGCAAGAATCGCTAAAACAACAAGAATGGATATAACAATAATGAATCAGCCACTCATCTCACCACAACAACTTCAACAACGTTTGCTAGCAGAAGACAACATCATCCTCCTCGACGCCAGTATCGAGTTTCAAATTCCAAGCGAGTCAGAGAAGATCAAAGGACAAATGATTCCTGGTGCTATTCGTTTTGACTACGACAAAGACTTTTGTAACAAGCATACTCTGCTTCCTCACATGTTCCCGACCGAAAAACATTTCAACACTCGCGCAAAAGAAATTGGCATAAATCAAGACAGTACGATTGTGATTTACGATAACTCCGGAACCTTCGCTTCTCCTCGTGCGTGGTGGATGTTTATGGCAATGGGACACAACGACGTATTCATCTTAGATGGCGGTTTGCCAGCTTGGATCGAAGCCGGTTATGAGACCCAGACTGACTATCGCACCGAAGTAAAAGCGGGCAATTTTGAAGGCCACATTCAAGACAACTACTTTGTCAGTGCTCAGCAGATTGAAGGTTACTCAACTGACAAGAGCGCAAACATTGTAGATGCGCGTTCTCAAGCTCGATTCGATTCAGAAGTTCCTGAACCACGTGAAGGCTTACGTAGTGGCCATATACCGAATTCGATTTGCCTACCATTTGCCCAAGTACTCGATAACGGCAAGTTAAAGCCTCAAGAAGAGCTTGTTGATATCTTTTCAACGTTAGAATTAACGCCTTCTCAGCCTATGTTCTTTAGCTGTGGCTCTGGCGTAACAGCCTGCATCATATTATTAGCCGCTAAGCTCGCTGGCTATACTGGTGAAATGGGCGTTTACGATGGTTCATGGACGGAATGGGGTGCTAACGACAAACTGCCTATTGCCGTGACTAAAAAGTAATTCAACTTCGCTTACTGCCACTGTTAGAATATACTGCGCATGCATAAAGAGCTTACTGATAATGATGGCCTCACGTCTCATGAAGTAAGCTTTTATGTCGCAGTTAACGCTATGTTCATTTGAGACCAAGACTCGATTCATGACGTTTGATTTATATCCCATATTAAGTTGCTAACGATAATTTGTGATTAATCATAAACTAATCGTTATCGACGTTATGAATACTAATATTTCACTCAAGAATCTCTGCTCATAGTCGTTACACTATTTAATCATTGATACTTTCACCATTTGTGTTTTTATCTTTCGTTGCATGAATCACACTGACAACCCAATAGTTTGTCATTTGCAGTCTGTTAAAAGTAGTAACCAACAAAAGGCATCTCATGGCTCTATTTAAGAAAAATATCTGGTCGCTGTACGCGTTTATCGTACTACTGACCCTGATACTTTTCGCCGCGTTGGGAATAACAAACTGGAAAGCGAACAGAGACGACTTCATAGAGCAGCAACACATCCAGGTTGAGCTTTTTTCTAGCTCCGTCAACTCGCTGCTGACCAGTCAAGAAGCCTTGTTAGAAGTGGTTGGCCATCAACTGGCTCAACAATCTGATTTCACACGTACTGCGTCTATCCAAATTAGGCCAATTTTAGACAAGCTACTTGAGACCCACCCTGCGATTGCAGCGTTTGGCTTGTTGAATACCGATGGCGACTACCTCTCGATCAGCTCAAATCTTGAACTTGCGAATCAAAGGAACTTGCTGCAATACGCGCCAACAAGAGACTCCTTTTTAGACGCCCTATCAAGCAGTAGCATGGTGCTTGGTCGTACCTATTTTCAAGAATCGTTGAATAGCTTGGTTATCCCATTGCGAAAATCCATTTCAATCGATGGCAAGAAAACCGATGCAGTAATGACTGCAGGGCTACGATTAGACGCCACGATCGTATTTGAAAATAATGCTCACGCCGGAAGCTTCAATACACTAAGCCTGATCAGAAAAGACAGCTATCGCCAGTTTTATTCGAGTGATATCGAATCTGAGAGTGCGTATTCCTCTCCAGTAGGCAAAGATGTCGTACAGCGTATTGCAAGTATCTTTACCGACCGCTTCGGAATTAGCGTGCAAGAAGCGATGAATGGGCAAGAAACCTACTCTTTTGTCGTCGACGATGAACAATACCACTCTTTAATGAGCGCAAAATACATCCCAAACTACAAATTATGGGTGGTAGGACGTACGGATCTAACTCACGTCGATAGTATATTCATACAAGAGTTCAGCATTCTTTTCGTTGCCTTTATTTTTCTTCAGTTTGGTTTCTACTTTTTGGTTAAGTCGATTGCTAAGAATGAACAACGCACTCGGAGCCAACTCATTTACCAAGCGAACCATGATCCATTAACCTCTCTGCCAAACCGTTTGTACATGCGTAAAAACATTGGCAAATGGATAGACGATGAGTCAGAGCCGTTTTCGCTGTTGTTTATCGATATCGATAACTTTAAATGCGTCAATGACACCCACGGGCATGACTTTGGAGATAAGGTTCTCAAACAGATCGCTTTGCGTTTGATGAGGTTCCGATCTCGCCTCAGCCTATTGGTACGTGAATCAAGTGATGAGTTTTTGTTCTTAACGCCCTTGTCGAATGAAGCTGAAATTAAACGACTCGCCAAGCGCATTATTGAAGTGCTTTCTCAACCTTATGAAGTTGAAAGCGCTCAATTTTTGTTAGGTTGCAGCATCGGCGTAGCGCGTTTCCCTGAACACGGAAAAGATCTAGATAGCCTATTACGTTCTGCCGATATTTCGATGTACAAAGCGAAACAGCAGCAAAACTCGTACAGTATTTTCACGACGGAAATGCAAGACGCGCACCTCTACAAAATGAAAGTAGAACAAAGGCTACGCATCGCTATTGAGAAACAAACGCTGTTCATGGTTTTCCAACCACTGGTTCGAGCAAATGAGAGTATTCACGGTGTAGAAGCACTCGTGCGCTGGATTGATGACGAATTGGGTTTTGTTCCGCCAGATGTCTTTATACCGATAGCAGAGAACACAGGCTTAATGCAAAAACTGGGTACTTTTATTATTGAATCCAGCATTATGCAGATCGCCCACTTGCACAGAACAACAGAACAAAAGATCGGCCTGTCGATCAACATATCAGTGCGTCAGTTTTCTCATCAATCCTTCTCTGAGCACTTGTTCGCGACACTAGAAAAGTATCAACTGTCTCCTAGCTGTTTAACGCTAGAAATTACGGAGAGCTTGTTCATTGAAGATGTGACCTTGGTGAAACCGACTTTTGAAGCCCTCAAAGAGAAGAATATAAAGATCTCTTTAGATGATTTCGGGACAGGCTATTCATCACTGAGCATGTTGAAAGCACTGCCTATCGATGAGCTTAAAATCGATAAGAGCTTTATCGAGAACATTGCTGTCGATCAGCAATCACTCACAATGGTGCAAAACATCATCGCAATCGGTAAGAACTTCGGCATGGTGGTATTGGCAGAAGGCGTAGAATCGAACGAGCACTTCTCTATTCTAAAGGCATGTGGATGTGACTTAATGCAAGGCTATTACTTCTCTCGCCCTATTCCTTATGATGAGCTGGCTACTCACCTAAACAAGCAAGTGACCGAGCACGCGGAATGTTCTGTTTAAGAACGCGAGTTAAGTTAAATAAACGAGCAAAATAAATAAGGTAGGCGGATAAACACCTACCTTATTTTCTAGGTATTTTCTGATCGGTTATTTATTCATTTCACTATTTATTCATTTCGCTATGCATAACATCGATCAACTGTCCGGAAGGATCTCCTGATAATTCCCAAGTAAAAATGCCGCCTAGGTCTGATTTCTTCGCCCATTCTGCCTTTGCTTTAATAGAACGCTGATCTTCAAAAGATATGAATACTTTTTTATCTGGGTTCCACAAATAAGGTGCTTGAGCTTGCTCATCGTACTTATACTCATAACCTTGTTTGCTGCTGTAGTTATTCATAAGGTCCCAGAACATAAAGTAACCGTTTTCACCAGTACCAAACTGTGCCCCTTGTTCAGAAACTAGGTCACCTTTAGGTAGCTCTCCAGCAAAGTCTTTTGTCCCTTGCCAACCTCGACCATAAAAAGCCGCCCCGATCACGAGCTTCTCGCTAGGAATACCTTGCTCTATCATCTGATTAATGAAGACGTCAGCTCCCATTCCCCACCAACTGCGCTCTGTGGCATGTAAGTTCGTTGTGTGACCTGTTTGAGTTCCCCAGCCTCCAAGGAAGTCATACGTCATCGCAAACATATTCGTCAAATATGGGCTGGCTGCGTTCCAATCTATTTGGGCTGCCTTAGCACCAACACCGACAGCCGTTGAAAGCTCGTAATCTCTTTGAGTCGTCTTTGATAGAGCGTCCAAATCACGTCTGATTGTTTTTACTAAAAGTGTGAAAGCTTCACGCTCTTGCGCTTTCTGCTCATCCGTTAGTTTAGTCTCTGGGTTCCAAGGCGAAGTGGTTAAGCCGCCTCCTCCTGGGTATTCCCAATCAAGATCAATACCATCAAAGAAGTCATATTTTTGGATCAACTCAACAGCAGTTTTTGAAAAGTGCGCAATGGCTTTAGGATCTTTCGCCATCGCATGAAAAGGTTCAGACATTGTCCACCCACCAAATGATGGCAATATTTTGATTTTTTGATTGTCAGCCTTCAGTTGAGCTAACTGGGCAAAGTGACCTTTATAGGCAACATCAACATCCACGTCTCCGAAATCGACTTCTAACGCAGCTTCTTTATCCACAATAATCGCGGTATATGGTTGTTTGTCTGCACATTGCTGCTGAATTTGTTTTTGAACTGGCTCACCAGCACCGCTATGAGGACCACACATGCTCAAAAAGGCGTAAATAATATGTGAGAGCTTGTCTGCTGGTATGTCGTCAACGGTATAAGGGTTGTCTTTATTCAGATATTGCCAATCCGCAAAATACCCTGCGACAACTTTATCATCGGCATGTGCTGTAGGTGTGAGCATACAAGCTGCGGCTACAAAGATAGAAATAGATTTAAAGATAGAACTTGATTGGTCACTGTTGCTAGAAATAGCGTGTGTGATAAATGACAGTTTCATAATTATCTCCTTTAGTGTGGCTTAACATTAAAGAGTGATAATTCTTTCAACCGCTGAACAAATTCACTATTCGAGTCATATCTAATAGTTATCCCCCTTATTGCACTGGTTTCATTAGGGAGGAATTGCCATGATTACTCAAATAGTGAATTCAACGAAGCACAAATATCTTACGATTCACTGCCGTTTGGTTTATTCACGCTAAGTTGTTCGTCCAAGTTAAGTACCGTCAATGCATTACTTACGCTGGTTGCGATCACGTCGACCACGCCAGTTCTTAGTGCACCTAACAAAGCGAGAGGTTTACTGTTCTCTGCTGCGATGGCAATCACTTCTGCTATTGGCCGGAATTCTTCCAAGGCCAAACCAATCACACGGTCACTCATTACTGTGTTTGCTGTTTTACCGTGAACATCGAAAAAGTCATAACCCGCAAAGTCACCGACGACACCTTGTAATAAACGAGATTGAACGACCTCACCTGCGGTAAACCAACCTAAGTCGACCATATAACTGTTTTCGCTCATATCACCGATACCGACTAAAGCGACATCGGCTTTTCGAGCGAGATCGAGGGTCTGCTTAACGGTGCTGTTTTCCATGAATGCGGTTTTTTGCGCTTTATTCTCGGCATAAGCAGGTGCATACAAGGTTTCAGAAGATCCACCGTACTTTTTGGCTAGCTGCCTGCATATATGGTCGGCATTAAACATACCGCCTCTTGGGTGAATACCGCCGATACCACACACGAATTTACAGTCTCGTGGCGTAATTACGCCAGTGTGGTGAGCAACAGACGATACGTTTCGCCCTTGTCCTACTGTCACCACCATGCCGTTTTTCAGTGTACTGGTAAGGTAGTTAGACACTAAACCAGCAACCTGTAATCGCTGCTTCTCTTCATTTGGTTGGTCTAGTGCAACAAGCGCTCGCTTTACACCAAATCGTTCGATCAGACGTTGCTCGATCTTCGCACTAAAGACAGGGTGGTATTTAACGGTGATCTCAACAATGCCCTCATCTCTGGCTTGTTTGAGCATTCGACCAACCTTTGCACGGGAGATAGAGTACTTTTTGGAGATCTCTTCTTGCGTGGCACCATCTTGATAATAGGCAACAGCGACTTCAGTGAGGAGATCAGTGTTTTCTTCGGAAACATCTTGGATATTCTTACTCATATACCACCCAACCAATATTTAACAATTATTTTACCTGCTTGAAGAACAAATGTTCGATGCTTAAGCAAGTGATACACAAGTTTACACTCCGAACATATGTAACAGCAAGGAACATTTGATCACCATCATAACCATGGTTTTGTTGTTGATTAATTCACCTCACTTTGCTCGTTAAACGTTTGCTTGCATACCCCATGATTACTAGAGCGAAATATATTTGACTGAAGTCACCATACAGCACTATTTACCGTTGACTTTGGGGCTAGATCGGATAAATATGGCTACATCATTTACTCATCGAGCGATCAAATGTTCTGTGCAAATGTTCGTTCGGAGAAAAATTTAAATTAATGTAAGTTTGGCTCACTGGTACAACCATTGAGAACTTCATTAGTTAGCTTGCAAATGCCCACACCTCTCCCATTAACGAGGTGTTATGCGATACATAGGATGATCAAAATGAGCAATAAATTAGAGCAACTTCGTAAACTAACAACTGTTGTAGCTGACACTGGCGATATCGAAGCTATCAGCAAGTACACTCCTGAAGATGCAACAACTAACCCATCTCTAATTCTTAAAGCTGCTCAAATTGCTGAGTACGCTCCTCTAATCGATGCTTCTATCGAATACGCAAAAGCGCAAAGCGGCGATAAAGCACAGCAAGTTCAAGATACTTGCGACATGCTTAACGTGAACATCGGTAAAGAAATCCTGAAAGTTGTACCTGGCCGTATCTCTACTGAAGTAGATGCTCGTCTTTCTTACGACATGGAAGGCAGCGTTGCTAAAGCTCGTCAACTTATCAAAATGTACAACGACGCTGGCATCACTAACGACCGCATCCTTATCAAACTGGCTTCTACTTGGGAAGGTATCCGTGCTGCTGAAATCCTAGAGAAAGAAGGCATCAACTGTAACCTAACGCTTCTATTCTCTTTCGCTCAAGCTCGTGCTTGTGCTGAAGCTGGCGTATTCCTAATCTCTCCTTTCGTAGGTCGCATCATGGACTGGTACAAAGCGAAAGAAGGTCGTGATTTCGAAGCTTCAGAAGATCCAGGCGTAATCTCAGTTTCAGATATCTACAACTACTACAAAGACCACGGCTACAAAACTGTTGTTATGGGCGCAAGCTTCCGTAACATCGGCGAGATCCTTGAACTTGCTGGTTGTGACCGTCTAACTATCGCTCCTCAACTTCTAGCTGACCTAGAAGCAGCAGAAGGCGAAGTAGTAGAGAAGCTTATCGACTCTAACGGTACTAAAGAGCGTCCAGCAGCGATGACTCACGCTGAGTTCCTATGGGACCACAACCAAGATGCAATGGCTGTTGAGAAACTGGCTGAAGGCATCCGCAACTTCGCCGTTGACCAAGGCAAACTAGAAGACATGATCGCAGCTAAGCTGTAATCACTCTTACCAAATTCAAATAGGGGAACGTTCAGTTCCCCTACTTTTATCAATTTTGTTTTTCTTAATTTTTATTCGGAAGTTCTTATGAATCGCAAACATCTAGCTAACGCTATTCGTGCTCTAAGCATGGACGGCGTACAACAAGCAAACTCTGGTCACCCAGGCGCACCTATGGGTATGGCTGACATCGCTGAAGTACTTTGGCGTTCTCACCTAAACCACAACCCAGCAAACCCAGAGTGGGCTGACCGCGACCGTTTTATCCTGTCTAACGGCCACGGCTCAATGCTGATTTACTCTCTGCTGCACCTAGCAGGTTACGAGCTTTCAATTGAAGACCTTAAGAACTTCCGTCAACTGCACTCTAAGACTCCAGGTCACCCAGAGTACGGCTACGCACCAGGCATCGAAACAACGACTGGTCCTCTAGGTCAAGGCATTACTAACGCTGTTGGTATGGCTATGGCTGAGAAAGCGCTAGCTGCACAGTTCAACAAAGAAGGCCACGACATCGTAGACCACTACACTTATGCATTCATGGGTGATGGCTGTCTGATGGAAGGTATTTCTCACGAAGCATGTTCTCTAGCAGGTACGCTAGGCCTTGGTAAGCTGGTTGCTTTCTGGGATGACAACGGTATCTCTATCGATGGCGAAGTTGAAGGTTGGTTCTCTGACGATACACCTAAGCGTTTCGAAGCTTACGGCTGGCACGTAATCCCAGCAGTAGATGGCCACGACTCTGACGCTATCAACGCAGCGATTGAAGCGGCTAAAGCAGATCCTCGCCCTACTCTAATCTGTACTAAAACAGTAATTGGCTTTGGTTCTCCAAACAAAGCAGGTACGCACGACTGTCACGGTGCACCACTAGGCGCTGAAGAAATTGCAGCAACACGTAAAGAATTAGGTTGGGAGCACGGTCCTTTTGAAATTCCGTCGGAAGTTTACTCAGAGTGGGATGCGAAAGAAGCAGGCGCAGCTAAGGAAGCAGCGTGGAACGAGAAACTTGCAGCTTATGAAGCAGCATACCCTGAGCTGGCAGCTGAATTCAAACGCCGCGTAAACGGTGACCTACCAGCTGAGTGGGAAGAGAAAGCATCGGCAATCATCGCTGATCTTCAAGCTAACCCAGCAAACATCGCATCACGTAAAGCATCTCAAAATGCTCTAGAAGCATTCGGTGCTATGCTACCTGAATTCATGGGCGGCTCTGCTGACCTTGCGCCTTCTAACCTAACTATGTGGTCTGGTTCTAAGTCTCTTGAAGCAAACGACTTCTCTGGTAACTACATCCACTACGGTGTACGTGAATTCGGTATGACGGCTATCATGAACGGTATCGCTCTGCACGGTGGTTTCGTACCATACGGCGCAACGTTCCTAATGTTCATGGAATACGCTCGTAACGCTATGCGTATGGCTGCTCTGATGAAAACTCAGAACATCCAAGTTTACACGCATGACTCTATCGGCCTAGGCGAAGATGGTCCAACTCACCAACCAGTTGAGCAGATCGCTTCTCTACGTCTAACTCCAAACATGAGCACATGGCGTCCATGTGACCAAGTTGAGTCTGCAGTGGCTTGGAAACTAGCAATCGAGCGTAAAGATGGTCCTTCTGCACTTATCTTCTCTCGTCAAAACCTTGCACAACAAGCTCGTGACGCTGAGCAAGTAGCAAACATCGCTAAGGGTGGTTACATCCTGAAAGATTGTGAAGGCAAGCCAGAGCTTATCCTTATCGCAACGGGTTCTGAAGTTGAGCTAGCGGTTAACGCTGCTGCTGAGCTAACAGCTGAAGGTAAGAAAGTACGCGTAGTTTCTATGCCTGCGACTGACGCGTTCGACAAGCAAGACGCGCAGTACCGTGAGTCTGTACTTCCATCTGACGTTACAGCACGTATCGCTGTAGAAGCTGGCATCGCTGACTTTTGGTACAAGTACGTTGGTTTCGGTGGCAAGATCATCGGTATGACAACGTTCGGCGAATCTGCACCAGCAGGTGAGCTATTCAAGATGTTCGGTTTCACTACTGAAAACGTAGTAAACACAGCGAAAGAGCTTCTAGCTTAATCTTGAATACATTGTCTTGCCCTTAAATGGGTTGATGCATACAGAAAGCCCCGCATGAAAATGCGGGGCTTTTTTTGTCACTTATTTCTCATTCGAGTTTGAATCTAACGGCTATTTTTCTTCGAAACGCTTCGCCAGTTGGTAGAACTCATTGACTTGTTCTTTTAGCTCTGTGGAGTGGTCTTTCACAGAATGCGTGGCAACCAAATTTTGCTCTGCCGTAGACGCGATAGACTGCATATGCAGGTTAACTTCACTCGACAGCTTACGTTGTTTATGAGCAGAACTTTCAACAGACTGCATGAGTTCATTCATGGATTGCATTAGGTTTTCGACTTCCGACAAACGCTCTGCACTCACCTTCGCAACATCACCACACGCGTCCGTTTGCTCTCGGTTCGCCAGAATATCTTTTTGCCACCCTTCAATCGTCGTTAGCATGGTATCGATGCTCTCTTTGATCTGAACCGTAGCCTTTGAGGTTCGACCCGACAACGCACGGACTTCGTCTGCAACGACAGCAAAACCTCGTCCTTGCTCGCCCGCTCTCGCCGCTTCAATCGCAGCGTTCAGGGCCAACAAGTTGGTTTGTTCGGCGATTCCACCAATCTCTTCCATTATCTTACTTACGCTCTGCGCTTGGTCGCTCAGTTGGTAAGTCGTTTGAGTCGCCTTTTCGGCCTGAGAAGCTAGGCTCTCTAAGTTTTGATGAGTTTGATTAATACTCTCTTTAGCGCCAGCACAAGTTTGCAAAGTCACATCGACAATCTGGTGCGCTTCTTCTGTGCGAGAAGAGACCTCATTGGCCGTGACTTCAACCTCTTCAGTCGCCTCTCGCACTTGAAGAATATCTTTTGTTTGTTGATCTAAAGCTTCAGATACTTCAAATGACGTGGCATTCAGGTTGTCAGCCAAGTCTTGTAACGGCTTAGCAGAGTCTGTCATACGACCTAATACGGTGCGGATTCTTGCAGACAATAACTTTAAGTGAAAATCGGCTACAGAGAACTGACTATTACCTGAATAGACCAGGCGACTGACACTATCGAATTTCGATTGCAGCTTTTTCAACTGCAGTGGAGTATCTATCAGCTCTTGTCGGAAAAGCAGAGCTAATGCTGAAACAGGAAGTAGGCTCAACAACCATTGGGATACTTGCCCTACTTCGATAAGATTTGAAACCAGAGGCGCAGCCAAAGAGCCTAGCAACACGGCGTAACGAACACTGTCACTGATCTTTAAGGACCATTGGCGACCCGACTTTTCAGCCTTCAATAAGCCTTGATAAGCCTTATCTGCAACTTGTATCCATTCATTCTTTGGCTTAACACGAACAGACTGGTAGCCACTGACCTTACCATTGTCGTAAATCGGAGTTACGTAAGCATCGACCCAATAAAACCCGCCGGATTTGGTTTTGTTTTTTACGATGCCACGCCACGCTTTACCTTGCTTTAGGTTAACCCACATATCAGCAAAAGCGGCTTTCGGCATATCGTTATGCCTTACGATATTGTGGTGTTGCCCTAGCAATTCTTGTTGGCTGTATTCCGCTATACGACAAAAAGCATCATTACTGTACGTAATCACGCCTTTTAAGTCAGTGGTAGAGACAAGTTGTTCGTTTTCGCTGAGAAGCGTTTCACGAGATTGAGTAGATGAGCTGACAGTCATTATATTAACTTAGGTTAATTATTATTTTAGGCGAGGAATATATACAATTATTAAAGTTATGACAAAATGTGAACGTCACATTTTGTGTAAATGCCTGCTATTTATACAAATATTAGCTAAGTACCTCACAAAGCTAATAACTTCACATACCTTCTCGAGCTAACAGTCACGACTCATCTAAGTTTACGGCAGTGGTAAATTTCACGGTTCTCATTGAGACAGAGGTATGGAATTTACGAATATTCAGATCTTTGCGTAGTACTCGCTCCACAAAGTCTTCGTAGGCTTGAATGTCTTTGACCGTCACAATCAACATGAAGTCAAAACTGCCCGATATCTGATAGCACTGCGTGACCTCTGACGCCTTAGAAATAGAATGGCGAAAGATCTGATAAATATCCCCTCGGTCACGCTCCATTTCCACGGACACAACCAAAGTCATCTTACTGCCGGTCAGTTCTGGATTAATGATGGACACATCACCGACTATCACGCCCTCTTCTCTCAGCCGTTTCACTCGCTTTAAGCAAGCAGGCGGTGACAACCCGACCAGCTCAGCCAATGTCTGATTAGGGATTCGGTTGTTCTTTTGCAGTTCAACCAGAATGCTTCTATCTATACGGTCAATTACCATAATTTCTCAAACCAATACATTTATGACTTATAATTTTTAATACTACGATAATTAAAAAATCTATCACAACTTTAATGGTCAATTTAGAAATCTGAATCACAACAATCACGGTAAGATCTTCTCATACCAAACAATCGAACCATGGTCGTAACTATGAAATCAACCTATCAATTTTTTAAAGAACTCCTTAGAGAGATTTTCGATGTCACCTCGACTCTTTTCCGAATCATGATTCCAATTATCATCGTGATAAAGGTCGTTGAAGAGCTCGGCGGCATCGTGATTCTTAGCGAATGGCTGAGCCCAATAATGGAAAGCGTCGGCTTACCGAAAGAAATGGGCTTGGTATGGGCAACCACCATACTCACTAACATCTATGCGGGGCTGATTATTCTCATCAATTCCGACGCTCCCTTAACGGTTGCTCAAGCCTCGGTTTTAGGCAGTATGATGCTTCTCGCCCACTCTCTGCCGATTGAAGGAGCGATAGCCAAAAAGGCAGGCGTGAGCTGGCTGGCTACGTTGTCGGTGCGAGTCGGTGGTAGCTTGGTGCTGGCATGGCTACTTAATCTCAGTTATCAATATGGGGATTTGCTCAATTACCCAGCAACCGTACTTTGGCAGCCTGAAGTATCAGGAGACACAAGCTATTTGGGTTGGGCTATTGAACAGCTCAAGAGCTTTGCGGTTATCTTCATGGTGATTTCAGCTCTATTACTGCTACTCAAAGTTTTAAAGATTCTCGGCATTGAAAAGCTCATGGCAATATTGTTAAGACCGTTCTTGAGACTGCTAGGAATCAGCAAGGACGCAACCAATTTAACGATCATAGGAATCACGCTTGGTCTTTCGTTTGGCGGTGGCTTATTGATCAACGAAGCCAAGAAAGGACATATCTCCGCGAGGGATGTATTCACAGCAATCATGCTGCTCAACTTGCTCCACAGTTTGATTGAAGATACGTTGTTGATCATGCTCATTGGGGCTGACTTCTACACCATATTTTGGGGAAGGTTAGTATTCTCAGTGCTGGTTATCGCTTTAATATCCAACGTCATTAAACGCATGAATCCAAGCACTTGTGAACGTTACTTTTATCGCGATGTCTCTCAGTCATAAGTAAAAATACCAACGAGACTAAAAGGAAAAGAGCTCAAACACGGGCTCTTTTTGCTACTCGCCGATCCTATCACCGCCGCTATTGTTAAATTTCGCGTCATTGAAACACTGAAAGTTACTCTCAATACCCTAATTATTGATATTTTGAGTAAAAATAATTTGAGCATGGGTATTTACTAATGACTCAGTTATTACATGCGTATTTTAAAACACCGATAATAAAAAATCATCTTATTAGTTAGAACTCAACGCCTTGTATAAAGCGCCCTCCAGAATAATAACCACGACCTAATCAATGTTATTAAACATCCAAACTATCAACTATTCATTCAATAAAACCCATTAAATAACTGACAATAGAATAAATAACACTCCTTATTCTATATTAACTCTAAATGTTGAAACCGGAACGAATAATTAATTGTAATAATTATCCATTTGATTGGTAAATTTTATAAATATATTTTGTTACATAATCAAAACTGATGGCTTGATATAAGAATGTCACACAAAACAATGGCTTTAATGGTTCTAATTTTTTCCTCACTGTCACAGGCTTCCACTATTGAGAACGACGAACTATTGCTGAAGTCATTGATTAAACGAGGTGTTATCTGTTCAGGCTTAACCTATGAGGAAAATCAAGAAGCTTTGCGTATCTATCTCAACGCTAAAAAAGTGAAGAGCACTTCGTTTGATTCAAAAAATAGAAAAGAGACAACCAATACAAAAGAGATAGAAGGTAAAAAACATACAACAAACACACGTCAGTTAAATAAGACACCACAAGAGTGTATTAGGCCAAACTCGGACAACAGATCCGAATAAGGCAAGTTGATACTGATATCGACATGGAAATATAAAAAGGAAATATAATGAAAATGATGAGAAAAACATTGTTGGCTTCAGCAATGCTTACTCTATTTAGCGTCAGTGGTTATGCAAAAACACCTATTGATTTAGGCGTAGTTAATGAAGACAAACTCATTGAAATGCTAGTTAGACAAGGCTTAGTCGACCAAGATGCAACCGATGCGGCAAAGCACGATGCGCTTGACCGTTACTTGAAAAATAAAATCAATTCCGGTTTTAAAGGCGATGCTCAATTCGGAAAAAAAGCACTCGAGCAACGCGCAAAAATACTCAAAGCCATAGGAAAAGGGTCTGGTGTTAAAAAAGCGAGTGTCTTTGCTTTAGAAGTCGGCACCAAGCGTACCGACAAAGTACTCGCTCTATTGGTCGATTTCCCCGATTTGAACTGGGATGACAACAAGTTGACCGAAGAGCACACGCAGATGCTCTACGAGAGCTACAACCCAGAGCATTATCAAGAGCTGTTGTTCTCAAATTCTGGCTACACGGGGCCCAACGGCGAGAACCTAATCTCGATGCGCCAATATTACCAAAGCGAATCAGGTGACAGTTACAGCGTTGCAGGTCAAGCTGCGGGTTGGTATCGCGCCTCTAAGCCTGCGTCATTCTATGGTGGTAACTCCCCTACCACCGACAACGACTTAAACGCACAAGAACTGGTTCGTGAAGCGCTGAATCAACTGGCTCAAGACCCGAGTATCAACCTTGCCGATTACGACATCGAAGAT
This sequence comes from Vibrio sp. 1CM8B, assembly GCF_023161685.1. Taxonomy (NCBI): domain Bacteria; kingdom Pseudomonadati; phylum Pseudomonadota; class Gammaproteobacteria; order Vibrionales; family Vibrionaceae; genus Vibrio; species Vibrio sp. 1CM8B. Next base: position 427,077 of record NZ_JALNTU010000004.1, read on the forward strand.
CGTTACGATTACGACGGTGACGGAAATTTCCGCGAACCCGATGGTGTGATTGATCACCTGATGGTGTTTCATGCATCGGTAGGCGAAGAAGCCGGTGGTGGCGTGTTAGGCCCTGATGCGATTTGGTCTCACCGATTCAACCTTGGTCGCACTCATGTACTGGAAGGTACTTCTAGCTCGCTTCCAGATCGATTTGGTGGCCAATACGCGGCGTTCGATTACACCATTCAACCGATTGATGCGGCTGCTGGTGTTTGTGCCCACGAATATGGCCATGATTTAGGCTTACCAGACGAGTACGACACGCAATACACAGGCAAAGGCGAACCTGTATCTTACTGGTCAATCATGTCTTCGGGCAGTTGGGCTGGTCAAATTGGTGGTACACAACCAACGGCATTCAGCTCTTGGGCAAAACACTTCCTACAGAAATCGATTGGCGGACGTTGGATTAACGATGATCAGATCTCGATTGATGACCTAGAAGACACCCCACAAGTTTATACGCTGTTCCAAACAACGGATAATAGCCGTCCCAACATGATTAAAGTGGATCTTCCTGAAAAGCAGATTGAAAGTCTGAAACCCTTTGAGGGCGAGTATTCATTCCACTCTCAAAAAGGCGATGACCTGAAAAACAGTATGACTCGCAAGTTGCTGATCCCAGCGGGTGATTCTGCACTTCTGTCTTTCAAAACTTGGTATGAGATTGAAAAAGACTACGACTTTGCGCGCGTGCTAATCAACGGACAAGCCATTGCAGGCAACATTACCTCAATGGACGACCCATACAACGCGGGCCTCGTTCCTGCTATTGGCGGCGAATCTGGCGGATGGGTTGACGCTGAGTTCGACGTTTCACAATGGGCAGGCCAACAAGTTGAGCTGTCTTTTGAATACATCACCGATGGCGGCTTAGCAATGGAAGGCTTCTATTTAGATAACCTTGCTGTGGTTGTCGATGGTGAAGTGACCGATATAGATGATGGTGAGAGCAACTCCACCTTCGCCCTTAATGGTTACAAGCTGAGTAATGGATTCCATCAAGCGCAGCACTACTATCTACTGCAATGGCGCAGCCACATGGACGTTGATGAAGGCCTAGCGAACATCAAACGCATGGGACAACTGATGTCATTCGACCCTGGCTTGATCATTTGGTACGTCGACGAATCACTAACTGACAACTGGGTAGGTAAACACCCTGGTGAAGGTTGGTTAGGCGTGGTCGATGCAGATCAAAATGCCATGGTGTGGGCAAACTCTGGTGAAGTTGCTCAAACACGCTACCAAGTTCGAGACGCTGCGTTTTCACTCAAAGATCATACTCCAATGCGTCTTGTAAACAGCGACAATGATGTACTCGAAGATACCAGTTTGGTTGGCAATGCTAGCTTCTCGGATGACCAAGATTACACATCGCCTCAAGCACCAGATTCAGGACGTATCCTGACGGAGTTTGGTTTAGCGGTCGATATTGTGAATCAAAGTGATAACAACGAATACGGCGTGGTTCGCTTATCTAAAGTAAGCCAACACAACGCCGCTCCTACTGCGAACTTCGAGCTGAATGTGACTGGCCTGAATGTTTCTGTAAACAACTTCAGCTCAGACCGAGACGGTGAGATCACCCGTTACCTATGGGACTTTGGCAACGGCACAACAAGTAACGAAGTGGCACCAACTTGGTCTTACGAGCAAGCCGGTGAATACACGGTGAACTTGACTGTTGTTGACGACAAAGGCGCTACCGATTCATTTAGTTCCGTAGTGAGTGTTGAATCTCCAAACGCCCTTCCAGAAGCGAGCGCGAAGTACATTCACTTGGGTCGCTGGGTAACCATGTGGTCTACAAGTTCAGACAGCGATGGTCGTATTGTTGATACCGAATGGACACTTCCAAATGGAAAGGTCAAACGAGGTCGCACATTCACATCAATCTTCCCTTCATACGGAAAGCACGAGGTGACACTGAAGATAATCGATGACCAAGGTGGGATTACGACTAAGACAATTTTGGTCGACCTGTAAATCATCGCAGGCTCTGTCATGCGTATTTACAACACAAGCTTAAGTACTGTTGTCAAAGGATATAAGCCACGACAGCAGTTTTAAGAAAACGTTATTATTTAAGCCGTAAGCAAAAGCCCTACCTTATTGGTAGGGCTTTTTATTGGTCTGTGCTTGGATAGCATTATTAGCACTGTAAACCGGTTACCGCAGCACTAACGTTCAATTTTTCAGCCGTTCAACTGGTCCTTAAACCGGTTGTTTTTGAATGTGTGATTTACGTGCGCTGAACGCGAACAACAAGATAACAGCTAACACGAATGGTAATACATAGATATTGAGGTTCTGCCATCCAGCTGTTGACTCTAACCAACCAGAAAGCATGGCGGTAATCGTCACACACCCAAAGACAACAAACTCATTAAACGCTTGTGCCTTGGCTTTGTTCTGCGATTGGTAAGACTGACTAAACAAACCCGTTGCCGCGATAAACATGAAGTTCCAACCGACACCTAGCACAACCAAGGCCGCTCTGAAGTGCCAAATAGATTCGCCATGAATGTTAATCGCGATACAGACAACGAACAGCACCCCGCCCGCCAAGATCATCATTCGTGAGCCAAACTTCTCGATAAGTGAGCCAGTAAAGAATGCAGGAACAAACATGCCCAGCACGTGCCACTCAATGACGCCCGCCGCCTTGGTAAAGTCAAAGCCACAACCAATCATTGCCAATGGCGTTGCTGTCATCAGGATATTCATCACCGCATAAGCGACCATGGCAGCAAACACGGCACCAATAAAGTTAGGCGATTTCACTATCACGCTGAGAGGATCGGATTTAGGCGCCTGACTATTAAAAGAGACTTTTGGGAATTGAATGGTTTGTAAGATGAGTAACGCAAGAATGTTCAATCCAATCAAAGAAGCAAAAGCACCAATGTACAAGCCATCTTGCGACCACTGTTGAGACATAATCGCCAAGTTTGGCCCTAATACTGCTGCTAGAACGCCACCAGCCATAGAGATAGATATCGCTCGATGACGGGCATTTTCATCACACACCTCGATTGCAGCAAAACGATAAAGCGTGCCAAAACCTATGCCTATCCCAAGTAAGAACGTAGCGAAACAGAACAGATAGAAGTGTTGTTGAGACAGTGCGTAGGTGGCAAGACTAGCTCCTGTAATGCCAACCACATTACCAATGCTAAACCCTCGCTTTCTCCCTAACTTGCCAGAAATTAAAGACGCAGGAATAGTGGCTGCCATTAAACCCAAAAACTGCAGTGCAACCGGCAAGGTAATCATGCTGACACTGGGCGCAATCTGCTTACCGATCAAACCAATCACAGAGATCAGTAGTATGTTACCCGTCATCAACAAGGCCTGACACAGTGAGAGCAGCCAAACATTTCTATTCATCTTCGTTCCTAAATATGAGCACAGTTGGTCAATAGACCAAAAATTCAACAAAGTCGCAACACTTTGTTACTCATAGCAACTCTACAAAGCGGCCAATAGACCAATATAAAGTGTTACCACCCTATGACTTTGATTAGCGTGACTTAAGACGCTAGAGTTGAAATTATCATTACTTAAGATAATAATAATTTTCTGTTATTTATTGGCTTTGTTGTTTACAGGCTCTGTGATTTATAAGTCTTGTTATTTATAGGCTTTAGCATTTGAAGGTGAGTATGATTAATCCACTTTGGCTCAATACGTTTAAGACTCTGGTTGAAGTTGGCCATTTCACCCAAACTGCCGAAAAGTTGTACATGACACAACCTGGAGTCAGCCAACATATCAAGAAGCTTGAACAAGCTTGTAATTGTGACCTGCTCTCTCGAGAAAATAAGAGCTTCGAGCTGACCGAACAAGGTCGAATTATGTATCGCTATGCGCTCAAGCTAGAGAAAGACCAAGAAGCTCTTTTTGAGTCTCTGAGTTTTGATAATCCTTATGCTGGACAATGTCACTTATCTTGCTCTGGCTCACTCTCTTTGCGTCTGTATCCCAAGCTTCTTGAGCTTCAACAGCAACACCAAGAGCTCAGCATTAACTTAGAAGCCGCTCCAAACAAAAAGATATTGAATGACCTAATCGAAGGCACTACCGATATCGGCATTGTTAGGCATTCCCCGAACGACAGCTACTACCAAAGCCAAGTCATCGGCAAAGAAGCGCTGTGTCTTATTGTCCATCACAGCCTTGCTGACTTAGAGATAACGCCGCAAGTACTTCATGACATTGGCCTGATTGCGCACCCAGATTCTGCACACTATCTGTCTTTGTATTTCGACCTTTGCGGAGATAAAGATTTAGCGAACATCAACGTTAATGAGATACCAAGATCTGGCTACATCAATCAGCTTCACCAGATCTTGCTACCCGTATCAAAAGGGCTAGGTTTTACCGTGTTACCGGCTGGCGCGGTTGAACACTTCCCAGAACGAGACAAGCTACACGTTGTTCCGCCAAAGGTAGAAGTTGAGGAAACGCTGTATTTGGTTCAAAAACGAAACCGAAAACTGCCGCACCGATACGATACGGTTGTTGAGCTAATCAAACAGAACGTGAGTGGTTAGTTCGGTATAGATAGATTTAAAGCCTTTAGCTAGCCCGTTATTTCGCTGTAAGAGCTAAAGGCTTTAATGTTGAAGTGATATTTATAAAAGACAACTACTCAGAAGCGCCAAGCCCCTCTTTGGCTCGTTCAAAGTCATAATTATCTAACGCACTTTGAACATCTTTGAGAACAACAGAATGTGGATACTGTGCCAGTAACTCTGTCACATATTGAGTTGCATCGTTATCATAAGCTTCCAGCAGTGATAGCAACTGAGCATGCTGTTCTGACGTGATGCTCGGTGAATCAGAGGTATCAGCAAGACTCGAATCGGCTTCTTCAGTACTTGTTGTATTGAATCCCTCAACACCAGACACATCAAAGCTGATCTCAACTGCTTTAGTCAGTTCGATTAACCTAAGTTCGCCTTGCTTAAGATCTTCTTCATCACACGCCTTGTTATGAGCTTTGCTTTCTAAATCACTGAGTAACTCTGCCAATCGCAATCCACCAATCGCAGCTGCCATGCTTTTTAAGGTATGAAGATTACGCTCTAACGTCTCCCATTCACCTTGTACTAAATTATCGAAAGCTTCCGACATCATGTCTGGCGAGCCTTGGCAGAACCTATCAAGCATTTTGGCTTGCAGCTGCACATCATGATAAGTCAGTTGCTCAAACCTCGACTGAGAGAAAACAGGCGGTTCTATGTGAGTATCGGAGTGTAATTCCGCACTCTCGTCAGAATCACCTGTCTGGATCGCATCTGAAGGCGTGTCTGATGGCGCTCGACCTTCAACTAATACCTCAGGAACAATGTAGCGAGTAATCAAAGACATCGCTTTATCAATAACAATTGGCTTATCCAAGAAGTCCGTGACGCCCGACGCCCTCGCTCGTTGTTTCGCATCAGAAAAAACATTGGCCGACATTGCAATAATCGGTACATCTGTATTGAATTCACGAATCAAACGGGTAGCTTCAAAGCCGTCCATAACAGGCATTTGAAGATCCATGAAGATTATTTCGTAGTCGTTGTTTTTAGCTAGCTCCAGCGCTTCCTTTCCGTTTTCAGCAAGATCGGCATTTAATTTAGAGCGACTGAAAAATGCTAAGGCGAGATCTTGGTTCAGCTCATTGTCTTCAACCAGTAGAACTCTTTGGCCTTTGAACTCTATCTGATAATCCAGTTGCAGCTCTTGGGCTTTGAAGTCGGCTAACGCATCCGAGCTTGATCGTGGCAATGTCAGCACAAAGGAGAACTCACTGCCTTGCCCGTAAACACTCTCCACCGTAATTTGACTGCCCATCGCATGCACTAATTTCTGGCTAATGTTGAGCCCAAGCCCTGTACCGCCAAACCGACGTGTTGTTGTGGTATCCGCTTGGCTAAAGGCTTCAAACAGCTTGTGACGGTTCTCATCCGAGATGCCTATCCCGGTATCCATCACACTCACCTTCATGGTTAGGCTGCTATCGTTCGAGTCAACATGCTCCACACTTAACGCTACGCTGCCTTTTTCCGTAAACTTAATCGCGTTGCCCACAAGGTTGAGTATGACTTGGAACAACCTCAATGGATCGCCTTGCAATGGCGTGTCTAATTCTGGGTCGATGACCATCGATAAATTGAGTTGTTTCTCAGCCGCTTTCGACTCCATCAACTCAATCACATCTTTAAAGGTCGTTACGGGATCAAACGGGACGTTATCAATAACAAGTTGCCCTGCTTCTATCTTTGAAAAATCAAGGATGTCATTGATGATGCCGAGTAACGAATGGCCAGAACGGTGCACTTTCTCAATGTAATTTCGAGCGACAGGATTCGATATTTCGCCAATCGCCAGATAAGACAAACCAATAATGGCGTTCATTGGGGTTCTTATCTCATGGCTCATATTGGCTAAGAATTCCGATTTAGCTTGGCTCGCCAAATCGGCTCTCTGTTTCTCTTCTTCCAATTGCTCGTTAAGGCGCTTCATTTCTGAAATATCGAATGCCCAAAATAGTGTGGCGACTTCCCCATCAATCTCAAAAAGATAATAACTGACCAAAGCAACAAATCGGGTTCCATCAGACTTTCTGAGTACCAACTCCCTATTCTCAACTTTACCGTCAAGGTCGAGCTCTTTATGCACGTCATCACGAACGCTCAGCGAGTCATGGATAGCAGCGACGTCGATAGAAGACAACGCCTGATCTTCCACACCAAACAAACGTTTTGCCGTATCGTTCGCGTAACGAACCTCTTCTTCAAATACCACGCTGGCTGCAATTGGAGAGCTATTTAGCATGTTGTAGAGTTGGTTCTGCGCCTTTTCCAGAGCTTCGGTCGCTTCCTTAGCAATACTGATCTGCTTCGCTAATTTACGATTCCAGAAAATAATAAGAAGAAGGATCACCAGAGAGAAAACCGAAATGGTGTAAACCAATTGATAGTCAACTCTTTCTATCGCTTTGGGTGCAGCCCACTTTGCTGAGATCTTCTGGTGTTCTTCAGCTGAGATACTGCCTATCGCTTTGTTCACAATAGACAACAGTAATGGTTCAGACTTGATGACATGCAGAGTTGGCGACAGGAAGAAATCTAATCGGCCGATAATGCCAATCCCTCGATAGCCAAATGAGTCGATTAGGTAAGTTAGGACGTCAACGGTATCAATCATCGCATCAAACTCACCCGACTCCACGAGCTCTAAGCCGTCATTAGTCGAGGACACCATCGCCCAGTTGATCTCAGGGTAACTATCCACGATAGCTCCTGTGTTGGCTCCGCCCTCTAAAATACCTATTTTCCATCCGGCAGCTTCTTCTAAAACAAGGCTATTCACATCTCGTCTTGAGGCTATGGCCAAGCGACTAGAAAATAACGGTTTACCCGCCTTCACACTCTCGCTAAGTGAACGATTCTCCACAGCGGCCGAGACAAGGTGCACTTTTCTATGATCAACAAGTCGTCGAGTCTCCTGCCAACTGCCGACATCAACATGTTCCAAGCGTAAACCTGTTTTCTGTTCGATCAGCTTTAGGTAATCATCGATCATGCCGATGTATTCCCCTTTGCTAGATACGGCCTCATAAGGCAAAGAGTTAGGATCAATACCGATTTTTAATACTGGATGAGACTTTATCCACTGACGTTCATTTTGACTAAGATTAAGAAGTTCACCGGCTAAACTGTTTGATTGATAAATATCTGAAATATAGCGTTTTGCACCATCTCCGAATGAATTGAACTGCTCAATGGCTGGGAAATAAACATAGCTCCCTTCCACGGAATCCACATCGAAATAGAAGGTCATAAACCCAGCATTGGTGCTGCCCGTCTGCGTTTTATAGCCAGCGCCTTTCGTCACGGATGACAATTTAGAGGTGTTTTTCTTGTCCAATGATGACGTTGATACATCTCCTAGGAACCAAGATTCAAGCGGTCGCTTATTATTATCAGCCAGTGCCGAAATCACCGTGAAGGTATTATCTGCATCAAATATGTCAAAAATCTTAGGCAATTCATCAAAGCGATCATTGACGATAAAGTACGCTGAGATTTGAGCAATAATATCGGCCTTCTTCAGAACCGGAGTCAGGTCGTTCTTAATTTGTCTTCTAAGGATTGGCTCAAACTCACCGTCTTCCCTTTTCAGGTTTGCCAATGCGGCGTTGAAGCGGTCTCTTAGTTCAGCCCCCCTGAAATCCACGTAGATGGGATAGCTGACTTTATAATCCTCATGGAGTTGAATCTCGCGCATTTCAATAAACCGGGTATTGGTGACAAACCAGGTTAACACGCGCCTTTCCACCATCAGGAGATCAACATTTTGAGCTCTCAGTTGGGAAAACGCCGACTCTAAGCTGTCGAGATCATCTATCCGATCAATGCTCAATTGGCTTTCCAACACTTCTACGGAGTTTTTAATCGGCGATGTTTCATCGAACAGCAAAGCTCCCAATGACAAATTTTTTGCCGACTTCAAATCCAGCTTACGCCTCTTTAATGACACTGGCACAAAATCAACATCCATCACCTTGTCACTAACAAAGTGCAATGAAGAGTCATCCAGTTGAACGCCAGAAACAAACGATATTGAGCTATTGCTATCAATGGCTTGACGAGCCGCACTACGAGGCAAGGTGACAACGTCACCCAATCGATACCCCATATCGTTCAAAGCCCTTTGCATAATGTCATGCTCTAAGCCGACAGAAGTACTGTCTGGGTACATGTAAGGCGGGTTGCCGAATCCAAATACACCTTTAATGGGAGAGCGATAAGGTGAGTCATCTAACCATTTAGATAAAATACGGTTCTTTTTACCGATATCAAACGTTGCAATCTGTTGATTCAACAAATTAAGCAACTCATTGTCGTTTGAACGAATAACCATGGCTGCTTTGATACTCTTCCAGCGATCAAGTACATGGTTGACCGCTAAATTCTCTACTCCGCTTTTATGAGCAAGATCCATGGTGGTTACAGGTTCAGCCAGTAAGCCATCAACCGACCCATCTTCTAATGCACGAATAGCATCAATGGCCGTATCGAACTCAACTCTCTCAATCGAACTAAGCTGCACGCCAGATCGCTCAAGGTCGATGCTTTCACGAACCATGGCAATTCGTCTCTTGGCCTCTTGCTCAATTTTATTGTTGAGGTGGTCATCGGTAGGAAGAATGACGGCAATTTGGTACGAGATATAAGGATCGGTTTGAAGGAAACGACCTCCTTCGCTGGGATCAAACTGTTGAAAAGGAAACACATCGCCTTTCCCGTCTAACAAAGCTTGCTTTGCTTCAGCGTGAGAATCTACGCTGATGAAGTTGGTTTTTACGTTGAAACGCTCTTCAAGATCGTAAGCCCAATCTCGAATAATCCCGTCGACTTTTCCGTCATCACCAATAAATGAGTAAGGATAATGACTGGATAGCGCAACAAACGTGATTTCACGATCAGGGTCGTGCCATAGGTTTGGTTGTTGCTCTGGAGCCGCCTCTGCGTTGACGCTAGCGGCACGAACAACGAATACAACAAACAAAATTATGGCGATGACATAACGCTTACCCCACTTACCCCACATCTGCCAGAGGTCACTCATCTTTGAACTTCTCTTTTATCTCTAGAATCTCAGGCAATTTAATGAAAAACAGATCAACGATAGTCGGGTCAAAATGCTTACCTTTCTGCTCAGTGATTAAGGCCAAAGCATCTTCGACACTCCAAGCTTTTTTATAAGGGCGTTCTGCAGTCAGTGCATCAAACACATCAGCCACAGCAGCGATTCTGCCAACCAATGGGATGTCTTCCCCTGCCACTTGACTTGGATAACCGGAACCATCCCATTTCTCGTGGTGATACTGCGCCACTTGAATCGCCATGCGCATCAGTTTTGAATCACTTTGCTGCCCTAAAATCTCCACACCATACTCGACGTGTTTCTGCATGATCGCCCACTCTTCCGCATCGAGTTTTCCGGGCTTAAGTAACACGTTGTCAGGGATACCTATTTTACCAATATCGTGCATTGGCGCCGCGTCTCGGAGCGTTTCGGCATCTTCGTCAGTCATGCCCAACGCCTTGCCCAACACTTCACAGTAGTGGCTCATGCGCTTAACGTGCATACCCGTTTCGTTGTCTTTAAATTCCGCTGCTCGACCTAAGATATTGAGTGTCTCAAGTTTACCTAGGTTGATCTCGACGGTTTTGTCTTTCACTTGATGGAACAGTGCTCGTTGTTGGTCATACAACGCGATGTGGGTTTTGACACGCTGGAGCGCGATTTCAGGCGTGATAGGTTTTGTTAGGTAATCGACAGCGCCTAAAGATAATCCTTTCACTTCGGCTTCAGGGCCAATTTTAGCGGTCACAAAAATGATAGGAATGTGAGCCGTATTCGGCTGAGCTTTAAGTTGGCGGCATACCTCGTAACCATCAATATCAGGCATCATGATATCAAGGAGGATAAGGTCAGGCTGCGGCACCATCTTCGCAATCTTGATACCAATTGTGCCGTTAATCGCTACTTTCACTTGATAAGTATCTTTGAGTATTGCCGTTAACACATCCAAGTTACTTGGGGTGTCATCCACGACTAACACTATGGGTTTCCGACTCATTGATACCTCGTATACAAATCAAACAGTTATAACCATAGTGTAGATGGGTTTTTAGAGGTTAAGCAGAAAAAAAAGCAATTGATTTTCAAAAATGAAGAGTAGATCTGTGAGTGACTTCAAACTGGCGTTATTAGAAGTACGACCAGTCAATATTACGTCAGTTAAGTTATTATAATACAAGGGAAACCACCTTTGAATTGCAACATTTCACTAACAACAAAAACACTATCCGAAAACAAAAAGAGCTCCTCATATGGGAGCTCTTTTCATTCAACGGCTAGAAAGCAAAACAACCGAGTTATTCAGTAATCTAACGACCAGAATAATACATACAGATTCGAACACCATCGAACTCACGAATCTCAAATGGGATCTCGTAGATAGACTCCATCACTGATTTTTCAACCACTTCCGAAACCTTACCCGACTTAACCACTTTGCCTTTCTTCATCGCAACAATGTTATCTGAGTAACAAGAAGCGAAGTTGATGTCATGAATCACGATAACGACCGCTTTATTGAACTCATGCGCTAAACGACGCAACGTCTGCATAATTTCGACCGAGTGTTTAATATCAAGATTGTTCAGTGGCTCATCTAAGAACACATAATCCGTATCTTGCGCCACAACCATCGCGATAAACGCCATTTGACGCTGACCGCCACTCAACTCATCAAGGTATTTGTTTTGGATGTCAGTAATGCCAAGGTGTTCTAGTGCTGTGTCGACGATCTTATGATCTTCGTCTTTCAAGCGACCTTGAGAGTGTGGGAAACGACCAAAACAGACCAACTCACGAATCGTAAATCGCATATTGATGTTGTTTGATTGTCTTAACACGGCAAGGTGCTTCGCTAGCTCTTTAGTATCCCACTCAGCCAATAACTTATCGCCAATGACCACTTCACCCGCGTCGCTGTCGGTTAAGCGGCTCGCCATTGAAAGCAGTGTACTTTTACCCGCACCATTTGGGCCAATGATAGAAGTCACTTCGCCTTTCGGGAACATAGCACTGGCATCATCCACCACGAGTGACTTGCCATACTTCTTACTTAAACCTGTTAATTTAATCACTACTTACTACCTTTACTGAATTCTGGTGCGTAACAACAAGAACATAAAATACAAACCGCCGACCAAGTTAATGATCACACTCACTGTGGTTTCAAACGCCATCACTTTTTCGATAAACCATTGGCCAGAAACCAATAAAACGATCGCTAACAAGCTGCTTGCGATGATAAGCACACGATGCTGATAAGATCGGAATATCTGGCGAGCTAAGCTCACGGTGATCAAGCCAAAGAACAGCACAGGGCCAACCAGAGCCGTAGACACCGCGACCATCACTGACACAATCACCAAAGTAATCTGAGTCAGTCGCTTGGTGTTCACGCCCAAGCTTGTCGCGTTATCAACACCAAGCCAAAGTACATCAAGCTTAGGCGCCAGCAACCAAAGGCCAAGCAAGCTCAAACCCAAAGGAATAAGGCTGAGGTAAACCAACTCGCCTTTCACGTTATTGAAGCTTGCGAACATCACATTCTGCAGCACCGCGAACTCGTTCGGGTCAATCAACATCGCCAAGAAGTTAGACAAACTCGAGAATACGCTGCCACATACGATGCCAATCAAAAGCAGTGTGAATACGTTATTTCGCTTGCTCTTGAAGTAGAAATGGAACAGAGCAAACGAGAACAAAATCATGACAGTCACAGACATCGAAAAGTTTGCGATTGAATCAATCACCCAGAAACTCGCACTGCCAAACACAAACAGAAGTACCGTTTGTACCAGCATATACAAGCTGTCAAAGCCCAAGATGGATGGGGTTAGAATTCGGTTATTAGTGATGGTTTGGAAAACCAGTGACGACGCAGAGATCGCTACTGCCGCCAACACAATCGACAGCAGTTTTGGTAGTCGCAGAGACAAGAAGAACTCGTAGTTATCCCATGTCAGCCCCTGCCCGATGAATAACGCTGTCATACCCAAAGACGCGATAGCCAAAATCGCAATTTTTACTGAATCACGCATTCGACTTGTCTCTCATGATTAGGTAGATAAAAATCAAGCCACCAAAGATGCTGATTACCATCGAGATTGGAATCTCATAAGGGAAGATGACGATTCGAGCTAACAGATCACAAGCCAACACCAAGATCACGCCCCAGTAGGCCGTCCAAGGCAGAATCTTCTTCATGTTATCGCCCATCATCAGCGACACGATATTCGGCACGATAAGGCCAAGGAATGGGATTACACCAACGATCATCACCACAGAAGATGCGCAGATAGCAACCAGCGCAACACCAATGAAGACAATCTTCTGATAATTCAAGCCGATGTTTTTCGCGAAGCTCTCACCGATGCTCGCCGCACTGAACTGGCTCGCAAAGTAGTAAGCCAGCACACAAGCAGGCACTGCGAGATAAAGGATTTCATAGCTGCCCTGCAACACGCTCGCAAAGTTCGCCATCGTCCATGCAGACATGGTTTGTACTAAGTCGTGTTTGTAGGCGATAAATGTGGTCAACGCTGAAACCACGTTGCCGTACATGATGCCAATCAAAGGCACTAATACCGCGTTCTTAAACTTAAGGTGTTGTAGGAAGCGAACCAATAGCATGGTGCCAAACACTGCAAACGCGAAGATAAAGCCTAAGTAGCTCCATTGCGCAGCATTGCCTAGCACTAGAATGCCGACTATGTAGCCCAACATCGCACAGTCAATGGTGCCCATCGTCGAAGGCGCGGCAAACTTGTTCTGTACGATTTGTTGCATGATCAAACCAGAAACACTCAATCCCGCTCCGGCAAGCACGATCGCGAGTAGTCGAGGGATCCGACTAACAATATAAATAGAGTTGGCGTGTTGGTTGCCATTGAAGAAGTCACTAAAACTGATTTCAGCGACTCCAATCATCAATGACGCAACGCATAACACAACAAGAAATACAGCAGCTGCAATGGGTTTCAACATAGAAATAATACTAAAGGTAGGTCTCGGGTAACCCGTATAAAAAAGTGAAAAAGGGCTTATAAGAACACTCTTATAAGCCCGAAAATCTGATAGTTAGTAACTATTGAATCGTACGTTCAATGTCACCAAGCATTCTGTGAATCGCTGTCACACCGCCACCAGCCAGATACCAAGCACTTGAATCAAGGTAAACGATGTTGCCATGCTGCGCTGCAGGTGTTGCCGCAACCAGTGGATTATCAAACAGTTGTTGAGCGCGACCTTCTGATTTGCCAATCGCTTTTTCACGGTCAAGCACGTAAAGCACTTCAGGTTTTGCATCAGCAATGTATTCAAAAGAGATTAGGTTGCCGTGTGTTCCCTTGATCGGAGCCACGGTTGCACTCTTTGATTCCACGAAACCAAAGTCATCAAAGATGATTGAGAAACGGCTGCCTTTGTTGAACATCGCAATGTTGTTGCCGTTGTTCATTAGCATCATTGCTGAAGTTTCGTCAGACGCTACTTTGTCGTTTACCGCTGTGATAGAAGCTTGAGTCTCTTTAATGATCGCTTCAACTTCAGCTTGCTTACCAAAGATGTCGCCTAGCGCACGCCAGTTTTGCTGAGCATCAGCCCAGTACTTGTCGCCTTCAATAGAGAACATGATGGTCGGAGCAATTTGTGCCAGTTTGTCGTAAACCTTAAGCATGCGGTTTTCCGCGATGATGATGTCAGGCTTCAACATGTAGATAGCTTCAAAATCAGGTTCGCTTAATGAACCTGTATTTGCCGTAGTATCTTTGTAAGAAGCTAGGTAATCAGGCAGCAAGCTATGAGGCGCGCCAACTGGCTGCACACCAATTTTATCAAGCACGTCTAAGCTACCGTGGCCTAGAACCACCACTCGCTGTGGTACTTCAGTAAACTGCGCAGTGCCTTTTACATGCTCAATGGTGACGGTTTCCGCATGCGCGGTCATCATGAATGATGATGCTAGAACGATGGCAAGCCCGCTCAATAACTGGCGAACTGAATTGATTGTTTTCTTCATGTTTCTTCCTTTGCCATTGAGACAAACCACCACTCATGACAATGAAAGTCACATTACTCATAGACGAGCATGGGGCGTACACAACTGCTAAATAACGATAATTTAAAGTCTGTCATTGGATTGACAACAAACTTGTAACGCAAGTGAGAACTATTATCAATTATATTTGCACTAAATTGGCGACACAACAACTTTATTATTCAGAAACGTAAAAGTGAGTATTCATATTTTGTTAGGCTGCTAACAATGGCAGGTATGAATGTACAAAAACGGCGATATAACGAGGATATGGAATGGAGAAGCCAAGAACAGAACACACCAATGGCCCACGATATTCTTTGCGTGAACCATAAAAACGGTTGGTAAGAAATTTAGATTTTAATCCTTATTTATCAAAAAGATAATAAAAACCTCAGCGTTTACTTGAGCATGCTCGAATGCACTTCTTTTCCGCGACGAGTGAGGGAGTAAATACGGCCTTCTCCTTTTTTCACCAATCCACTATTCACCAATTGCCTTAAATGGAAATTGAACTTGGTATGGTCTTCAATTCCCACAACGCGGCATAAATCCATAAATTTTAACTTCTGATGAATACTCAAGTGATTCAACACCGCACGTCGAATTGGGTTAGCTAATGCACTAAACACCTGGTCGTTACTGCGCTCTTCCACAGGAGTCTGCGGAGATCGTTCCGCATAAACCCTTCTAAGCGTTACCGACAGTGCCGCCAAATTAAAGGGTTTGGTTAAGAACTCGTCCGCCCCTTTTTTCATTGCATCAACGGCAACATCCACAGTCGCGAACGCCGTGGTGATCACAATCCCGATTTTAGGTTGCAATCGGCGCAAGTTAGATAAGGCTTCAACACCTGTCATGCCCCCCATCACCACATCAAACAAGGCAAGATCAAACGTCTCCTCCCCTGCTGCATCCAACGCATCTTCTGCATTATCAAACGCAACAACGTCAAATTCTTCGAGTGCCAGCGCCTCGACCAACACTTCTCTTAATTGCTCATCATCTTCTGCAAGCAATAGCTTTAATTTCATTGGGTTGCCTTAGGTAGTTGTAGTCGCACCATGAGACCGTTCTCAATATTATGCAAGGTAAGTTCACCATGATGTTGCGTCATGATTTGTCGACAGATAGCCAGCCCCATTCCAGTCCCTTTTCCTACCGGCTTAGTGGTAAAGAAAGGTTGCATCACTTTCTCGATCACATCTTCCGGAATAGCAGGGCCACGATTGGTGAGCTCTATGATCACATTAGAGCCCAATGGATACGCCGAGATAGAAATACTCTTGGTATGCTCACTCGCATCAACAGCATTTACCAGTATATTGACGAGCACTTCTTCTAGATGAATCGCGTCGCCATGCACTTGCAATTTCTTACTAACATCCAATTCGATATCAAAGTCTGACAGTCGGTATTCCACCAGCGAAAGCGACGATTGACATAAACCTCGCACACCCACCGCTTTGAATGACACCTTTCGATGGTGGGCATAATTCAGCACTTCTTGACTGATATGGGCGGCGCGCTCGATACCACTGCGGATCCTCACCAATTGCCTAGCCACATTCTCATCATCAGGCAGTCTTTTCTCGAGTAAGTCGCAACTCATCATTGCGCTGCTCAGCGGTGTTTTTACTTCATGAGCAACAGCTGAAGTCAGCTCGCCTAATTCCTTAAGCTTTTCGTCTTGAAAGGAGCGATGCACCATGGCTTCAATTTGCAGTTCTCTTTCTCTATCGAACACTCGCAGCGCTTTCCACAAGAAATGAAGCGTTGCCAAAGCACACATTGTTCTTAAGAAGATAACCCAGATGCCGTATTCAGAGCTCAAAATGCCCGAAGTAATACCATAGAAGATCAACGCAGCGCCGGTATAAACAAAAGGAGACGCGGCTTGGTGTTCAACATCATAAAACTGTTTGCCGTAAATGATCATGGTGACGCCAGCCAACAGGCCGGAACCTAAGCCGAACAACACTCGGATGTGGTTATTACTGATGTTGATGTAGTCGGTAAATGCTTGCTCATCAAAGCGATCAACCAAGCTCAAAGTAAACGCGACCAGCAACAGCCCAATGAAGATCTTGCCCCACTTCACCCAACGCCAGTCAAACAGATCCAGCATTTTCCACCCAAAAGCGCCTAAGGCGAGGTAAGAAAAGAGTAACTTGAAAACCTTGAAGAGTTCGATCGACTGAGAACGTTGAAATTGGTCTTGATAGAGAATCAAATAAAGTTCAGACCATTCATGAACACCATGAACAAAGCCAAAGATGGCAAGGATCGGGAGAAGTTTGGAGATACTGATCTGGCTGTTTTTATAGTTTCTAAAGACAACAGAAAAACCGATGGCGAAGAAAGCCAAACCGTAGATCAGATAAAGGGTAAATACGACTAATATATCCATAAGCATTAAGTGTAAACAAAGCCCTCAAGCCCTGCAATCACAACACTTAGCCCAAAAGTTACGATTTGTGATTTACAATGTAAAGATGATATATAACAGCCACTTAAGCTTGATTGATTTTGCCATTTAATTTAAATCACTAATTACACTTAAGACGGATAGATGAAAAACCAAACCTCAGTCTGATATCATGGTAAATCCGCCGACCTTCGCTCATTTAACCTTCAGTAAGCGATGGTAAATCACCCAAAAATATTTTTGAATTTAATTGAAATTAGGGTTGTAATTTTAAAAACTAGGCGTATAGTTCGCCATCTGGCTCTAATCTATAGAGCTGTTAATGCTAAAGTAAGTCCAAGTTCCACATAGACAGTTCTCGATTCCCTCGTTACACCATCTCTGCGTCAGCTTTCACCCAGATAGTCATTCAATAGCTTTTAAATTCGATCCTACTACCGTTCTATTCGTCATTTGCTCTTTTGTCAGCGAAGTCAGAATAGATCGATCACTTAAATACAAATGTAATAAACACAAGGCACAGTTATGTCACGCAGAACAACACGACAAACCCATTGGTACCAACTATCACGCGAAAAAACAGTCAATAAACTAAAAGGTAATAAATGCTCAAGATTAAAATAGACTTACACAAAGAAGAGATTTCATGGGTCACCGAGATTCGACAGCTCAATAGCGATATACTCCACCGCCACATATTGCCCAAGCTACAACATCACAGTTATCTCATCGACTTTGAATTTAATGAACGAGAAAGCATCGGAACTATCGTTTCAGGCAACGGAAACACCCTAGGACATTTCACACTCCTATAGCATTTCCCAAAGGCTACAAAAGAAACACCATCTAGTCCCAAAGATGTAAAAGATGTCACCCTCAATTCGCTCTAGCAGAACAAAATAGAGTAGAAGTAAAACAGATCAGAAACCTAGCCCTTTTTGCATTTCACACGCGGCTAACGCTAGCTAGGTTATCGTACTTCTATCGAAACCAACTTATATCGAACTCTGAATCACCACTGAGTCATTATCAGTGCATTCATGGACTAATAAGTTAACGGCATCGACCTTAACTTCTGATCAAGAGTATATAAGTGTTCTGCAGCTTGCATGTGTTGAGGGTAATCACTGAATTTCTCACGATTCTCCTCATTCATCTTACATGTCTCATCCACCAGCATTAGCTTCCAATACAGCTTCGTTGTATGCAGCATCGCCAGTAACGGTTTGAACACCTCTTTCTCATAAGCTTGAATCAACTCTTCAATCAACTCGTCACGTTCGTCTTCACTTGCGATTGAACCCTCGGTTGCCGACAACACTTTTTGATACTTCAGGTTTTGTTGCAGCTTATCCATAACCGTTTGGTTTTCTTCCGCTAACTCAACAAGCTTCGACTTAATGATGTTTACCCAATTCGCTTGGCTCAGTATTGCGTCATCAACACTGGTAAAGTCTTCTCGTATTTGTCGTTCAACGTCTTTTTGAGCTTTCTTTAAAACCGCACGCACCTTTTGGAAAGGCAGCTGATATTCCTTACTTAGCTCGATAATCAGTTTATGAAAACCACCATTTGGAAGGTGTAAGTTTTCCTTAAACGTCGCCATTGCAGCTTCTTGCTGTTCGGTAAGGTGAGTCATTCTGTTTCCTATTCTTTATCACTTATGGTGCTGAGCCCGCGATCATACCACTATTACCCTCGTTTTTTCGGTAACTTGATCAGTTACACCTCGCTATGCCGTTAAATTCTCCCAGCCCTTTCTCTTTTGGCTAGTTATTAATCTATATGGCATGAAATGGTAAATCTCCACCGGCGAAAATTCGTACATTACGCCTCAGGGGATATCGCCAGACAGGAGTCGTTACTTACATATGAAAGACAACCGCGAGAAATGAGAAAACAGATGACCTATTCAGAATACAAAGAATCCGATTTGCATAAGTTCGTAAGCATTGGTGCAGAAGCAATGGTATCCATTGCCAAGTTTGCCTTTAAAGCCACTACCCTTTTATTTCGATTTTTCCGCTGGCTTGTCGTATCGGCTTATACCTACGTGATGAAGTAACTCTATATTGGAGTCGTTGTTTTCATTGCGACTTATCTAAATACCCCAAAGCGCGCCCTATTAGGTCGCGCTTTTTTTGTGCCCATTTTTATACCTCACTTTATACCTAGATTTATGCCAAAAGTCCGAGTGCATTTTATATCGTCAGTGGCGCCAAATGGTAAAACTGACCATCGAATAAAAACCATACTACACCTGTTCCAACGAAACAGACTTCTAACTTATACAGGTACTAAAATGAAAAAGATTGCACTTAAAATTGTAGGACTAACGGTTTTGGCTTCTGCGCTAACTGGTTGTATCGGTAGTAACGCCGTAACAGGGAAAGTGATGAAATTTAACGTTGAAGTTGTCGATAACCGCTATGCTCGTGCAGGTGTAAACTTCTTATTAGCGCCTGTATACGGTATTACAACCGCAGCAGACTATGTGGTATTTAACTCACTTGAATTCTGGACAGGTAAAAACCCTATCAGCGGTTCACCACACGTATTTGATACAAAAACAGACACGCACTTCAAAGTGAACGATGAGCTGGACCCAAGCCTGAAAGAAGCCCCTGTCGGCCCAATTTCAAACAATCGCACCATTGAAACGGGTGAAATGATTAAGATCGACGAAAACACGATTCAAATGGACATCGTCTATACGTCTGGTGAAACAGCGACTCTAACGGGTATCAAAGACGGTCAAAACGTTACCTATTACATGGATGGTCAGCTTGTATCGCAAACGACTATTGCTGAATTAGAGAAGATTCAAGGTACTGAAGCTTAAGGTTCATCGCCCGCAAAGAGTTCAAACTTAGACAGACTTTGAAGCTCATAAAATAGAACAAGCCCGGCAATTGTCGGGCTTGTTTGTATGTGCTCTATTATTTGTAAATGCTCTATTGGGACTGAGACTGTGCAAGTCGAATGCTCACCAAACTCGCCACCATGATAGCTAAGTAAAAGCTGCCGATAATGGATTCCATAAAAACGAAGAACTGAGCAATAGGCAGAGCTGGTGATATGTCGCCGTAACCAACCGTAGTCAAGGTGATAAAGCTAAAGTACATCGCATTGAACAAGTTTGTCAGCCAGACTTGCTCTTCTAACCCGTTAAAGGCATTCGGAAAGATCTCTAAAATTAACAAGTAGATGGTCGACCAAGCAAACCCTAACAACAAGTAGATACAGATTGAGCCGATGATGTGATTAGGCGTCACCGTTTTTGCTTTCATCACCTGCTTCAACGCTGAGTAAATGTGTGAAAACAAAAACACAGCCAGCGCCGATAGCGTCACTATCGACAGGTTATAACCTTCCAAAAACGAAAACACACCAGACACGAGCGCCGTAATCAATAACAGTCCGTACCAAGAGCGATACAAGGCTCGCTCTTTATGAATACCTGCAATTGAACTCGCCAACGTAATAATGATAAGAAATAGGATTGTTTTTTGGCCTTGCGGATAAAACTGCTGCATCACCGCGCAACCAAAAAACAACACCAACAGTGCATAGAATAAGAAGTAGAAGTTGTCGTCTTTAGAGACTGGCTTCATCTATTTTTCCTCGACCTCTGCAGGTTTTTCCTCAGTTTCTTCTTGGTTTTTCTCTTCAAGTCCAAGCCACGCCATCATAAGCTCATAGCTTAAACTCAGTATCACAGCACCGACAAACAGACCGACGATGCCTGACATCGCCATGCCGCCCAGCGCGCCCAATAGAATAACCAACATTGGAATGTGAGAGCCACGGCTCAGCAATACTGGCTTTAAGATAGCGTCACTGCCGCTCACCAAAATACACCACACTAAGAACAAGCTCGCCGCCAGTGTCGATTCAACGCTGAACATGTAGATGATCGCAGGTAATAGAGCAAGAATCGGTGGCAGTTGGATTATCGCAATGAGCAGCACAGCTAGCGCCCAAAACGCAGCCGCAGGAACGCCTGCAATCACCAAACCGATTGCCGACATCATGGATTGAATCACAGCCACACCAATCACACCTTGCACAACACTTCGCACGGTCGATTTAGAGAGCTCTACCAATTCTTCACCTTTACCGCCCGTCAAACGCGCCACTAAGTGAGTCACGCCGGTTTTGCATTTATCGGCATTACTCATGAATGCACCAGCAATGATGGTGGAGATAATGAACTGAATAAAGCCGCCACCTAGAGAGCCAAGAACAGAAGCGGCTTTCGTCGCGAACTGTTTAACTTCATCTGCATACTTTATGAAAGTGCCTTCAATATTGTTGGAGGCGGCAACCAAGGTTGAATAAACCTTTTCCCCTATTAATGGAATATCTTGTAAAGACTCCTTCGGTTTAGGCAATGACAATGTGCCATCTTGAAGGCCTGTCATCAGGTCAGTCGCGCTGGTGTAGATACCAGAAGAAAGCGCCGCCAAAGGAATAAATAGAAGAATCACACCAATAAAGCTCAGCAATGCACTGGCTTTACCTTTCGACATCCCGGTTTTATTTGAAATTGCGACCGCCACTGGATACAACGCAGTCGCAATGATCGCACCCCATATCACCAAAAGAATGAATGGGCGCAAAATCGAAAAACACCAATACACGAGCATGGCAATCGCTGCGATCTTGATGGCAGCGTCTATCGCCTGTTTTGAAAAATCATCGGTTAACTTCATGAGACGTCCTTGTTAGACAAAATTAAGGCTGATTTTGTAGGAACTTCCAATTCCGTGTTTCTAGGAATAGAGAAGCCAAAATCATATATATGCCAATTAACACTAATTGGAATATGCGTATAAGGGTGTTGCTATCGATGTCACCGGAGCTCATCAATGTGCTACCAACAAGTACGAGCAACGTACTAAATGCAGTGGCGAAAATAGGTGCTTTTTCGGGAACCGTGTAGATCTTGGTAGCCATAAGAATGGCAATAAGTCCTATAAACAAAGAATAGAAGACAATGTTGGGTACTATAGAAAGAATTGAAAAAGCAGCAATCGCCAGCAATCCTCCGATACCGTTACTTATCACCAGAAAAGCGCTCAACTTTATCGACTTCTCTGACGTAATCATCAACGATAACAACGCGATGAACATCATTGTCAGTAAAGCTTCAGATATTTGAAAGATAAAGAAAAAACAAACCACTGGATAGGAGATGATCATCGCCCTAAAGGCTGCATACCAACGCTGTTTCTTTTCGAGTGGCGCAGCAGCGAAGCCAGAAAACGCCGATTTAGGCTCAGGGAAAAACACATGCACTAACGCAAAAAGCATGACTGAAACCACACCAGAGGTCGCTAAGCCAGAGGCCAGCATGACTGAAACGCCAGGGTTATCAATCGCCATGAATGGCAACATCAAGACCGCAATCAACAGTATGGTGGCGAACAGGTTCCATTTGGGGTCGACAAACAAGTAGTAGCCCCAAAGCATCATTAGCCCCACTAAAATCAGCAATGGGATTGGGTAATGGGTAATTCCTCGCGACAGCAATAAACCTAACCCCATTGTCACCACAACGGCCAAGAGCAATTCGTAGACCGTTTCCTTATGGAGATTTGGTTTATCAATTAAGAACTTAGCTGTGAACACTGGCGCCACAAACGCAAGTGGCCAGTTTATCCACGCCGCCAAGAAAACAGCCAACGTAACCCCGACCGTAAATCGCAGGATACGTTGCTGTGTTTGTTGGTCAGGAATCGGCTTATCGGACATAAGACAATACGCTAATCAAACGAATCCATACTTTGCCTATCGCGTTGAACACAAAGTTGTCACCGCTATAAACAATCACATCCGCTTGGCCACCGACTCGGAGCATGCCTGTCACTTCTTCATTATCAAATTCAATGGTGATAGGAAGCATCTGTGTTTGGCGCAACCAACCCGTTTGTTGGCTAGCTTGAGCAAGCTTACCTGCTTGGTCATTTTGCCCCCAATCAACACCCCAATCGATACTACTTACGCGCCCTTTTACCACTTTGCCAGGTGCGAAATCTAACGCCACTTCAACTTCATCACCGACCGTTACATTACCTAGGCTGTTCTCTCGATAATAAGCTTCAATCCAAATATCTTCGGTTGAAACAAAGGTCATGATTGCTTGCCCTGCTGATGCATAGAAACCTTCAGACAGGCTAAAGTTAGAGACACCACCTTGTGTCGGTGCAGTAATCACAGTGCGCTCTAGGTTCAATTGAGCTTGTTCAAGTGCCAGCAACGCCGCTTTCACTTGGCTATTTTCTTCGCCTTCTTTACCCATTTGTTTCTTAGCACGGTCAAGGTCAGCTTCTGCATTCACAACCGCCGCACGAGACGTTGCTAATGCTGCTCGCGCTTTATCTGCATCTGATTTAGAAACGACACCTTTATCGGCCATCTCTAAAACACGCTTAGCTTGCAGTTTGGTGTTTTGTCTTTCAACAATCGCTGAAGTGAGTTTTGCTTGGGCTGAAGCAATGCTCGCGGTTTGCGCACCGACATTTTGGCCAGCGATCTCTAAATTTTGCTCGGCTTGCTGGACGGCTATTTGGTAATCAGACTCATCTAAAATGGCTAACTTGTCGCCCTGATTAACGAGTTGGTTAGGTTGAACAAGAATATCGAGTACTTTACCCGACACCTCAGGCTTGATTGGAACGATATAACCTTTTACACGAGCATTATCAGTAATAGGAATGATGCGGTCTGAAATAATACTGAAGATCAACATGAACGCCACGAACAATAATAAGTAGTTGGTGACCTTTCTTACTTTGTCTTTTCCATTTTCTTGCTGGCCAACTTCTTCCTTGGCTTCTTGCGTATTCCCGTTGACTTCTGACATGGGACTCCCTTCTAGATAACTAACATCAACAAAATTAATACTTTAAAAATAAACCCGGTAATGGAAAACTCAAGTAAATAGGGTTAGATTTAGTAAACAAAACGTTGCAAATGATATGCACGTCTAATAATGCGACAATATATACAGGATTGTATTCTAATGAGCTCTAGTCACTACCAAGTCCCGGTAATTCAAACGAACTACGCCAAAATTCTGGTTCAGGTTTTTTCTGACTATGGTCTCGACCTTCACCTTTTGCTCAAAGATTCTGGTTTGCCGCCCGATCTCATCGAATCAGAAAGCGACTTCGTGCCATCAGAATCGATTAAACGTTTGATTTATCTGACATCCGCACAACTTGGTGTTTCTCGGTTCACCGATATTCTCGGACTCGCATTTCGACGTCGAATCATCCCAAATGTCTTGCATCAATTTACCGAATTCGAAACCATTGGTGATGCACTAAAACAGATCAATTCAATCTTTGCCTATGATTCACCAGGCAGCAAAGTCGAGTTTATCCAAGAACACGGTCAGAGCTGGTTTTGCCGCACAGCACCGGAAGACAACTCTCCCATGTTTCAATGGGGCGAAGCTTTCGCTGTTATTTATATCATCGAGTTAATAACCATTTTGTCGCAATCACCATGGTTACCGACTAAGGTTCGCTTGCAAGGGCATGACATCGATGTCGTCAAAACACTGGTATCAAGTAACTGCCAACTGTTTGTTGATCATTCGTCGACTGCTGTGCAGATTCCTGATGAGATCTTACAACTCCCAATCCGTCTTACGTCTAAAGACCTCAGTGCAAAGCCGACACTTATTGAGTGGCATACCAGCTTTACCGATAGTATTTATGAGCTTCTAAAACCGTACATGAAAGAGCAAGACCTCTCTCTTGAAGAGGCGGCAGAGCTGCTCAACTTTTCAGTGCGAACGTTCCAACGCAAACTCAAGAATGAAAACACCACTTATCGAAAGATCAAAGAGAACCTGATGTTTTCTGTGGCTTGCGAGCTGATGGAAGAAGGCCACACGCTGACCTACATTTCTAGCCAGCTCGGTTACACCAACATCTCTCATTTTTCCCGTGCGTTTAAGCGTGTGTCTGGCCTTACGCCGAAGATTTACCAACGCTCAATCTCGGCTTAGATACCACTCTCACCGATTAGCTAAGTGCGACCAACTCTTAGCCAAGCGCTATGGAGGTCGCACAGCCTGAGCTAGAGCTACACACTCTATTTCGCCCGTTACCTTTAGCGCGGTAAAGTGCCTTATCTGCACTGCGATAGGTCGCTTCGGCTTGCGCCTGTATTTCAGACACACCACTGCTCACGGTCAGATTCAATGTAGTCCCTTTGGTAATCACTTCTTTCAATCGATACATCGCCTCAAACGCTTCTGCTAAATTGGTTTCAGGCATCAAGATAGCGAACTCTTCTCCGCCTACTCGCGCAACGATGTCAGTGTCTCGGCTATTGTTTCTCAGCAGCTCAGCGACCTCTTTCAGCGCTGAATCACCTTGGTCGTGACCGTGATTATCATTGATAGCCTTGAAGTGATCTAAATCGATCAACGCCAAACAGGAATGCGTGTAACCATAACGCTCTGCCAGGTTTGAATAATGTTTTAAGTCGTTATCAAAGCGGCGTCGATTCCAGCACCCTGTCAGTGAATCGGTTTCGACCAGCATTCTTAATCGACGCTCCAATATCTTGCGTCGGCTTATATCCGTAAAGGTCACCACGTACTTATTATTATGCGGCAGGATTTCGGTTAGTTTTTCCACTACAACGTTAACGGTAAACTGCTCACCAAGTCGACTGACGCCACTCAACTCACCTTTCCATCTCTGGTTTTCCTTTAGTGAGCGAGTAATGGTCGCGATTAGGCTGCTGTTATTCATAAAACAGAGATCAGAAATCGGACGAGATTCAACTTGGTCAAAGGCATAACCTGAAACCCGAGAGAACTGTTGATTGACTTGTATGACTCTCAATTGACTATCGAGGACGATAAAACCTGCGACACCATCAATGATCGCTTCCGACAAGTTATTCTTACTTTGAGCCATTTCATGTCGATAAAGGCGTGCGGTAATCAGAGTGCTAAGTAAAAACAAGGCGCACACCGAAAAAACCATGGCTGGCGTAGAAGCAATACTCAGCAACCACAAGCTAAATGCCATATTGAGGACAAGTGCAGACACCACGTATAGCGGCATTTTTCGGTCATAACTTAACTTGTTCATAGTTTGCTCTGATGATGGGCGAATGACTATGATGGCTAAGTTTTGATTAAGATATTTACCATTTTACGACACATACAAATTCAAATTATATGAGTACTTTGAAGATCAACAACTTATGCTAATTATTGAGTAAGAATAGCAAGCTACCGCCACTGAGTGAGCTGCCATAATTGAAGTTAATTCCAATCCCGAAGTTGTCAAAAAAGTAAGAGTCATAAGGCACATCAAATACTAATCCTGCCCCAAATTCATAGTAATAGTGCGTATCTAAAGGAGCCGTCAAATCACCCGCGACATCGATTCTTGTTAAGTTATAGTGGATTTGAGGGTTATTCAGCGACCAAGCATCGAGCGCTACATTTTGCCTAAACTCTAGTTCATTAATGAATCGCATCCCTTCTGGGTTACCGATATCGCCATCGTTCGCTTCGCCCCAGCCTGTTCCATAAAAGTAACGAACTCTTGAAGACACATTCCAACTGCCCCACTCCTTTGGTTGCAAGTATTGAAGTTTGACTGAAGGTTCTGCAACAAGCGCCCATGCTGATGTATTCAACGCGTAGCCGTCTAGCTGAGATTGAAATGCTTGAGAGTAGCTGTTGTTGTATTCGTATTTATTGCGGTAATAGAGCAAGTGAGTGCCTAAGCCATAGGCGATAGACCAATGTTGGTTTAAATGGTTTTGCCCTCCAAAAAAGCCATACAGGCTCAATACCGAGTCTTCATTTGGGTTAACACGACGGTCAGGAGTCACATCTGATGAGATCTCAATATCCTGTTCAGAAAGCGCATAAGACCCTCGCACAGACCAAATAAGGTCAAAGTCAGGGTCATCCGTTTTAATCACGGAAGAGTAAGGGATGGAGCCCACACTCACTTGGCTTCGAGTATCGATGGTTTTATCGGATCCAAAACCACTGTCGTTTAAGTTGATAAACGAATTAGGATCAAAATCCACAAAGCCAATTGAAATGGCATCGCTGTCAGTCAGCGCAATTGACACAGAAAATATCTTCTCTAAGCGGTTCTGAATCAATTCATTGGATGCATAGGCCGAGGAAGAACTGAGGCCCATTAAGAGCAGAATAATATAACGGGGATAGTGCGATAGGGGTGAAAGCATTAAGTTGACTCCATTCAAACTTATGCTTTAAGTGTAATTGGTAACTTAACTAATTCAATCAGAGAGTTAACGGTGTGGTTGATACTGCTCTCAGTTCCAACTGCAAGAGCGTTGCTAAATCGATGGCTCCCCAAAGTTCTTCTACGTCTTGGATTCTAAAATGAATAATCATATGCGCCTCTGTCTAAATTGGAGTCTTATCTTGGATCATTCTTAAAACCCTTACTTACCATAATGCGCCAAACTGACTTTAAGACCTGTTTCGCATATAAAACAATAAGCGGTTGAAAATTATAGGATTAACTCCTAAGTTTTTTATAACCCTTTACTCAGGAAGAAGTAGATGAGCAATATAGAAAAAGTATATGGATTTAATACGCCCCAACGACTCTTTGTCGGATACACGCTTGCGGTACTCGTCGATTTAACCGTTCTTAATTTTTTTGATGAATACTGGGACTTCGTCAATATCGAGTCTTTCACCATCTCATTTGCAGCTGCGATTCTGCTACAACTCCTGCTCAAACTGTCTATTGGCTTAGAACATAAGCTGGCGGATTACTTCAAATCTAAACCGGGGACTGCGCCTAAGATTTATCGCGGATTATCCAGTTACGTGATTTTGGTGGGCTCTAAGTTTGTGATGTTGGAAGCCATCAATATCTTATTTGGAGACAAGGTAGACTTCACAGGCCCTTGGAATGGTGTGGTGGCGTTCTTCGCTGTGGTATTCACTATTTTGGTCGCAGAGATTATTGTTTCAAAGATCTACTTCGCACTTGATGATACGCCCAAAGCCGAGAAAGCATAGCCGCTTTTGATTCAGACCTAAGACAAAAAAGTGAGCCTATCAAGGCTCACTTTTTACATCTGTTCTTTACGTTTCAGCGATTAACAAGCAAAGCTGTTAGATAAATACTCTCGCTCTAATACCAAACACCCAAGCGCTGCTTTCATTGGAGAATGCAGGATCCTTTATGTACTGGATGTCAGGCGTTACTTGGAAATGGTCACCAAACTGCATGTTGTAGTAGATCTCCGCTGTCCATTGCTCTGTGCTACCGCTTATTGCTTTCGCATCAGCTGCAAAAGAATCACCATTCACTTCCGCCCAGTTTAGCGCTACACCAAGGTTGTTGGTCGGTTTTCCTAATCCAAAGTACCCCATACCAACAGAAATCGACTTATCGTAAAGGGCAACATCTCCTTCAGAGAAACCACCACGAACAAACGGCATCACTTGATCAGTCATGAACTGACTCCATGAGAAGTTAACGCCCGAGCCACCTTCCGCAGCAAGGCTATTACTGTGGCGCGTATCGTCACCAAAATCCCATAACGTCACATGGAAGTTATCGGTGTAGATCTGCTCTTGCGAAGCCGTCCAGCCTAACTCCAGTGTTGTGAAGTAAGAGGCATCGCTGCCAAAAACGGTATCAAAGCCATCAAAAATATCATCTGACTGACCATTTGCATCGGCGATACCACCGACGACATAAAAATTCTCGCCCAACATATGACCAGCAGAAAGCGCAAGTACACCATCATCAGGTAAGCCCATCGCACCAGAGCCTGTCGAGAATGCCAAGTTAGTAAAACCAGACCATGGGCTTGCTAGAGCGTAAACATCGGCGTAGTTCGTTACATCCTGCCAACCGACAACAATAGTGCCTTTGCCATCGTTGATTTTTTGCTTCCAATTTAAGTCCGTAACACGAAACCCTTGGTCACTGTATGCAGGGCCAATTGAACCGACATAGCCAAGTGGGCCGAATGAATAGTCTTTTGGCGCAGTATCACCATAGGCATGCCTATGTTCCACCTTCCAAACTAAGCTACCTGAGTTCTGTGTGTCCTTTCCGAATAGATGCCATGAGCCGTATAATCGTGCCACACCCGACGATGCATCAACGCTATCGCCGTTGACCCCATCCACTGAGGTCAGCCCCAAAGCAAAGTAATCCGCACCAAAAGTAAAACCATCTTCAGCTAATGACTCCCTCCAAGATTTCTTTTGTGCTTTCTGCTCTGCAATTGTATTTTCAACAGAATCTGGGCCTTCAAAGTTAGCGCCGTAAACAACGCCGCTCATTGGGCTTGCCGCCATCACAATAGCCATACTTATTTTAGAGAATCTTGAGTTCATCATGTCACCAGTGCTTTTTAAGTTAGTTTTATTTTAGTTATTACTCACATTGAAAATTGTCATTTGATGACACGGGGTGATTTAAATACTTCCAACATGAGATTGGAGCGCACTAGATGCGCTAGCTTAAGGTTGATACTGCTCTATACCGTCCGCTTTCATCGCATAGACCGACTGCACGTTGGCTGCGCCGTCAGAGTAATTCACATTTTCTTTCGATTGATGCCCTGTTAACTCACCTTCAACCCAAACTGGCGTCATTAAGCTCACCAATTCAATACCTTGAGGGTAATCTATCAGCACCAATTGATTCGCTGGAGGTGGTGGTGTGTGGATACAAGCTCCTGCAGAAGGCACTAAGAAGAACTTAGTAACTTTAGTTCCGTCCATTTCAATCGGAGTGATATAGCCAGGGATTCGATGCTTACTACCGACAACCTCATTATTTGGTTTAGAACCTAACGCTTCTCGTTGCTTCATAATTTGCTCACGAGCAACAAACAGCGCTTCAACATCGACGTCTTGCTTTCTCAATCTCTCTGTCACTTCAATTATTTCTTGCGTTGCTTCGTCACTTGCGACAAAACCGTCTTCAGTTTGCGCGTCTTTAAAGCGAGCAATGGTCGCCATATCAAACATCTGATTTCGATCAAGCTTTTGAAATGGGTCTTCTATCAACTCCATGCTTGGAACTAACTCGTCCCAGTATGTAACTTTCACTTCGCTAGCCAATAATGAAAATGACAAACAACACAATACAAACAGAGAACAAATTGGCTTCAAAATAACCATGACACTTTACCTCACACAAACATCGTAAAACTACGTTAGGTAGAGGAGAAATTCCCCCTACCTAACTATTAAACATCAAACCAAAGATTACATTTCGTTGCGATATACAACGCCATCTTTCATTACCAATTTAATCGTATCGATAGTCTTGTATTCAGGATCAGCGTCGAACCACTCGGTGGTCGCACCTAATACCGTCATGTCTTCCAGTGGATTACCATCTACCAGTAGAATATCTGCAACGGCATCCTTTTCGATGACACCTAACTTACCTTGGGTTGTGCCTCTAGGACCTGACATCGCTAACATTTCACCAGCTGTAGAAGTCATTTGTTTCAGCACTTCGAAGTTGCTACCAAACGCTTCTGTTCTCCAGTAAATTTCGTAACGACGAGCTCTCTCGGCATCCGAGTCTGCACCTACATAGTCTGATGCAAAAACAACCTTCACGTTATTTTCAAGTAGGCGTTTACCGTAGTCACCATACTGCTCTTGAAGCTGAGCAACCATCGGCAGTTTTTCTGCAGGCATAAGTGGATTCTTTGCTAGATCTGGTGATAGTCCCCACATCTGTGGAACAACGTATCCACCCTCTTTTGCAATTCTCTTCATCGTGTCGTCATTAATAAAGAACCCGTGCTCGAAGGTTTTTACGCCACAATCAAGCAGACGATTTACCGAGCGATCATTGAATGTATGCGCAGCAACATAAGTGTTCCAATCTTTTGCTGCTTCAACGATGGCGCAGGTTTCGTCTACCGAGTATTGAGTTGTATCAATCGGGTCAAATCGAGATGAACCACCACCACCGGCCATGATCTTTATCTGAGTCGCACCATTGCGTAAGTTCAGCCTTGTCGCTTTGAGTACTTCAGGCACGCCATCGGCTACAGCGCCAATGCCCATTCTTTCGAAGTTAGAAATATCCCCTACCAAATTAGGCGTGAAACCGGGATCACTTCTATCTCGGAAATCACCGTGACCTGATGTTTGAGAGATAAATGCGCCAGACGGATAAATTCGAGGACCAACGACATTGCCACTCTCAATTTCGCGAGCCAAACCGAAAGCAGGTCCGCCCATATCACGGACGGTTGTAAAACCATCATCTAAGTAGCGCTTAGCCACTTGCGTTGCATGAATAGAGATGTCGGTGAGATCTTTATTGGTTTCGATGTCACCAAAATTATAGTTCATCATAACGTGAGCATGGCCATCGATTAAGCCGGGCATTAACGTCTTGCCCTCGCCATCAATCACTTTAGCTTCAAGGGCTTCAATTGGGTTTGCCGAAATTTGTTTGATTAGATTGTCTTCAACCAGTACGTGATGATCTTCGTAAAGTTTGTTTTCTGTACCATTGAAAATATCAACATTGGTAAATAACGTTGATGCCGCATTTGCAGATAGAGCAAATGAACACGAAAGAGCAACAACAGAGAGTTTTAAGCCTGCATTTTTCATTTATACACCTTGATTCCGTTTATGAGTGGAGTCCACTTCCCATAACGATTCCGTAACTACTAATGAGTGTCATGAGGTTTCAAAGGTGTTTTTGTTAGCCGCGATAATCACAAAAATCTAATCAAAATTCCGGGAAAAAATCGAGGCAAAAACAACTCATCAACATTCAATAACTTAGTAGTGATACTGCCAGTGTTCAAGGTTGATAAATGGCCATTTGGTGACAATAAATAATTATGCGTTCAGGCTACGGTTTCTGCTTACTGGCTGGAATTTTTACTTACTGGCTAGAGTTTCGCTGCGGAGCGGTTATTGCCGAAGCTCTTACTGGTAGCTTGGTACTGCTGCTTACCGGCGTTAGCTGTGCTCTTTTCGGTACTGTCTTGGCGTCATGTTCATCTGTCGTTTGAAGGCACGGGTAAAGTGGGAAGAATCGGAATACCCCATCTTCGCGCCCACTTGCGTGATCGATAGATCGGACTGCTCTAGCAACTCCAAGACCTGCTCAAGAACCATCTCTTCAATCAAGGTTTTGTAGACCACCCCTTCATTTTCCAACCGACGCTGGATTGTTCTGACATGAATATTCAGAATCTCAGAAGCTAAGCTAATTGGGAGTTTCCCCATCGTGAGATAAGGTTTAATAACAAGCTTAAAAGCGCTCAGGAATGAGCTAGGTAAAGGCTTAGTGAGATCTGATACTTGAGCAATTTTGGGTAAAACAATCGGTGCAAGCATGATGTCTTCAGGGATCTCAAAGGCAGTGACCGGTCTATGCGTATAAAACTGAGCACTGCCCATTTGTGGTAGAGATTGAAAGCATTCGAGATCGCCATTCTGAATGCCAACCTCAGACGGCTTCCAACGACTTTGCGTTAATACTGAAAGTAGCTCGTTGATGAAAATAACAGAGAACAGTTCAGCGAACTTAAACCAAGGTGCGTTAGTAAATGGCTTCTCGCGAACCAACCACCACTTGCCTCCGGATTGCTTGGTATAGACATTCGCACCATTGGATACGAGCTTCAACTGCTCACCAAATTGGTCTAGCGCGTTTTTCAATGAATCCTGCTGGCTTAGCTTAGCCACAAACCTTGGCACATAGGTTTGCTTGCAAAAACTCCACATAAACAGCGAAAACTCTTCTCTCGACGCAGATTCCCCCATAATCTTGACCACGTTTTTAACTGTTGTCTCAGGGAGATAATCGTAATGGTCATTACTGGTGAGAATATCATTAGGGATTTGGGCACTGCGTAGTAAGGTGTAGATTTCACCATCAATATGTTTGAACAGTTCCGCGAACACTTCGACTTCTTTCTTATCGACAACTGTCATTATCTGAGGGGTATTTGGCATCCTTTCCCTTATCTATTCGTTCACGAACTCAAATTATCACCTTTTTTAAGATAGCAGAACAAACGCCGCGTTACCTAGACCTACTAACCGGATGTCTCCGTCAAAATAACGAATAAACAAACGGTTAGTAGCC
Source organism: Vibrio sp. 1CM8B (assembly GCF_023161685.1). Lineage (NCBI taxonomy): Bacteria > Pseudomonadati > Pseudomonadota > Gammaproteobacteria > Vibrionales > Vibrionaceae > Vibrio > Vibrio sp. 1CM8B. The sequence continues at coordinate 460,372 of NZ_JALNTU010000004.1, forward strand.
AAACTCGTGTTTACTGACTTGGTAGATTACTGAACGGCTAAGTCCGCTCTGCGTACCCAGAATGCTCGTATATGATCGTAAATCAGATTAAACACAAACGCGTAAATGGTAATAAAAATGGTCACGCCGATATCCATTAAAAATGCCTGCCAAATCCCCACATCAAGTAAGTAAGCCATCACTGGGATCGTCGCCACCAGCAAGCCTGCCTCAAATAGCACGACATGAAAAACACGTAACTTTAGCGAACGCTTTGATTTTTCACCCGTGAAGTAGCGATCAAAAATGCGGTTGAAACAGTAGTTCCAAATCATCGCGATGGTCGCAACAACTATCATGGTTCCTGATAAGGTATTCACATCATGATCGGTAAATATCGCTAAGCCTATAATTGATAGTGTGACGGCCAATACTTCAAATAACACAGAGTGAAACACTCTTTCTAACGTACTCATACATTCCTCTAAATAATCTATTACGTGCTGGATTGGTCGAGATTATGTCACCGAAAACAATAAGAGAAAGTTAACAGCCATCACGATTAGTGATAGCTTAAGTATAAGTACCCCATTTTGTATTGACCGAGAGATAACATGTACAGTTTTGAGCAACTAAAAGTCTTCGTCACCGTGTGTGAAAGTGGCTCTTTCTCTGCCGCCGCTCGCAAACTGAAACGCGCTCAGTCTGGGGTCAGCCAGTCGATCGCTAACCTCGAAATTGCCATTGACCAAGAGCTGTTTAACAGAGAGAAAAACATCCCCGTTTTAACCAGTAAAGGTAAAGCGTTATTGCCTGTGGCTAAGTCCATTCTTGACCAGCAAAAGTACTTCGATCAAAAAGTAGAATCGCTGACCCAAGAAGATGAGCACGAACTGATCATTGCGGTTGATGAAAGCATCATAGACAAGAACTTCATTAAGATAATCAGCTCACTGGCCGATCAATTCCCGATCACACACTTCGATATCATTGCCACTTCAACCTTTGATGTTGAAGACCTAGTAAGACGTGGAAAAGCACAGATTGGTATTATCTACGCGGACGGCGAACTTAAAGTCGATATGGACTTCTTCTTGCTGGGCCAAGCGCGTTTCCTAACAGTTAGCTCTGCCACTCATGAACTCAGCCAAATGTCGGTAGTACAAGACTCAGACCTCAAGCGCTATCGCCAATGTGTGCATCGCAGCTCAAAGCAGCGCGAACTGTGGTTCACCTACGGTATTAGCTCGATGCTTTGGTATGCCAACAACCACAAGACCATTGTTGATCTCGTTGAACAGAACGTGGGTTGGGCTAATGTGCCCGAGATGATGGTGATGGAAGGCATTCAAAAAGGCGACCTTGTGGCGTTACCTGTCTCACACGAGCATGGGGGTTGGATTACTCCAGTGGGATGTTTGGTGTCTCGCAGCCACATCAACGGCCCAGTACTCACCAGCCTTATTGAGAAGCTTAAGGGACACTCACTGCAATACAATCAATGGCAGGCTAACTAGCCTCCCCTGTTCTTCACACATCGTCAATTCATAGATTCAATATCGGCGCTGAACTCACCACCGCTACCTCATTTCTGCTTATCTTGCCGATAAATATCTTTGTCGTGTGGATAAAACACCCTAGTTGATGTCCCAAAGTGACATAACTACTATGCGATCCCAACGGGTTTGTCTTTTCAAACGAATATAGACAGGCCCAAATCGCTCTTTAACACCACTGACCCAACTTCAAATCTCCCAGATAAGCGCTCAGCCTTGCCGTTGCTTATATCGGTTTCAAATAGATCACTTTTTGAATATTAATTCGCACCCAGTTTATGAGCGCTCTTTGAGTGCTTTTTTATATCTAAATGAACCTTTTGGAAAATTTGTCGTGAACGTTTTAAGAAATATTTGCCCTGAGAAAATGGGTAAAGAGCGTAACAAACGAGAGTATGATTTACGCGTACTTAATTGTGTCAGTGAAAGCGAATATGAATCGCGTATGGCGGTTTGGAATAGCCTAGCGTTAACTGCTACTCCGTCTGCTTCGGAAACAAAGGGCTTCATCGATGAGTCTTTCAACAAGCTTCAACAAGACCTGAAAGAGGCTAGCCGTGAGTTGTCGATTAACTACACGGACTTCATCGCAATGGCGCATGAAGAGATCAACTACATTAAGGTGTTTGTTGCTGATAAAACTGCACAATACGGTTGGTACGCGGCGATTGTTCTTATGGTCATCGGCACGGTTGCTCTGTGCATTCAATAGCCAAACAATGTGTTAGATAGAGCACCTTAAATACTCTATCGATAAGCACATCTAGCACCCATCCATGCTTGTGCTTTCACTAGAAAACAGATGACCAACCTCATTTGTTTTCTAGTATCTACTCCCCCTTCACTCTCCCATTAGAGATAGCAGTTTTTGCGTCGCTTGTTTTGGGCTTTCTGCGTGACATATCGCTGACACCAAAGCCAATCCATGAATACCTGTCTTAACCAACTGCGGAATGTTCGACTCGTTGATTCCACCGATACCCACAATCGGCAACTTCGTTGTTTCCAAAGCCATTTGAATGCCTTTATAACCCCAATGTTTCTTTAGATTCGTCTTGGTTGGTGTGACAAAAAGCGCACTGAGGCCAATGTAATCAATCGGTAAACTATCGGCTTCTTGTAGCTGTTGTTCAGTTTCAATGGATAACCCAAGAATCTTATCTGGACCTATCAACTGGCGTGCTAACTCTGCAGGCATATCCGATTGCCCTAAGTGCAAACCATCAGCGTCAACAGCCAATGCAACGTCCACTCGGTCATTGATGATCAGCGGAACACCTGAGCCAGCCAGAATCGACTTAACCGCTTGTGCTCGTTCAATGAAGGCTCTTACGTCCCCATGTTTTTCTCTTACTTGGACCATAGTAACGCCACCCGCAACCGCTTGTTCAACCACGAACTTAAGCGTTTCTAAATCTTGTTGGTCATCCGTTACTAAATAGAGCTTATAAGGGTTCATTTCGTACCTTTGGAGTCGATGTCTAAAATTGACGTTGCACCATTTTACCGACAAATCGCATCATGTGCATGGAAGTTAATACTAAATTAGCCCAATGACACACGCGCCATCAAATACGCAACTCGTTGAAAGCATGCCGAAAAACCTGAATTTTTTAACTAAAGCGTTACTTATTACACAAAGAATTCACTTCAAGCATGCCCAGAACGCTGTTTTATGAAATACTCCACAGTGAAGGAATCAGGTAAATATAGGGATAGTTATGCGCCACCTTTCTATAGCGCTCAAGATCAAGCTGGGTTATGCCATCTGCTTGCTCTTTTTCGTCATTTCAGGCTTTGTGAGTTACAAAGGGATTCAAACCTTGTCGAACGGCTTTAGCCAATACAGTGAACTCAGCCAAAAAGCGACATTATCAAGCAACATTCAAGTGCACTTTCTTCAGATGCGTTTAGCTTCTGAACGTTACTTAGAGTCATTGGATGAACAGTACGAAACGAATTATCAATCAAGCAAACTTGCGATTGATGATCTGCTCAACAACTTAATCCAATCCACTACCAAAACCGATAGCCTAGCTAGCCTGCAATTAGTGCAAGACAGCGTGGCGGCGTTTGATGTGGCTTATGGGTCAATGAAACAGAGTGAGCTCCTCATTGACCAACTGGTAAACGTTGAGATGGTCAAACGAGAAACTAACGCACTGAAAGCGGCTCAGAGCTTGTTGTATGAGTCATATAATAACAACGATCCAAACGCGAGCTTATACGCGGGCATGTTGATGGAGAACTTTCTCGCAGCTAAGATCACCGTACTCAGTTACTCAAACAACAACGACCTCAAAACCTATGAAGCGGGTAAAGATATCTTTGAATACGCGCTACCAGGTATTGAAAGCGATATTGAGTCTCTCAAATCATCGCCTTATCAAAGTGAGCTGATTGAGGACTTCTCGAACCAACGCGAAGCGTATGCAAAAGGCTTTGAGCAAGTTCATCAACAGATGATTGAGAACACCCAAAGAACCGCTACCCTCGCCTCTATTGGTGACAGCTTAGCGATTGCGGTCGCGGATGCTCAAAGTATTCTCGAGCAACAGAAACAAGCGCTCACGCCAGTACTGCAAGCCAGTGAAAAGCGTTCGATTCAAATCATCATCTTGCTGACGGGTGTGGCTTTAGTTATTGGTATGACGAGCGCCGTGTTGGTGACTCGCTCTATTACCAAAGGCATCGCGCAGGTTAAACAGATCACCAACGAGCTTTCTCAAGGTAACTTGAATGTGGAAGTGAACATTGAGAGCAAGAATGAGATTGGCGAACTGCTGACTAATATGGAGATCACCATTGAATCTCTGCGCGATATTGTTGGCCAAGTGAACCGCTCTAGTGTGCGCATTGGTGAGATGTCGGAGTCACTCAATCAGGTGACAAATAACAGTTCGACCAACGCAACACAATTGAACAGTGAAATGATCAACATCTCTTCTGCCGTTGATCAATTGGCTTCCAGCACATCAGAAATTGCTGCAAGTGCTAACCACGCTTCTCAAGTTGCCAACCAAGCAACCGAGAATGTCGCGATGGGACTCAAAGAAGTAGACAAAACACTGCATGAAATTGGCAGTGCCGATGAAAGCATGCAGGTCAGTAGCCAGAAAGTGACGGACCTACACAAAGAGTCTATGAACATTGGTGCCATTCTCGAAGTAATCAAGGGCGTTTCTGAGCAAACCAACCTACTGGCATTGAACGCTGCCATTGAAGCCGCCCGTGCGGGTGAACAAGGTCGTGGATTTGCCGTGGTAGCCGATGAAGTGAGAACGCTAGCTAAGCGTACTCAAGATTCTGCGAGCCAGATTGATGAACTCATCACCTCGTTACAGCGTGGCGCTAAAGATGCGTTAGAGTCGATCAAAGAGAGTCACAGCACGGTTTCAGATGCTTCCACTCAGGCACAACAAGCTTCTCAGAACCTGCATGTGATTAACCAACACATCCAAGATTTGAATCAAGCCAACAGCCAAATTGCAGTATCCGTTGATGAGCAAGATTGCTTAACCAAGTCACTAGGTGAAAATGCGCAAGGTGCCAATACCATCGCACAAAGCAACCAAGAATCGGTCAGCAGCATTTCAGGTGCAGCGAGCGACTTAACTGAGGTTGCTCACCATCTAGAGAGCCAAGTAAATCGATTTAGAACCTAACGAAATCAGCCTTTAACACAGCTGACACGGTTCCGAACCAAGAATAAAAAGCCCCCAACACATAAGTGTCGGGGGCTTTCTTTTAGTTAAAAGCTTTAAATTAAGAGCTATTAACTTCGAACAATCAGTTTTGAGCTTAGAACTAGATTAAGCCTACTGAATCTTCAGACGCTGAATCAGTGTCTCTTCATCGAGTTGATACAGCTCATCAAGCAAGTTCATTTGCAAGCTACCTGGGCCACGAGAGTTCTCAGCCGCTATTTCACCAACCACACCCAGAACTGCCGCAGCAGCCAAACCACTGTCATCACCAACAGCAGCAAACGCCCCCGTCAATGCAGTTAAGGTACAACCCATGCCTGTCACATACGGCATCATTGGATGACCATTGTTTAACGTCACAACACTGTCTTTCGTGACAACGTAATCTGTCTCACCAGATATCACCACATTTGCACCGTATTCAGCCACTAAGCACTGTGCAGCACCTAACGCAGCATCACTGCTATCAAGCGCATCCACACCTTTGCTCTGCGCTTGCTCGCCCGCTAATGCAATAATCTCAGACGCGTTACCACGAATGATTAACTTTTCGGCTAAGCGTGCAATTTCACGAGAAGTTTCGGTACGCAGCCTACTTGCGCCACAACCCACAGGGTCAAGAACCACAACCTTGTTGTTCGCGTTGGCTTGCTCAACAGCAAAACACATTCTTGGTGTCCAAACACTGTCGAGCGTGCCAATGTTAATCACAAGCGCGCCAGAGAAAGACATCATCTCAGCCAGTTCTTGTTGCGAGTGCGCCATGATAGGCGAAGCGCCAATCGCCAATAACGCATTGGCTGTGTTGTTCATCACGACGTAGTTGGTGATGTTCACAACCAGTGGCTTTTGCTCTCGTACTGCGCGCAGCGATTGAATAATTTGTTCAGTTAGCATGGGGGAATCCTTATTCGTGAAAGTCGCTCTAAACCGCTGTTGAGTCATTAAGTGCATTCAGACCTTGCTGCCAAAAAGCCACTTCCATACGCGTTGCGGTTTTGAAGATATGAACGATGTTCTGACCGCGCTCGCTGTTGATATCAATTTCAGCAAGCAGTTGATTGAAGTATTCCGCGCCCGTTGCTACGCCAGACTGGAACTCTTCACCGCCGTAAAGCTGTAGCCAGCTTGCGTATGGGTTGCCTTCTAAAACAGTATCGCTGCTTTCTAACAACGCTTTACCGATCACAGCGTAACCAATGGAACACGGAGCCAGTGCCGCATAAAGATCGACAAGATCACCCGTCATGCCTGCATCCAGAACGTAGCGCGTGTAAGCCACTGTACCGAAATCTTCCGGTTCGTTTTCTAGGTCAGATTCGGTTAAACCCCACTGACCACAGTAAGTCACGTGGTGAGAGATTTCAGAATCTAGCAGAGCATGAACACTTGGCAGCGCACGACGCATATCAGCCAAGGTTTTCGCCTTGTAAATCGCCAACGCATAAGCTCGAGCATATTGCTTCAAGAACAGAAAATCTTGTTTCAAATAATGCAGAAAACACGGCTGAGCAAGAGTGCCGTTTGCCAACGTTTTAACAAAATCATGTTCAGTGTAGTCTTGCCAATCTTGTTGACAGGCTTGGATTAAGTCTTGGTATTTCATGAGATTCCTTAGTCAAAAGTCGGTACGTAGTCAGCGGCTTTTGGTAGTGATTTGATAATGCCTTTGTCAAACATGAACTGTGCGTAATCGTCGTAACGTTTCAGGTCAACAGCAGAAGGGCGAAGTGCAAAACGAGTTAGCGTGTCGTTCCATGCGCGTTGGTTAAGCTCGTTGTTCAACGTATCTGGTGAATACGCAACAAACTCGCTCCATGACTCTTGTGGGTGGTTCACGATGTAAGTTGTTGCTTGTTCCAATGCTTTGTTGAACGCTTTGATCGCTTCATCGTCGTGCTGCTTTGCGTTCGCAACAAAAATAAGCTCATCGTAAGCTGGCACACCGTGCTCTTCTGGGAAGAACGCTTTTGCTTTAAAGCCTTCAAGGGCTAACTGGTTGGTTTCGAAGTTACGTAGACCACCCCAGATTGCATCTACCTTGCCTGATGCCAATGAAGATGAAAGTGCCCAACCGACATTGATGGTTTGCACGTCTGTAAACGCAACATTTTCTTGTGCTAGCATGGTGCCGATAGTCGCTTCTTCGTTACCCGCAATCGCAATACCGATCTTTTTGCCTTTCAGATCCGCTAACGAATCGTTCTTGCCATTATCCAAAACCATCAACGTATTCAGTGGCGTTGCGATAAGAGTAGATGCACGAACCAGAGGTAAACCTGCCGCTACATCCATGGTTAAACTTGGTTGGTAAGTTACCGCTAAATCGACCTTACCTGCTGCGACAAGTTTCGCTGGCGTGCTTGGGTCTGCTGGTTCTTGGATTTCAACCTCTAAGCCTTGGTCAGCAAAGTAACCACGCTCTTGAGCAATCACAATCGGGCCGTGGTTCGGGTTTACAAACCAATCCAACATCAATGTCAGTTTCTTTTGTTCAGAGTCCGCTAGAGCATGACCTGAAACTAACGAAGCAAGCAGTGCCACTGCACCTACCAATTTGGTATTTTTCATAGTTAACCTTTCCTTTTGAATATTATTATTGTGTTTATAGAGCTAATTTTTAACGAAGTTTTGTTTAGATAAATAGCGTGAGCGAAGCTTTATTAAACAAGTGTTATCGAACCATTACTGGTTTTCCCAAGGGATAGCTTTTTTAAGTAACTTGTCTGTGATGAAGTAGAGCGAGATGGACAGCACAGCCAAGATGAATAAGGCCGCAAACATCTCATCGATAATCATGCGTGCGTTGGCTTGCAGCATTAGGTAACCCAGCCCTTCACTCGAACCCACCCACTCGCCGACGACTGCGCCAATTGGGGCAATCACCACCGCCACACGAATGCCAGACGCTAAGGTTGGCAGTGCAGCAGGAAGTTGGATATGGCGAAGCAGTTGCCATTTCGATGCACCCATCGTCTTAGCAAGATCAAGATAACCCGTCGGAGTATTTCGCAGACCGTCGTAACAACAAGTGGTCACGGGGAAGAAGATAATGATCGCCGCCATGACGACCTTTGACGCGATGCCATAACCCAGCCACAACATCAACACTGGTGCGATCGCAAACACAGGGATGGCTTGGCTGGCAATTAAGATAGGCAATAGCCAACGTTTTAGTGGTTCGAACATCAACATCTGCAGGGCGAAAAATAGCCCCATCGACAAACCGAGTAGCAAGCCAAGTAAGATCTCTTGCGCAGTCACCCAAGTGTGTTTGAGCAATACATCGTAGCGTTCGAATAGTTTAATAAAGACTTCTGCAGGCGCTGGCAGAATGAAGCTCGGCATCTCGAAGACAACCACAACTAACTGCCATAAACCGAGAATCACAGCACTGCTGATCAGTAAACGAACAACAGGATTCATCTGACGAGGGCTTGCAGTGGTAGTCTGTGCGTTAGTTGAATGAGCCACAGTTTCGCTTCGCGTTAGATCATTCATAATCACGCTCCAACTGATCTAAGATCGCTTGTTGTAACTCAGCACATTCACCATCTAACACTCGTGGTGTAGCAGTGTTAGGCACAGATAAAGACTGAGCGCTCGCCGGTGTGCCTTGCAACACATACAAGTTATCCGCCAAACGCACCGCTTCTTGTGGATCATGAGTAATCAACACAACGGTTTTATCTCTTAACAGTTCACACGCTAAGCTCTGTAACTTGTGTCTTGTTACCGCATCCAGCGCAGAGAACGGCTCGTCCATCAGCACAACAGGTTTGTCTTGCATTAAGGTGCGAGCCAAAGCAACTCGCTGACGCATACCTCCAGACAATTGATCCGGCATAGCATCCGCGTGATCAGCCAAACCAACCGCAGCGAGCAACTCGAGTGCTTGATTGGTTTGCAGTGCTTTGTCAGAAGCTGAATTTTGAAAACGGTGACTCAGGCAAACATTGTCGATGACCGATAGCCATGGCAGTAACAAATCTTGCTGCGCCATGTAAGCGATGCGATCGGTTAAAGGCAATTCATCAGACGTTGCCAATGTGCCCTGCCACTCCACCTTGTCGTCCAGCAAGCCTGCCAGATAACGCAATACCGTAGTTTTTCCGCAGCCACTTCGACCTAGCAATACCGTCCACTTACCTGCGTTTAGGCTAAGCGACAATCCCGATAAGGTTGCGTGCTCGCTGTCTCGGTAACGTAACGTCGCGTTGCTGAGTTGAACGCCAACCGTATTAACGGACATTACCGTGTCCAGCGAAGAAGTGATTTACCGGGCCATGACCTTGACCAACTTGCAACTCATCAGCATGAGCAATCGCGCGAGAAATGTATTGTTTGCCTAGGTCAACAGCTTCTGCCAGCGTGTTGCCCTGAGCCAAGAAAGAAGCAATGGCAGATGAAAGCGTACAGCCCGTGCCGTGGGTGTTTTTAGTCGGGAAACGCTTCGCGCTAATCAATGCAGACGTCGTCGGGAGAATCAGTAGATCGTTACTGTTTTCATCTTTCTCTAAATGACCGCCTTTGAGAAGAACGGCTTTAGCACCCAGTGCGCGTAAATCTTCAATCATGCCCTGCATTTCGGCTTCGCTTTCAGGTACTGCTTTTCCTGTTAGCGCCGCGCCTTCTGGCAAGTTAGGAGTAATGATGTCTGCCAGCGGAATCAGCTCTTGTTTTAGCGTCGTGATAGCTGAGTTTTCTAGAAGAAGGTCACCACTTGTCGCGACCATCACAGGGTCAATCACTAAGTGCTTAGGTTGGTATTGTTTGATTTTGTCCGCGACGACTTTGATGATTTGCGAATCGGCCAACATACCGACTTTCACAGCCACGATATTCAGATCAGTAAAAACCGCATCTAACTGGCTAGCAACATGGTCGAGTGGAATAGGAAAAATGGCGGAAACGCCTTGCGTGTTCTGAGATGTGATCGCGGTAATTACCGAACAAGCGAAACTACCTGTCGCAGACATGGCTTTAATATCAGCTTGAATACCGGCACCGCCGCCACTGTCTGAGCCAGCGATCGTCAATACAATCGGAGTGTTCGTGCGAATCGAACCATCCACAGAATGCTGTGAAGCTGAGGCTTTTGGCGTTAAATCTTTTGAAATAGAACTGTGTGTCATTGTCGCTCCTACTATCTTACAAGACGTAGGAGAACGAACACCGATCGAAAGAGAAGTCGCATTGGATTCATGAATTGTCTTCATGAGTGCAGACGTAGATCGAGTGCTTATAGTTCCCTACGCCAGTGTTAACTGAATCAGGTTCAACGGGTCTCGATTAACGATCTCAGCAAACACCAATAAGGTATATGCCCCCCGACTATTGATAGCGATAGTAACAGCACTCTCACAACTGAGATACTGATTTTATTCAATTATAAGAATTACGCATGAATAAATTTCAATTAGACACAACAAAACAAATACTTATAGCGTTCTTTTAGCTGGCTTCGACTGTATAAACAAGCACAGCACAATCAGAGACATACCTAGCCAACCTGTAAAAGGTATCAGCTCACCGACAACGCAGACGGCAAGCACCGCTGCAACTACCGGTTCAAACAGAGTCAGCAGATTGGCACTGCTCGCGGTGACATGGCGTAAACCAAAACTGAAGGCGACATAGCCCAAGCATTGTGGGATTAAGGTCAGATAACTGATGACTAATACGTTGGTCTGCGAGGAAAACAGGCTCTCACCCGTAAGCCAGAGCGTTGGCAGCAACAGCATCGCGCCGAGGCCGAAAATACTGCCCATCGCCGCTTGCGACTTAATCCCTTTATCGATCAGTGCTTTTGTCGCCCAAGAATAAATGGCGTAACACAACCCCGCGAGCAAACCTAAAGCAATACCCAACAGCTTGAGATCATCACCGGATTCATTCGTAGATGAAGATTCTGAAAACACCAACAACCCAATACCTACCACACCAATCGAAAAGCTAGTGAGCCAACGTTTGTTGATATTATTATTTTTGCTAATCAGACACTCTAACAATGCAGAAAAGAAAGGTGCGGTCGCAATCGAAACCACTGTACCAATCGCCACGCCAGATAATTTCATTGAAGAATAGAAAGCTAAAGGATAGACCGCCAAAGCCAAAGCGCTCGCTGCCAACAGCTTCTTGTTCTGCAAAAGTTTGTCAAACGCGAATAGAATTTTTCGATACGCCAAGCCCGCTTGCATTAGACCACCGACGCCCATAGAGAAAGCACCAATCGCCAATGGGCTTAGATCTGGAGCAAAGCTTGCGGCGGTGCCTGTCGTGCCCCATAAAATAGAAGCAAACAAGATGGCTAAAGTGCCCGTTTGGAATTCGTTAACGCGATTGATGGCAAGATTCATTTCTATTACCCAATTTTCAGTTCTGAAATAGATAATAGTGAAGATTGGTAAAGTTTAGTTTGCCGAAAGGACGCTATTGTTGTTTCTAAAGACTCTCTTTCATTGAGCCTAGAAACGCCCTTGGGGACATACCAAAGTGCTGAGAGAAGCGACGACTGAAAGCAGATACATCACTATAACCCACATTTTCGGCTATCAACTGAACCGGTAAATCGGTGTGGGTTAGCAAGGCTTGGGCTTTCTCCATGCGATATCGAGTGATGTATTTAAGGGCACTGATCCCCAGGCACTCTTTGAAGCGTTTTTTGAATTGAGTGGGACTCAAACAGGCCGTTTCAGCAAGTTGTGAAATGGATAACGGCTGGGTGTAGTTATCCGCGATCAGCCTTTGTACGGCACGGATTCTTGGGTCGATGCTCTTACTCACTTGTTGTTGCTCTAACAGCAGTGAAAACACATCCAAGATTGATGACTCAATACCACTATCGACCTGATACTCCAGCTGCTTCTCAACAAACAGCAAGAAGCTCATCAAAGGTGGTGTTATCGTGAAAACCGAGAGCTCATGCTCCAACAAGTGCTGCGGCAACTCCGCCATATCCGCGACAATAAACCGCGCGGCTTCATCCGCCTTAAACGCATGCGCTGTGGTTACCGGAATCACCACACATTCGCCCACGGCCACTTTGCCGATATACCCCACCATCTCGATATTGATACTGCCTTGGATTGGCAATACCAATTGGTGATGGTCATCATGAGCATGGGTATTAAATTGCTTGGTGTAAGATCGAATGCTTAAGCTAGATTTCATGAGCAACGCCGGAGTACATTTCGCTAGGTTAAAGTAAGAGACACAACGTTACATCATCACTTCCCTAGAGTCACACTCAATGCGCGTCAAATTCATGCTAGCTAAGTGACATGATCAAAAACGGCCTCCAAACAAGAGGCCGTTTTGATTAAAAAGCGTCATTCACATAAAGCTTAGAATGACACTTGGCTGTCTTGACCAACAGTTACTTGCACGCCATTTTGAGCTTCGTATATTGCGAACCCAGCGGCTAGTGGCGCTGCATTGTCTTCATCACTGTCATGCTGCGCAGTACAGGTATAACCCAATGAATAAGTACCTGGATCAATAAAGCCCAGTGAGAATTCAAAATTAGTTTGGTCTTCACCAAGCACAACGGAAGCTGAAGTGACTGGTTTTACTTCCTCACTACCACCAATCGGTGTCATGTCATCTTTGTCGATGTTGCCTTCATACAAGTAGACCGCCTGAACAAATGTATTATCGGTTGTAAGCCTACAAGCATCAAAGGTTTGCTTCGCAACGGTACCTTCAATGTTTCCTGTCTCAACCGTATTGATAAGGCTTACAGACGTTCTTTGAATAGTGTAATCAGGATATGTCGAACTGTTCTTTAGGCCGCGTCGAAGATCGAACTCGACAACAAAATCGTTACTTTGCTGGTTCACATTAAATGAGTTATTAAAGTAAAGTACGCCAGCGTTGTCTTCTTTACCCACACCTTGCGGACACGCGCCTTCACCTTTCACTGTTAACTCACGGGTCATATCATCGTTTTCTATCACGTAAGATGGATCTGTTGGGTGATCGCCATCATTGGCAAACACACACAACTTATAGCTGCCTACCGGAATGACCTCATTTTCAATCAAAGGAAGCGCATCGCTGCCTTGGTAATCCAGCAAATTCACACTTAATGGAATCGGATCCTCACCATCTGGCAATGGATCGCCATTTTCATCAACGTAATCGCCGTTTTCGTCCGTTTTATACACATCATAAATCAGTGGCGAACCTCCCCCTTGAGGAAGCAAAGCGACCTTACTGAATGTCACAGTTACGTCTTTAACATCATCAATGGGCGCATCACTCACGCTCAAAGTAATTGGTGTCGTGCTGCTTGATGAACCTGAATCACCGCCACAACCAACAAGCCCAGCCAGCACAAGGCTCGCTAAAGCGGTTTCCTTTAAATACTTCATAACTAATTTCCTATAAATCACTGCTCGATAAAGGGCTTAGTTTGTTGCCCTCTTATTCTTTTCCTTAATGTGACTCATAGACAAACCGCGTTTATGGCCCAAATCGGCTAGCCCTATTATTTAGGGCTGTCTTCATCCAAAAACTCTGTTCATCAAGGTGCACATCTCAGGTCGCACATAGGTTAATTAAGTCTAGTAAGTAAATTGTCAGTAGTCGCACATATTTGGCAAGGTTGCTGTCAATTGTGTTGGAATGGTCGGTATGTATAGGGTCGGAGAGGATGATTGAAAGCACTCAAATCAAAGTCAAAAATCGCCACCAAGATCAAAAAAGGCCGTTAAGACAGCCTATTGCTGAACTTAAACGACCTTTTTATTGAATGTGGATAAAGCTAATTCGATATTAGCTCATTCAAATTCACTTATTTTTGAAGTTGCTCTTTGGCCGCTTCAACCTTAGAAAAATCTAGGCCAAGCTCTTCAACTGCTTCTTTGATTAGTGCAGGGTTTTGCATTACCTGACCCATCAGCATTTGAAGTTTGTCTTGAGGTAAACCAAGTTGGCTGATCGTCGCCATTGCTGCAAGAGGGTTCTCTGTCAGCGTTTTAAATAGCTCACTGATCTGCTCGTCGCTAATATTGTTCTCTTTCAACATCGCTAAAATCGGGTTCATTTTTTTGCCTTTGAAACACTAAATTAAATAGGAGCACAGCATATCATCTAGCTGTGCTCGATTGTACTAACAAGTGACGCTTTGGTTTAACGCGAACCGCACTTTTCCCAAACGCAAATAATGCTTGGGCTTAACGAGATTCTAGTGGGTAAGAACGGTAGCTCCACATGCCATAAGTTCTGAGAGCGTCACGGTAGATACCTAATAGCTCACCACTGCTCGCTTTCTTAAGATCTTCTAGCGGCTTGTCTGGGTAAGAAACCGTATCGAAGGTAATGCCCTGAGGACCCGTTTGCCAGCTCGCAATTTCAAACAGAGTTTGACCACGACGAACGTGGCTTGCCGAACTAATAATGGTCGCATGTTTAATATCATGACGAGCAAGCGCATAGCTACTGAATAAGGCATTACCTACCGTGCTGGTCGCGTAGTTCTCTTCAATGATGCGATCTTTGCTTACCCCTTTTTCAATAAGCCAATCCGCCATTAACTTGCCTTCAGTCTTATGGTTCTTTGGCACGCCACCCGTTAACACGATCATCGCATCTGGGTTCGCTTTCGACATTGCTAATGTGGTTTCAAGGCGTTCAATCAGGATTTGATGCATAGAACCATCTGGGTTAAGCGCGTAGCCCAAAGTAACAATGGCACCGTGTTCATCCAATAAACCTTTGTCCGCCGACTCTTTAAGTGGTGTTTCTAACACGCGGTCTACCGTAGCAAAAATACGTTTGATGTCTTCTGCTTTGCCCTTATTCAGGCTTTCCAGTTTCTCCATGTGCTTGTTGGATTCACTGTCATTGCCTTCGAATCTCTGCCAAACCGCAAGATACGCGTGCAAGTCGACATCATCTGGCGCAACCGTCAATGCTTGTTCAAACAACTCAATCGCACGCTCTGCATTCTTATTGTAGATCTGAGCGTTCGCTGCCGAGATCAACAGGTCAGTACGGTAAGGTTCTAACTGGTACGCTTCTAACAATCGGTTGGTCACAATTTCCATGTTGCTTGGCATTTTAGCCGTGAAGCCCGCGTGTGAAATTCTTGCCGGAGACTTAAACGCCTGCAACGCATCAAGAAGTAGTTGGTCGACAACTTGTCGCTTAGTCACCAACTGCGCGTAATCCGCAGAAGCCTGTACAGCGCCATCGTTAGCAGCAAAAGAATAAGGTGTTGCGCCAAAAGCGAGCATGCCACCAAGAGCGAGGGCGATAATGTTCTTTTTCATGGAAAGATCCTGTGTCGTTAAGTGTTCACATCAGATTTGCTCACCAATGTAAGCCCCCAAGATTAAAAAACCGTGAACCAAACCTTACTCTCCAAGGTTGATATTCATTTGTTGCATAAGGTGTGGCTGCAGATCACGATTTTATGCGCCAGAGTAAGCTCAAATATCCAGATAGCTTCGAGTTATGAGGAGCGCCCTTGATGTCTTTGGAATATTTAACTTCGAATCTCACCTGCCTATTCTATCTAAACCCGTAAATTTCGAAGCTCAACATCAAACCTAAATGAGCATTTTATGTTCAGTATTTCAGTAACTTAAAACGCTACCCCCCTTACAAATCCACGCTAGTTCACGCTCACATAGCCAAGTTCAAAAGGCACAGAGTTTGATATCAAATCGATCAATTCACAGAAAATTCAAAAATCAATTATTGAACGATCGTTCAAGCGGTGCTTTAATGAATGACCAAAACAAGGAGTTACCCCATGCTTAAGTTCTATTTTCACCAAACACCAAACCCAATGAAGATCGCTCTGTTTCTAGAAGAGACAGGCCTAGATTTTGAACTTGTTCCTGTCGATACCTTAAAAGGCGAGCAACACACGCCGGAATATCGCTTAATAAACCCGAACGGAAAAACACCAGCCATTGAAGACGATGGACAGCGCGTGTTCGATTCTAACGCTATCCTGCTGTACCTATCTGAGAAAACAGGCAAGCTAGCTGGTCAGCCAGAAGACAGAGCAGAACTATTATCTTGGATGATGTTTATCGCGAGCGGCCTTGGCCCTTATTCAGGTCAATCGGTACACTTCCGTCATGCAGCGCCAGCAGGCCTAGACTACGCTGTGAACCGTTACCTACGTGAAGCACAACGTCATTACGAAGTGTTAGAAAAGCATATGGAAGGTCGTGAATTTATCGTCGGAAATGAGTACACCATTGTCGATGTCGCTGCATGGGGTTGGATTGATAAAGCACCTTTCGTGCTTGGTGAAGAAGGCCTAGAACCTTACCCGAATTTGAAGCGTTGGTTTAACGCAATCAACACTCGCCCAGCCGCCCTGCGCGCTCGCGAAACCGGTAAGGATGTTGAATTTAAAACCGAACGTGATGAAGAAGCAAAACGAGCACTGTTTCCTTCGAATTATGCGAAGTAGAAAAATTGAAAGTTAACGCTCTACTGAGTGATAGCTAGAACTCAAACATAAAGAGCCGCTAAAAAGCGGCTCTTTATGTTGAAAAGTCACCAGTTGATATTTTGTGCATTGATACAAAAAAGTATAAAGCTAGCGGCAAGAAAGTTACTGACGCGATTCCATCTCTAATATTTTGATATCAAGATCCTATATTCGTAATTAGCAACTTACCTCAAACACTCTTCTGGACATTTCTGAGTTATACAGTTTGCTTAATTAATATTGAACGGATTACCTAGGGTATTGCAAAGCCTCAAGCCTAACTGTCAAATTCTCTCATCCACTACATTAAATAATTTAATGGCAGGTTCATGAATTTCTAATTCTAGGGAAGTCTCTTAAGCAACATTTTCCCGATGGATTTCGCGCTTTACATGCACAATTACCACTCTTTTTTTCTCGTACTACAAACTGGCGTGTAAGAGGGTCGTTAATTGCCTCTGCCTTTGTTATTCCGTAGCAATAGCAGATAAGCGCATCAATAGATTTAGACTTTATCCCAACTACAGTTCGCAACTCATCATGCTTGATTACTGAACTATCTTGAGCGAAGTAAACTACAGAGCAATTAGGATCGGTACAGAAATAGTAACCTTGTGTCTTAGATTGTAATATCCAAGGGCTTTTAACATGATGTTTAATTGTATCGGTAGATACCAAACCATATTCTTTACCATTCAATGGACAAATCGATTTTCTAGGAAAAGAATCTAAACTATTGGGTTGTGAACAGCAATCAGACATGAAAACTCCTTATTTAATAAAGCCATGATAAATCGTTGCTTTTCGTAAACTCAACAATGACAATTGCGTTTTCCCTTCTTTGACAGACTCTCCTGTATTGGAGGGCAAGGGACTGCACCATAGGAACAATATACACAGCAGTCACCTTGTTTAGGTTTTAGAAGCTTGTGACATTTCTCACACTCATAAAACCACTGACAAGCGTTGGTTGGCATCGTTTCTATTTTTTTGCTTCCACAATATGGACAAGTTATCTCAGACTCTAAGGTAACTTTATTCATTGTTATTTTCCGTTTTGGTTGATGAGGGGTATCCTGCTTCAGTTGTAGTTATCACTAAACTAGCAATGTCAGTAACCTCGTCATCAAAAGTAACGCGTGCGATCTTATCTGTTAATGATGTTTCAACACTTGATACACCATCAACTTTATTTAACGCAGCCTTTATCGTTATTGGGCAGACAGGGCATGTCATACTAGGTATGTCTAACTCAACAACTTGCTCTTTTGCTGTAACAGGATTCAAAACCACAACACTGAGTAGCGTTAATACGAATCTTTTCATATCAGCTCCTTTAAACAAACACTGGTATCCAGTATGGGCTTACTACCAAGATTAAAGCGACAGTTGAAGTTACCCACAAGATCATTTTTTGACGCCTGCGAGCCTTAGGGATAGCGCATAAGGAACCTTCTTTGCATTCATCTATTGGACGGTAGATACGACTCGCAGCTAAGACAAAGGCAATAATGACTGAAACTATGAAGGTAGGCCTATATGGTTCTAGCATTGTTAAGCTGCTGATCCATGACCCACTAACTCCTAGCAAGAGTAATATCAGAGGGCCAGCACAGCATAGACTGGCTCCAATAGCTGCAATTATTCCACCAATCAAAGGAATGGATGGATTCTTATTCATGAAATTCTCCAGTTGCTACATACCATTAACTAAATGTAGCAGCCGTACTTAGGTACGGAGTCAGCTGGCTATTCCTTGAAAGAGTCTACAATGGGACATGATGAGTTAGAGGCACTAGAGCATTGGTCAATTAAGTGGCTAAGGTTAGATTCAAGATGTTGAAGATCAATGATTTTTTTTCTTATCAATACCAACTTTTGTTGTGCGATAGCCTGAACTTCTTCGCAGTCCGAATCTCCAAGTTTCAAAAGGCTAGAAATTTCATCTAACGTAAAACCTAAATCCTGTGCTCGTTTGATGAAATATAATCTCTGTAAGGTTTCTGAAGAATACTGACGAAAGCCCTCAATAGGTTTCTGTGGCTGGGTGATTAACCCCTTCCTTTCGTAAAAACGAATGGTTTCAACATTAACTCCTGCGGCATTTGCCAGTTTCCCAATTGTTAACGTCATGGTTACTCCTCAAGTTTTCTCGTATCGCATAATACCGAACCACTATAACTCAGTTTTATCCAATGGCTTTATTTGCTTACAGCAAAGTGCGTAACGATGTAACTAACATTTAACGGTTGAAAACTCTGTTTCAT
Source organism: Vibrio sp. 1CM8B (assembly GCF_023161685.1). Classification (NCBI taxonomy): domain Bacteria; kingdom Pseudomonadati; phylum Pseudomonadota; class Gammaproteobacteria; order Vibrionales; family Vibrionaceae; genus Vibrio; species Vibrio sp. 1CM8B. Next base: position 479,339 of record NZ_JALNTU010000004.1, read on the forward strand.
AACGTTTGGGGAAATTTAGTTCATTATTCGCTATAGGCCTGTTAATAAGAAAATGTAGGGGAAACTTGAAACGAGATCTATCACTTAAAAGTGTCACTAAAACATAATGGGGCAATAATGTGTTTGCAAGTCCCCACACAAAAAGAGCCGCTAAAAAGCGGCTCTTGATTTTCAAACTATTCGAATTCGTTCAGATTACTCTTTACCGAATACGTTGTTTTCTTGCTCTTGTACACGGATGAAAGTCGTACGCTTAGTTAGCTCTTTAAGCTTTGCTGCGCCTACGTATGTACAAGTTGAACGTACACCACCAAGGATGTCAGAAATTGTGTTGTGAACTGAACCACGGTATGGAAGTAAAACAGTTTTACCTTCCGCAGCACGGTACTTAGCAACACCACCTGAGTGCTTGTCCATAGCTGACTGAGATGACATTCCATAAAATTTCATGTATTGCTTACCGTCTTGCTCTACTACTTCACCGCCTGACTCTGAGTGGCCTGCTAGCATGCCGCCTAGCATTACGAAGTCAGCACCGCCGCCGAACGCTTTAGATACGTCACCCGCACATGAACAGCCACCGTCACCGATGATCATGCCGCCAAGGCCGTGTGCCGCGTCGCCACACTCGATGATTGCAGAAAGTTGAGGGTAACCTACGCCTGTTTTAACACGTGTAGTACAAACTGAACCAGGGCCGATACCAACCTTAACGATGTCTGCACCCGCTAGGATTAGCTCTTCAACCATGTCACCTGTTACAACGTTACCCGCAGAGATAACTTTGTCCGGGAATTCAGCACGTACTTTTTGTACGTACTCAACTAGGTGCTCTGAGTAGCCGTTAGCGATATCAATACAGATAAATACGAAGTCTTCGCTAAGCGCCATGATTTGCTTTGTTTTCTCAAACTCAGCTTCAGATGTACCCGTTGATACAAATACGTTGTTCAGTGTTTTCTTGTCTGCTGTTTTAGCGAACTCAGCCCACTGCTCTACTGTGTAGTGCTTGTGTACTGCAGTCATAACACCGTGCTCTGCTAGAGCAGCTGCCATTTCAAAGCTTGCTACCGAATCCATGTTCGCTGCAATTACTGGAGTACCAGACCATTGACGACCGCTATGCTTGAATGTAAAATCGCGGGTTAATTCAACTTGAGAACGGCTTTTAAGGGTAGAACGCTTCGGACGGAAGAGTACATCTTTGAAACCTAACTTAAGTTCTTGTTCGATACGCATGGTGTTTTCCTTGATTCATAAAATTATGTGTCTCTCGCGAAATGCGTAGTAAAACCGTTGGCAGACGGGTTTACTTTTCTTCGGACACAAAAAAACCGGAGCGTTGGCAGACGCTCCGGTTTTCAGCATTATAGGTCGTGATTTAGTAACAGCAAGTCTGATATTTCACTTTTTTTTATGCTATCCTCTCAAAGATTCCATATCCGCTAAAACTCCCCTAGCTACACTTTTCCACTAAATTCTTACTAATTAATAACTTAGCTAACCAATTACGCAAACGCTGTCGGTTTATTGCGCAATCGTTTTCCTCCCCTTTTCAAACAATATCGCCCTGATAATGCAAATATGTGAAGAAAGTGACTCGAAATCACATAAAAATCACACTTTTCTCCAACAAAAAAATGCCTTTTTTCTTAAATAAATTCGATTTTTTTCCTAATTTTTTCTTTTTTCGACCAAATTCGACAAACTCATGGTGCTGTTGGTTAGCATCAACTAAGAAAAGTAGAGTGATAAAGACTCAATCTAGAGACCAATATTCACTTGGGTTTGATAATTCGACCTTCACACTCCATTAAATGCCCCTTTCCAGCCTGCACTTTATAAATCCAATTTCTTTTAACCCGTAGCATTACGGTTCCAAAAGCACGTTTCGTCCCAGCCCTTTCGTTCATTTAACCTAGAAGACTCTGCAAAGCGCACAGAAAAATAGGATTGGTTGACGTTAAGAACTGGGGAAAAGTTAAGATTTGAAGAATAGAAAGCAAAAAAATGGCTAAGGTGGTTAACCTTAGCCATTTTATTCGCTGATTACACTGATGCTAATACGCGTATAGAAAAGCGTTGTTTGGCGAATAGAGCTATCTAGTTCTTTTGAGAGACTAACGCTTCTGCAGTCGCATCTTGAATTGACAGGAACAATGAGGTCACTTGCCCTGTTGGTGAGCGCATCGGATTTAGCGTCACGTTCTGATACATGAAATCAGCTTGTTGGGTTACTGGCCTAACGTTACGACACTTAAACAGATAAGGCCTTTGTTGCCATGTAATGAAGCTGCGGCAGCCTAAGTCATAGACTGGCTTGGTTTTCAGCCTAAACCACTCTTCTGGGATTTCAGGGAACAGTTCAAAGATCGACTTACCAATCGCATCATGCGATTGCTTACCGCTATGGTGAGTCATAAAGCCATTCCAGACTTGCACCTGAAAATCACGGTTAATAACCACCAGCCCCATATCAACGTTTTGAACCATGTCCACCATCCAGTGGAACTGTTCAAATTCAGCAGGAAGATTCAGCATATTAAAACTCCTCCATTAGGTAGGCCAATTTGTTGTCTAGAAGAGGCAGAGACTCATCAACAAACATAAACAAAAGGTCACAACGGATGGAAGTGCCATCGATGTTGTAGCTGACTTCGAACGTCATGGTCTTTTTAAATGAGCCACTGGTATTTTCGATGACCGAGTCGATCGAGATATGCTGCCCTAGCAGCACAGGAGAGCTCTGGAAGAAACGAACTTCTGATTGCTCCCCTAACCCATTCAAGAATGAGCCGACTAAGATGTTGGATACATCCATCAGTAACTCTAGTTCTTCTAGCTGCTCGCTTTCTGTTGGCACCTTCATAAGCTTCTTAAGGTCGCTCACACTGGAGTCACTCAACAAAACTAGCGCTTCACCTGCAATGCCTTCTCCACTGAAGCCTTGGCAAACACCTGATACTTGGTCGTTGTCGGCTAGATCGCGAAGTGCCATGTGCAATTCACTCACTTCGAAGATGTTGACGTTCGGTAGCGGTAGGTGAACAAACACATTAAAGTGACGAGCCAGCGCATCAGCGGCACGGCCTATCGCTACGTTCGCGACTTCCATATAGACATCACGTCTGCGAAGTATTGGCAGTTCTAAAGCGGTTGGGGTAATGATTTGAGGTTGTTTTGGCGGCTCAACATGCTCACGTAAAATCGCTTTTAGCGCTTCTTTATCGATCGGCTTTTGCAAAAACGCTTTGGCGCCGAGATCCAGCACCTTCTGTTGCGCTTTTGGTTGTATGTCACCAGAAACAACGACAACAGGCGTGGTATCACCTAAACGTTGCATCTCTTCCAATGTGCCATAGCCGTCTAATTCCGGCATGGTGAGGTCGAGGAACATTAATTTGAACTGGTTTTTAGCGAGCTCTTCAAGTGCATTAAGCCCATGAACAGCAAAAGTTATATCTGCATTTAGAGAACTAGGCAGTGACCGAGCCATCTGCTTCCTTGCTAACGCAGAATCATCACATATAAGAACTGGGAACGACATAAATGCACCACTGACAAATTAAAGCTAATTCGAACGAGTGTAACAGAACATTATGGTATCAGGTACGGGCTGAATGGATTTATGTGCAGATTATTAGTAAGAATGATGAAACAGGTGGGTAAGCTATTATTTCGCATTATTCTTCATGAAAAACAATATGCTACAAAGGTAATAGCCACTCCTTACTGTTGAGTAATAGCACTATTTTATTTAACAGCAGCCTTAACAAGCGGGTTTATTAAGGCCCGGCTGACTCATTCATTTATCGGCTTTATGTGCCCATGATAAGAGAGATAGTGTGAAGAACTAGAACTGATATGAAGGCCATAAAATCAGCAATGCGAAACGTATGATCACAGCAAATACCAACAGAGCGATACCCAAACGGTACCATTTGTATTCGGCGATGTTCATTGGGATACGCTTGTAGAACATCGTAATCACGCCTTTCCAATCGCTACTGCGTCTTCCGTACTGCATCATACTCGTCAAAACAAACAGTGCGCCAAGCACTAGCATTCCTTTTTCAGCCCAGAACAATCCAACTTCCATTTGTGTATTCCTTGATAAAACGGTGAGCGACTTAAGTCATTCTAGTCACCTTTTAGCTCGGTTTCTGTAAGACCAAGGTCTAACTCTTTCCACGCTTAGATGAAGGTAACTAAGTGAACGAAATGAGCTCGGCGAATTAAACTGAACGACATGTTCATATCGAGTTCAGCTTACTCACCTATACTCATGTTTCCACTAACAGGAGAAACTCAATGAAATCACTGAAAAAGTCGCTTTGTGTATTAACTGCTTCAGCTCTACTCGTTACCGCTCCTTTTGTGAGTGCTTCATCACCACAACAACCGCCACAGCCGGCGCTTAGCCCATTGCAAATGGTTATTGCTTCTCTGAATCTAACCGAAGAGCAACAAGCGGAAGTATTCTCTCTTGTTGAAGATTATCAATCCGATCGAACAGAGATTGATATGGAGAGCGCAATAGAGCTTAAGAAGAAACAGATTAGCCTTGTGACTCAACCTGATTTCAACGAAGCCGAGATGGAAAAGATCATTGATACGGTTCAAGCAACCGAGAAGTCGATGGTGATGCAAGAAATGCGTCTAAAGAACAACATCTATAACGTGTTAACTGAAGAACAAAAAGAGCAATTCAAAACGATGATGAAATCTGCGCTCTCTGGTGGCAAGTAGTCTGGTAATAAAGCTACCTTATAATCAATAGGTACTCGCTACATCCTGATATTGATTCACTCCCCCCAAGAATCAAATGAGATAAACTAAAGCCACAGACATTGCTGTGGCTTTTTTGCGTTTCAATTTCGCTTAAGAGTAAGCTGAACAATCTAAGTCTGGTGTCTTGCTGCTCTTGTTAAGCACGACCATTAAATGAATCAGCAATAGAATCCCTGTCACGCCCAAACCAACACCGATTCCGCCCCAAATCCCTGCCAATTCAAATTTTGGCATCAAATACCAAGCGGCAGGTAGGCCAAATACCCAGTAACCAATAGCTGTCATCACGGTTGGCATAGAGACAATCTTCATACCTCTTAGCAGGTTAATCGCCAGTAGCTGCCAAGCATCAACAATAAAGCACAACGCCACTACCCAGATAACTGAAGCCAATAGTGAAGTCATCGCACCCGTACCATCGTCTAACTTGAAGATAGAGGCGATCATCTCAGGCCATATGATAAACACAGCGGACAACGCCACGCTCAACACCGACACCAATATGAAGCTTTGAATCGAGGTTCTTTTGATCCCTTCGTAGTTACCCGCGCCAAAATCACGACCAACCAAAATCGCCGCAGCTTGTGAGAAGCCGAAATTGAAGTTCCAAGTAAAGCTTAAGCATTGCAGCAGAATTTGGTGCAATGCTAACGAAGCAATACTGATCGTGCCCGCCATCAAGGTGCCACCGTAAATAAGGCCATGCTCAAGTAGTGCTGCCAAGCCGATAGGTAAACCCATCATTAAAAGCGGGCTCATCAACTTGATTGAATACTCTTCTGTGTTTAACCAAGGGGCGAACTGCTTGAATTCATCACGCTTAAATACCCAAACCGTGTATCCGACCATCACGATAAATGCCGCGATAGCCGTACCTAAACCCAAACCTGTTAGTCCCATGTCTAATTGGAAAGTTAGGAAGTAGCTCACAGGCACATTCAGAATTACGGTGATAATAGACATCACCAGAATAGAACGCACATTGCCAAACGCACTGGTTAAGCCACGCAGTACCAACAAGATAAGCGAAGGCAACATCACCCATTTCAAAGCATGGACATATTCCATGGCTAAAATGATCACTTCTGGCGGCTGTTTTGCGGCTTCTAACACCAACGGAGCAAACCAGAAGCTCGCCATTAAGGTCACGCTGAGCACGAATGCCAGCATGGTTGCGCCTTTCACCGCCAATCTGATTTGAGTATTACCAAACTCTGGGCGAGCGACGCGCTGTCCATAAGCGATCGCAATCAAGTTCGCGACACAACCTACAGTGCTGCTCGCAATAATGAAGATAAAAAAGTAGATAGAGGCGCCTAAGCCACCAGCCGCAAGGGCTGACACACTGATACGCGACATCATCCAAACATCAGTAAGGACTAACGCCATGGAGATCAGCTGTGAAATGATCAAAGGGAATGCAAGAGTGAGTATTTTTTTCATGAGCGCCTCAGTTAATTTCGCCCAAAATACGATCGATGAGGCTAGCGTTCAATTGATAAATTTGCGACTCTAACATTCCATAAACTCATGCGAACGAATTATGACCCCATATCCTAGCTTGCCATCATCACATAATGGCTTAAAAGCCTTTGAAGCTGCCGCAAGGCTGATGAGCTTTACTCTGGCTGCCGAAGAGCTGCATGTGACACAAAGTGCGATCAGCCGACAGATTAAACAGCTTGAAGATGAGTTAAACACATCACTGGTTATTCGTAAGCATCGAGCTATTGAATTAACGGTACAAGGTCATGATTTGTATGTGGCTTTACGAGAAAGCTACGCCAATATCGAAGCTGTTATCGCCTCTTGGAGTGAGCCCAAGCAGAAGCGTATTGTGATCAAAGCGACTCTGAGTTTCGCTACGCGCGTATTGATCTCCAAAGTAAGGGAGTTAAACGAGCGTTATCAAGATCATGAAATCGTCATAGTTCCTGTAATTGAGGAAGACGAATCAATCAATAGCAGCGAATATGACCTACTGATCTTCCACACGCGCTTCAAAAAACGCTATGACAAAGCACCAGACATCACCTTCTTGCGTGAAGAGTTCATGGCGCCGGTCTGTTCTACTAGCTTAACCACCAAAGACACCGACCTTGATTCGATCTTAACCTTGCCAAGACTCCATCCAACCTTAGATCATCACGACTGGAAAGTGTGGTTGGCCGATGTTGAATTCCCACCAAAGAAGCCTGTCAGGAATACCAGTTTCTTGTCTTTAGATATGGCGCTCAGTGCCTGTTTATCAGGTGAAGGCGTTACGGTCACGGATCTGTTGTTAGTTCAACAAGATCTCCAACGAGGCTTCTTGTACTGCCCTAAGAATGCAAAGATCCAACACAGTGCTTGGACTTATTTTATCCACCAGCGTAGCCACACGCCTATCATCAACGACCTTATTGAATGGCTTAGAGAAGAGACAACGAAAGAGATCGAGTTGCTGAAAGTACTGTCTCATCAGAATCATTGGTTTGGTGTTATTAGCGATCAACAGTAACGATAAGCCTTAAGCTTAGATACAAATAAGCCGCAGAACTTGCTACGGCTTATGCTTTTTACCAGTGGTGTTCGCTCTAGAGAATAAGCATTAAAGCTTAAACATACGCGCACTGCGGGGTGGTAAGTTGAAGGTGTGGTAACGAGAAGTCACGGTTTCTGTCGCGCTGCTTAATACGTCTTTGTATTGAACATGCCAATTGAACTCATGTTGGTAGGTATCAACTGTCACGCCACGCGTTTCTCCACACTTGTTAATTCCAACAACACCTTCTTTGCCACGCTTAAATAGCAAAGTACATTGGTCGCTCGAAATCATCGTCATTGATTTACCTTGCATCGCGTTATGGAAGCTCAGCATATTCTTCATGTTCGAGCTATTCCAAACATGACCCCAACGACCGTTATCCTTATCTTCAGAATCCGGTAGATCATCACTGTAGATCAACGGCGTACCGCCATCTTTGCCAAGGATGTAAGCGTAAGCAAGCTGCTCGTCTTGTGGATCCATAATTTGGTAACGGAAGCCGTCATTGGTTGGAATGTCATGTGTGATCGCAAAAGTAATCGAACGGTTGTCATCGAGTGCTTGGCCGTACGCTTTTGGATCATGCAACTGATTCAAACCACCGCCCATCGAGAATGCAGCTCGAATCGACGCAAACAGCGGGAAATCATATGCGGAGTGATTGGTGTTATTCAGGTAAGGCGCTAAGAACGACTCATAGCCGCTGTTCCCTGCCCCGCCACTGGTAATCACTTCACCGAACACATGCATGTTCGCTGTAATTTCAGGCGTGAATACTTGGTCGATTTGGTACTGGCTCATGTGTTTGACGGCATCAATTCGGAAACCTTTGATACCCATATCCTTTAATGCCTTCAGATATAAGCGCTGCTGTGAAACCACCCAATTATTCGGATCAAGGTCAGGTAAACCTACATCACCCTCAGCCCCACACAAGCGCCAATATTGAACATGACCAGGATCGTTCCAATCTGAAATACAGCCCGCGGCATGGAAATCGTTAGCGGATACAAAACCTTGCGCTAAATTACCAAACAGAGTCTGGTCAGCATAGTAGCTTGAACGGCTCGCATAATCGTTTAGCACTTCAGTACCAGGGTAATCTAGGTCACTTCGCTTCCAGCTTTCATTCGCCATATGATTCAGAACCACATCGGCATAGACATCAACACCCACACCTTTGAGTGCGGCAATCATTGCGGTCAAATCTTGTTTGTTGCCGAGAGGAGAATCAATGGTTCGAAGGTCTTGAGGCTGGTAACGCGCCCACCATTGGCTGCCGCTCGATTTCATTGCCGGAGCAACCAGTACTTTTTTATAACCGGCTTGCGCAATCTGATTGGCGTTGGCTGTCACATCTGAATACTTCCAATTGAAAGCATGCAAAATGGTGTCTGCATAAGTAGCTGAACTGAAAGAGCAAAGCGCGAGCGTGGATATGAGTAGGGTGTTTATTGGTTTCATAGAACATATCTCTTATTATAAATTCACGAGAATGATATGACTAAGAAAGATAATTAAAACGACCGATAAATCAGAGTTGAATTAGCGTCACCTTCTGTTGATGTTGATTTTATAAAATTGTGTTATAGCCGATATTATGTGGGATAAAAACGAATCGTTAGGAAATGAGAATTAATTGAATCAAGTTGACTAGAACAAGACAAAGACTTTGGTCGGCTCTTCTAAACTAAGTTATGATTCCTGTTCCCTCAACCGATTGATATTTTTATGCCCTCTTTCTCTTTTTCAATGATCCCTGTTGGGGTTCGATTCATGATCCTCTCCGCTTTTGGATTCGCACTGATGTCTGCGTGTGTGAAATACATCAGCAACTACGGCATACCTGTATTCGAAATTGTTGCAGCAAGGGCTTTGGTGTCTTTGATCATCAGTTATATCGACGTTAAGCGAAAAGGCATTTCGATCTGGGGAAATAACAAACCTTTGTTGTTTGTTCGAGGCGCAGTTGGCACAGCAGCCTTAATGTGTGTTTACTACGCTGTGACCACCTTGCCATTAGCAGAAGCGACCATTCTACAATACGTTCACCCTGTATTTACCGCCCTACTTGGCGTGTTATTTCTGAAAGAGCGCGTCCAAAAATCGACCATGATCTGCATTGCGTTCTGCCTAGCGGGACTATTAGTAATGGTACAGCCAAGCATGAACAGTGGCGCGAGCAGCGAGTTACCGCTATTTAGCATAATGGTGGCGTTATGTGGCGCATTTGGTAGCTCAATTGCTTATGTAATTGTGAGAAAGCTTAGCCAAACGGAAGACAGTTCAGTCATCATCTTCTACTTCCCACTGGTTGCTCTACCAATCTCAACCGCCCTTATCTGGAACGACTTTGTGTGGCCAAGTCTATTCCTTACCGTGATGCTCGTGTTAGTCGGTATTTTCACTCAGATAGGCCAATACGGTTTGACCAAAGCGATGCAAACCCAAGCTGCAGGCAAGGCTTCGGCTTACTCATACGTTCAAATCGTATTCTCAGCGCTATTAGGTGTGTGGATCTTCAATGAGATCCCATCAGTTTGGACTTACCTAGGTGGTGGCCTAATCGTAACAGGCGCGCTAATCAATGTGTTTGGTAAACAACTGTTGGTGCCGTTTAAAGCTAAGTAAACACCAGCTAAAAGAGCTCAATATCAGTTAGCCAATCAGCGATCAAATAGATCTAAAAAGGGCATTGCGGATGATTCCACAATGCCCTTGTCTATAAATGTTCTCTAGCGCGTTTTCATGGCAGTATTACGTGATTAACTCGTGGCATTTCGTAACTTGGGATCATCACTCAGATACTCAACAAACTCGATTTCAAAACCTGCCGGATCCACAAAATAGACGTTTTTTCGATAAGGTTCTTCGGCGCCGGGTTTGGCAATTGGGAAGCCCGCATCAACAAGCCGTTGAGTGACACTTTCGATATTATTGGTCACATAAGCGAAGTGCGCGAGGCCAACAGAATGCCCAGCCAAATCTCTATTTTCACCTTCACCGTGATCACTTATTGCTATGTATTGGTACTCGTCGCCAAAATGCAGCCAGTTACGTGGCTTACCTGACCACTCTCCTTTTCCCTCATCACGGACATACCAATGAGGGAACGCCGCTTTATAGAAAACCAGCATTTCTGGGATATCTTTTACCACTAAATTCACATGTTCAAGTTGGATCATTCTTCTCTCCTTAAAGTATTCTCGTAAGCAACGTTGCATATCCTAATACCTCAAGTTAAGTTGAGGTAAAGCACTAATTTGCATTTATTTCGAGAACGTTTTTAGAGCCCAAATTGTCGTATTTGCAGCGATACAAGCTTTAAGTTTAGACGACCTATTCCAATGTGACTGAACTCAGTCATAAGAGTCAGCAAACCCATGGTTTATCACTGAGATTAGACGAGCCAACCACTCCTTTTTACTCAATATATACATATTAACATCCCCTTATTGACTGATACATCAAGTTACAATTCGATTTCATATTAGCCAACAACACTGATCTGGGTTAATAAACTGGTTTCACAATAACCTTATTTTTATTGGAGTCAGATAATTAATAAAAAGGAAGTTAAAGTGAAAAAATTATTAGCACTTGGTATCGCAGCAGTAATCTCGGCTCCAGCAGTAGCCGACCACAGCACAATCAATGGTATGGATTTTGGTCCACTCGCAAAGTTAGTCGGCACATGGAAATCAGTAGAAACTGGCGGCGTTGATATTTCTCCAGGTCAAGAAGGCACAGAAGTGGGCAAAGGTGGCCCCGCGGTCACACCATTTTATGAAGTGATGACATTTGAGGTTGCGGCAGATGCAACCAACGCCAGCGATCAATACCTGGTTGCTCTGTACTACAAGCAAGAGGTATTCAGAAAGGCCGACGACTCTAAATTCCACGATCAACGTGGCTACTTCATCTACGATCAAAAAAATCAGATCGTCTACAACTCTTACTGTGTACCACGCACCACATGTGTCACCGCAGAAGGCCCTGCTGGCGATACAATGACGTTAGTCGCGTCTAAGCGTGGTATCGCTGAATCCGAATACATGACGGACAACGCAACCACCACGGGCTTCACGATGAACATTAGCATTTCAGACGACACGCTGACGTACTCTCAAACAACAGGTTTAGAGATCTACGACAGCGCATTTGCTCATACAGATTCAAGCACTCTAGTTAAAGTGAAGTAAAACTAAAAACGCCTTTCGCAGCTTTGTGAAAGGCGTTGTTGTTTGAGTCAATTTCAAGAAAATGACAATCAGTATATTCTCCTAAATCGCGACACACATTGGTGTATTTGAAATAGGGTCTCGAAACACGCTCGCTTTGAGATCAAACACGTTACTGAGCATAGTTTCGGTCATCACCTCATCAGGCGAGCCCTCTGCGATTAAGCATCCCTTTTCCAAAACCACTAAATGGTCGCAATAACGACTGGCTTGGTTCAGGTCATGCAACACAACAACCACTGTTTTTCCTTTGGCATTCATCTGTTGCATCAGGTTCATTAATTCTACCTGGTGTGACATATCAAGGTATGTGGTCGGTTCGTCCAACATCACTACGTCCGTATCTTGTGCAATTACCATCGCAATCCATGCTCTTTGACGCTGGCCACCAGACAGTGACTCAACAGGCTTATCAGCAAACTCAAGCACACCTGTATCTCGCATTGCTTGCTCGACAACTCTTTGGTCGTCCTGCCCTAACCTTCCCCAATGAGAGACATAGGGCGAACGGCCATATTCGACTAATTTTCTGACCGTAATCCCTTCTGGGCTGACCAAGATTTGCGGAAGAAGTGACAACGAACGAGCGAGCGCTTTATCGCCATAGCTTGATAGCGGTTTGTCTTCAAACAGCACCTCTCCAGCCACTGGCTTGTTAATTCTTATTAACGTCTTTAATAAGGTGGATTTACCGCACCCGTTAGGTCCTATCAATGCGGTGATTTTTCCCTTAGGGACAGAAACCGACAGGTTCGGTATGATCGTTTGTTTGCCGTACGCGACGGAAAGATTCTGCGTTTTAAGCATGGTTACCAACCTCGATAACGATAGAGAAGAAAGATGAAATATGGCGCGCCAATCACAGACGTGAGAACGCCTGCTGGCAATTCAATAGGTGGTTGTAGACCTCTGGCCAACCCATCAGCGCCGGTAACCAGAATTGCCCCTACCAGTGCAGATGCTAGGATTAACAACTTATGATTATGTCCAAACAACAAGCGTGCTAAGTGAGGTGCCAATAAACCCACAAAACTGATCGTTCCCGCAACAGAAACGCTAACACTGGCAAGCAATACAGCGGCAAATAACGCGAGAGCCTGAATCTGTTTTGGCTTAGTACCCAATGTGGTCGCACTTTCCTCGCCAAGCCCCATCACATCTAATCGCCAAGCCAACCATAATGCCATGGGTAACAACAAGAGCAGAGCACTCCAAATAAACGGGACTTGCTGCCAATTTCTGCCCCAAAGACTGCCTGTTAGCCACACCATGGCCGTGTTGATCTCTATCGGGTTGGTGACCAACAAGAAGTCGATACAACTGGCCAGAAACGCACTCACCGCAATACCAATCAGCGCCAATTTGGCGGGTGTTGGCCTTGACCACCAGGCCAATGCAGCAATCAACCCAGCAGCCAATACCCCACCCAACATCGCCACCACAGGAAGCACACTGACTGGTGCATTTGGGAACCAAACTAAACTCGCTGTCGCAGCAAGTCCTGCCCCAGCGCTAATACCCATAAGATCAGGCGATGCTAACGGATTACGTATCACGCCTTGCACTAATACCCCTGAAAGCCCTAACCCTGCGCCCACGCTTATTGCAAGTAGCATACGTGGTAGCCGATACTGATGGATAACAAAGTCGTCACTGGAAAACGCGACCAAATGTTCGATGACTTGAGAAACAGAAAGCGAAGCTGCACCGACAAACAAACCTGCGGATGCCACTAATATGAGAATCCCAGATAACAAAACTATCTTAGTTTGATGATGCATTAAGATCTCCTCGTCGCAATCAAAATAAAACAAGGTGTCCCGAGCAAAGCAGTAATAACGCCAACGGGTGTTTCAGTCGGGAAAGCAATCGCTCGCGACAGCGCATCTGACCAAGACACTAATGCTGCGCCAGCCAATGCTGAAATGGGAATCAGTAAATGGTAATTGTGCCCAACCATAGGTCGAACCAAATGAGGTACTAACAATCCAACAAAGCCAATTGGCCCTGCGATAGCGACGCTTGCTCCGGCAAGCAACACGATCGTCAGTCCACTCACGAAGCGAGTAAACCTGATATTACTGCCCAAACCCACAGCAACTTCTTCGCCAAGTGCCAACAAGTTGAGGTTGCGAGCAAGGCTCATTGCCAACACCAAACCAATCACTACAGGCGGCCAAAGCCGTTGCCATTGCCCATCATCCACACTAGAGAGTGAGCCAGTAAGCCAATGCAAGACGCTATAAGCCATATCGTCAGCAAGAATCAGCGCCGCTCGTGTCAGTCCGAGCAATAACGCCGTAATGGCGATACCCGCGAGAACCAAACGTAACGGATGAGAACGTGCAGAGAAAAAACCGCCTAGAAGCATCACAGCACCGCCGCTCAGCAATGCACCAAGAACCGCGTTAAGGATTGGGTTTAGCTCACTGATCACGGGTATACCTATCGCAGCTAACGCCATAAAACAGGTTGCGCCAGCATTAATACCAAGAATCGACGGAGACGCGAGTGGATTACGCGTTAATCCCTGCATCAATAACCCAGCGACGGCCAAACTCGCACCAATCAATAGCCCCGCATAAGCTCTTGGTGCTCTTAATGTCGCCAATATTTGATGAGTCATGTTGCTTTCATCAAACGCAAACCAGTAGTCAATCAAGTCACTCAATGTTAATGAGAAATTAGACCACCCGGTCATAGAGGCCGCGTAACCAAACAGTGCCAAACACGACACGAATGCCGTAAATAACGTGACTCGCCACGACAGTATTGGCCAGAATCGCTTACTTTTAGAGAACAACATTGTACTCATGATGGATCCAAGATCTGCTCAAGATTTTTCGCCATTTGTTCTGCCGCTAACATGCCTCGATTCAATGACCAAAGTGCCGGTGACACTTCTACAACTTGCTGATTTTTAGCAGAGGTTAGTACATTGAATAGCGGATTTTTCTGCCAATCATCAACAATATTTGGATGAGAGTAAGCGCCAAGGAGCAACCAATCCGGATTGGTTTTCAACAACAACTCAAAGCTGGTTGGTAAATATGCCTTCTCTGTTGGTTTCACAATAGGGCTCGCAATGCCTAATGTGGTGAGCACGCCTCCTGCGTAAGACGCTGGGCTATGTAACCACATACCTTTATCCGACACGACAGCGAATTGGACAGTTTGTTTGAGCGAGAAATGACTTTTGAATTCAGCCATGGCGTGTTGATGTTGTTGAATTCGTTGTTCCATTGACGATTGCTTGTCGAGAACGATGCCAATCTTGAGCGCAGACTCCAAATTCTCTTGATAATTCTCACCACGGCTTTTGAGCAGCAGAGTTGGTGCGATGCGTTGTAGATCTTGATAGACCGTACGATGACGCTCTGCATCTGCAATGATCAGGTCGGGCTTTAATATCGCAATGGCTTCTAGGCTAGGCTGAGAACGCATGCCAACCGATTCCCATGGTTGAACCAATTCGCGTACCGCCGGAATCACTCGCGAAGCATCATTGTCATCCGCAACACCAACAGGAGAAACACCCACCGCAGCTAACGCATCTACAAATGAGAACTCCAACACCACAATACGTTGTGGGGTAGTCGCTATCTCAAACTGACCTTGCTCATCTTGTATGATCCTGGTTTGTGCTGAACTGGAGAGTGAGAACAAGCTTAAAATCAGCAAAGTTAAGGTTATCGCTATCCTGCTGAATAAACACTGCTTATTGAATGACAGCAGTCCGTTCGACAGCAGTAATGGATTCGAAAACAAAAGGCGAGAGCTGTTTTCCATATTTAATTTTCCTTAAACGCTAGAACCGTGAAAGTCGCCAAGAGTATTGGCGACTTTTATTCGTTATTACTTTCAATAAATTACGTATTAGAACTGATAATTCAGATCCAAAGTGTAAGAACGTCCTGGGGCTGGATAACGACCAACTGGACTGGTATCAATACCGCGGAAGTAATAGTCCTCATCAAACAAGTTGTTCACCGCAAGGTTCATGCGCAGCTTACTGTTTTCATCCTTGTACAAATCCGAACCTAGGTTAAAGTTCCAGACCATGTAGGCAGGCACTTTACCTGTCGCGCCCGTTGCATCTTCGGCACTTGTATTCGCATTGTCAGAATAAGATTCGCTAAAGTAGTAACCAGATAAAGTCGTATCTACCTTGCTGAAGGCGTAAGTCGCATCCCAACTAAATTGATGTTTAGACGTATAAGGAAGTTGATTACCTTTGTTTGCACCCTCTTCCTCTAACGTTGCATCTAAGTAGTTATAACCAGCGCCAAGGCTCAAAGCTTGCATCGCTTGAGGAATATAACGACCAGAGAGCTCAACACCTTGGTGAAGGGTTTTACCAATGTTATCGAAAGTTTGGGTAGCACTTTGCCATTGCAGCTGATCTTCAAAATCAATGCGGTAAAGTGCGATATTAAAGCTGGTTGAATCTTGGTTGTAGCGGGCACCCAACTCGTAGTTCCACGCTAGCTCACTGCCCTCTTCACCTTTACCACGGATGTAAGCAATTTGTGGTGCACGCAAAGATTTCTGTGCATTACTGTACCCAACCCATTGTTCAGTCAGATGGTATGCCACGGTTAAGCCCGGCAGCCACTCCGTCACTTTGTTGTCTGTGCTCTGTGCTGTGCCCAGATCATCAAACGTCATATCAATCGATTCATAACGAATACCCGGCGTAACTTTCAGTACATCATTGAACAGGCCGATTTCATTGCTGATGTAACCAGCAAAAGCGTCAGTATCTAAGTGCCAATCACGTGGGGTTGTTGTAGCACCACCAGCAATTGGTGTTTGGGTCAGCTTGTAGTCAATGTCTTCGTTAACATAGCGCGCACCCACAATCACGTTTTGCGTTACGGTATTTCCGTCAAAGTACATCGCGAGTTTAGGTTCAACACCATAAACAGCAAATTCACGTGGTGATGTACGAATGTCGGTTGATGGTAATGCAGGGTCCGCCCAGTGACCGCCAGCGCTATTAAAGCCCCATTGGAAGAAACGCTCAGAACGGTGGCCAAACGTCAGTATTTCTAATTCGGCGCTATCTGCAAGATTCAAATCATGCAAATACTTCAAGCTCCAACGCGTTGAAGTGCCTTGATATTCATCGTATGGGCGCTTCGACTGAGTACGATCTTTGCCATAATCATCCGGCGATAAAGCACCGGGCATTTGGGTGTCTGCATCATAACGCTGCACGAAAGCTTGTAGCTCTTGAGTATCACTCAGTAACCACTGCAACTTCGCCTGGAAGTTTTTGACATCTGTGTCGGAGTGCTCACGGAAGCTTTCACCTTTTAAGAAGTTCCCCTCGACTTGAAGTGCCAGCGTATCGGTTAACCAACCACCCGTTCGCAGGTAAAAGTCGTTGAGCGGCGTATCGCCATCCTCGAATACAGTAAAGCGATTACTGATTTCCGTTTGCCACTCCTGTGGAATAGGCTTGGTCACCAAGTTGATCACACCACCGACGTTGTTTGGTCCGTACTGAACCGCCGCACCGCCTCGCACAATATCAATACGATCAAGCATCGACAGCGTTGCAGGGAAAATTGATTGTCCTGTGTGACCATACGGTGCCAGTGTAAGAGGAACACCATCCATGAGGAATTGAGCGTGGCCACTGCGACTCGCTTTCAAACCACGCACTGAGATGTTAGGCAAAACACCGGTGCCCGTTTCGTCTTGAACCTTAATGCCCGGCACGCTTTGAAATGCCGAATCAATCGAGAGTGCTGCGGTCTTTTTAATTTGATCATTAGTCAGGACGGTACGAGCTCCCGGATATTCTTTCACATCCTCAAGCTCTGAATTACCGATCAAACTGCCCGTCACGACAACCGTTTCCATTGTTGTCGTTTGAGGATCAGACGCGGCAAATGCGCCCATGGAAGTCACTGAAGCGATGGCCATCGCAAGGGCACTTAGACGCAACTTTTGATGTGATTGAGTACAGGGTTTACCATCCAAATTCTGGTAAGGCATGAAAATCTCCTAAATAGGCAAGTTAGGATCAAAGGCCATGTTTACGATTGGGCGCTTTGCTCCTATGGGCTAAACGGCCTCAAAATGAAGCCAACTGTTCATTCATTCGTAGCGAATAAATCAATCGTTTTTGGAGTTAAAATAGCTCTTAGAAATGAGCTAACTCCTAGAACTGAACTAGCTCTTAGAACATAATTAGCTTTTAAAACTGATAGCCGTAACTGAGCATAAATTCGGCTGGCGCTCCGTAACCAATCTGGTTAGTACCCGACGTGCCGTTGGTTGCGCCCAGAATGTATTTCTCATTAAGCACGTTGTAAGCATTCGCTTGAACTTTGTGACGACCCGTGGTGTACGCTGCCATCAAGTCAACCGTGGTGTAGTCACCCAGAGCTACCGCTTCATCATTACCTGCGTAACGGTCGCCAACATATTTCACACCACCACCTAAACGCCAGTTGTCGTCTAGCTGGTAAGTACTCCAAAGTGAGAACAGGTGGTCAGACACATCATTTGGCTTTTTGCCTGTCTCTTTGTCTTCCGCATCGAGATAGCTATATCCAACCGAAATGTCCCACTGCTCTGTTATCTGACCGCGAGCTTCTAATTCAATACCTTGGTGACGCGCTTCGATCTTGTTAACAACGTCTCCGTCTATATTGGTTTCAGGTTGTTCTTGATCGATTTGGAAGACCGCGGCATTCAGCATCAAAGCGTTATCTAATAGGTAAGCTTTTGCGCCAATTTCTTTTAGATCGGTGTGGAAGAATTCTGCTAATTTAGGGTTGATGTAGATACCTGAGTAAGGCAATTGCCATGAACGAGCTAAGCTTGCGTACACGGACATATCGTTGTTGATTCGGTAGACCAAACCACCTCGGTAGCTCACTTTGTCATCGTCGAGGTTCTCTTTTGCTGAGCCCGCTTTTTGCTGTTCAAGCTCCATCGAGTCGTAACGCACATTACCGATCACTGAAAGATCACCAAAGGTGTAAACGTCTTGAATGTAGACGCCAGTGGTCGTGGTAGTGTTATCACGGAAAGGTTTGAAACCCGGATCAGGTGTTGGACCTGCAACAGGATTATAGATATCTTTCGAAGGTAAGGTTTTGTCGCTTGCGAGAGTGAGATCGATATTAATCTGGTTGTAATCGGCACCAATCATCATTTGGTTAGAGTCCGTTTCCCAAACCAACTCAGACTGTAGTGTTGTCGTGGTACGAGGATCATAACCGAAGTTGTTCACGGTTTGAGATACTTGATCCCCTGTTACCGTGCCTTGACGCGTGCCTTTTTGTTCAAGTTCGATATGGTTGTATGCTGCGCGGTTTGTCCATGCCCATTCACTATTCAAAAGCCATTCATAATTAACGCCAACACGAATGCTGTCTGACTCTTGATAGTCATTCGTGCCACCGTAAAATGTGCTTTCAGAGACATCGACAGGCTTACCATTCTTTGATGGAACACCACGATATGGCACCAACTCCTGGTGAGCATATTCGACATCGAGATCAATCGTGTGACCATCCGCTGGTAATACACGAATGGTGGGTGCGATAAAGAAGTCATTCGAGTCGACGTGGTCTACATAGGAATCCGATTGTCGACTTTCCACGTTGATACGACCGCTGACTTTGTCACTCAACGCCATCGAACTGTCAACCTGACCAACAAACAGATTGTTGCTGCCAACACTGCCATTAACGTGAGTGAAGTTATCTCCGTTAGCACGCTTGGTGACCAAGTTGATGATACCGCCTGCTGAACCTCGGCCATAAAGTGCGCCCGCAGGGCCTTTTACCACTTCGACACGTTCGATATTCGCTAGGCTTCGGTACGATTGAAGCGTTCCGTCATCACGCATGCCGTCACGGTACATGTCGTTAAGAGCATCAAAACCACGAATCACAAATTGGTCTCGGCTCCCCTCACCCAGGGTATTGTTAACTCCGGCAACACCATCAAGAGCATCCACCAAACGTACAGCACCGCGGTCTTGCATTTCCGTCTTTGTGACCACTGATACTGCCTGCGGTACATCCAACCATTCAACATCCGTTTTGGTACCCGACTGCGGCATATGCTCCGCGTAACCTTCGTACTGGTGACCAATAACTTGCAGAGTTTCGTCTACCGCGACGTCTTCTGCTGCCATTACATTTGACATAGTGGTCATTGCGGTTAATGCGCCTCCAATTGCCAAAGCGAGCGGGGACAAGGCCAATCTAATGTTCATTTTCTAATTCCGTTTTAGTTTATAAAATCACAACAGTGCGAATGAAAACAAATATCATTTGTGTTTGCAATATAAATTTTATGATCTATATTTGTTTCCCTTATGCAACAAGCGTAGTGATAAAATAATCAATAAAAACAAAGCTATAACAAAACACTCTTTCCTTAAACCTTGAAAGAGACCGCTTGGAAGTCATGTGTGAGTAGGTAACAACAACGTTAGAAAATTAGGAAAAGCCCATGAAATCTACGATTATTATCGTGAGTCATGTCGTGAATGACGCAGTCACTCATGGCTTCGTGCCGACAGCAAAAGCGATGGGTCACCACGTCGTTTTAGTCACAGACCAAAAGCTCAACCACTTAAAACTGGCGAATGAAGATGACCGCTTCAATCCAGATGAAATTCTAGAGTGCGATGTGTTCAACCCTCTTGAACTCATCGAAATCATCACCGAGAAAAATCTAGCGCCTAATGCTGTTTTCAGTAACAGCGACCACCTACAAACTTCCACTGCAATCTGTGCACAGTTCTTTGGTTTACCCGCTAAAGATTGGAACGTGACGATTAAGGCGAAAAACAAATACTTAACTCGTCAGGTTCTCAACGAAAAATCGTTACCTAATACTCGAAGTGTTTTGTTAAGTCGAGAGAGCGCTCCTATATTCGATTTCGATTTTCCTGTCGTTGCGAAGCCCAAGGAAGGCGTGGCTAGTTTAGACGTGCAGCGCTGCGATTCTGCGGCTGAGCTGGATAACTATTGCGATGCGTTTTGGCAAAAGTACCCTACTACTCCCATTTTAGTTGAGGCGTTTTTACAAGGTCCGCTTATCACTGTCGAAACCATCGGCGACGGGGAAAATTTGATCGCACTTGGTGGGTTCGATGTAGAACTCTCTGCGCCACCTTACTTCATCGAAACAGCGGCGAGTTGGAATGGTATTAACAGCGTGCACTACCGTGATGAATGTATACGTCAGCTTCAAGAGTTCGGGGTGGGGTTTGGTGTCTGTCATAGCGAGTTCATCATCACAGATTCGGGGCCGGTACTGGTCGAGATCAACTATCGAAGTATTGGTGATGGCCGGGAATTTTTGCTTGATAACCTCAGTGGCGGGAATTGGTTCAATACCATCTTAAATCTTCACTTGGGTCACAAGCTTGACCCTACATTTCGTATTGATGGCAGTGCCCATGTGCACTATGTAGTGGCCAAACAAAGCGGTTTAATTGAAGGCTCATCAGCCTCTTTCATTCACCAAGAGGGCGATATTGTCATTCAGCAGCAAGTGCTTAAAAAGGTTGGTGAGACGTTCCAACAAAGTTATTCCAACAAGGATTACTTAGCGAGAATTTCGGTCGTTTCCCCTTCTGGTCAAACTCTAGAACCCGCACTACAACAGACAATCTCTCACTTCAATCTAACATCAAAAAACGAGGTAACAGCATGAATGAAAACGCGTTATACCTCACTCAACGCTTAGTCGATACTTGCTTACGTGAAGATTTGTTCGGATTAGTTTCTCAAAGCCAATTTAAATCTCAGCTCCCGAGTTCACTCAAGTTATCTTCTTATCCTCGTAATCAAATTTGGGCTATTTTTGCGGGTTCAGACTTTACACTCTACTTGCCCGTTACTCCGAGCTATTACATGCAGCGTTGGGTATACGGCCAAACAGATGGTTCGAAAGGTGATGGTTGGCTCATCGAGAGAAATGGTGTCGTTGAAGCACAGCTGCACTATCAAGATTGGATCGAATTATTGAAAGCAGGTGCTCACGAAAGCTCGCATTCGTTATTAGATGGTTATTTACAAGAACTCGAATGCGCAGAAAAACACAAGGAATTGTGTGATAGCGCCTTCAGTCAGCAATCCGAATCACTCATGCTGCCGATTTCTCAACTAGAGCGTTGGGAGCAAAAGCTATTGCGTGCCGATCAAATCGCATCCTATCTTGACCACCCTTACTACCCGACAGCACGTGCTAAGTTCGGTTTAAGCGATCACGATCTAGAACAATTTGCGCCAGAATTTGCACAAAGCTTTGAACTTCGTTGGCTCGCAATCGAAAAGTCACTGGTTACATTGACCAGTCCACCACCTGAATGTTGGCCAACGATGGAGCAAGTGGGTCTGCCCGCCGACTTTGCTCTTAGCCATGAGTTATTCCCCGCACATCCATTGACACTAAGGAGTCTTGATGGACTTCCTGACGGTGTTATCAAAGCTCCGGTTGCATATCTAGAGGTGACTCCAACTTTATCAGTACGTACTGTGGTCGTGAATCAAGCACCACAGATCCACATCAAGGTGCCGCTGATCATGCGGTCTTTAGGTACTAAAAACATTCGCCTAATTAAACCATCCACACTTTATGATGGGCATTGGTTTGAACGTTTATTGACGCATTTAGAACAAACAGATCAAGACTTACACGGCACACTTTTCCATTGTAATGAGAAGCATGGCGGCCATGTTGGAGACGATAAGACCTTTGCTTATATTGTGCGTGAATACCCGCAGAGCTACTTCCAAGACAAAGCACTGGTGCCTGTGGCTGCCCTTGCTAGTCCAATGCCTGATGGACGTTTGTTCTTGGAACATCTCGCCGAGCAGTATTATCAGCAAGATACGCTGACTTGGTTTAAAGATTACGTTGATCTGCTATGCAAAGTGCACCTTACATTGTGGATTCGTTACGGTATCGCTTTGGAGTCTAACCAACAGAACGCCATCATCGCATTCGATGAGCAAGGTAAGATGACCTTAGCCATGAAAGACAACGATGCAGCGCGTATTTGGCCAGAGCGTTTCCAAACGTTTGAGCAACAATCGCCTGTAAAATGCGATCACCTTTTAGATCAACGCATCACAGTAGACAGCGAGCTTGCTCTTGGTCAGATGTTTACCACCATTACTTTGCAGTTAGACATTGCCGCGATTGTGGAAGCAATGGCGACGAAAGGAATCGCCACGTCAGCTTATCTGTATGAAATGGTCGCCAATAGCCTCTCCCAACAGCTTAGCCAGTTGGACAAACAAGGACACAACACCAAGCTCGCAAACGAGATGTTGTTTGAATCACCCAACCTATACGCTAAGTATCTATTGAGCTCGGGGAGCTTGTTGTCTAAAGAGGCATCTGGCGCAAGCGATATCAATAAATTTTATGGCTTGTCAGCACCGAACTTTTTATGGCTAACCAGCGAAGAAGCACAACACGCTTACCTTGAAAACATCAAGCAGAGCGTGAGTTAACCCATCATGACCAAACTCATCTATTGCGTGCTTTTAAGCCACTTTATCGCCGCGTTTGCAGCCTTAGGAATGCCGCTGTTTTTGCCGATGGTATTGCCAACACTGGATGCAAACATTACTTCGGATTGGGCGGGGGTACTGTTTATTTTGCCGACCTTTTGCACTGCCGTTGCGGCGCGCTTTTGGGGTCAGTTTGCTGATAAATATGGCAGACGTCGATCTCTATTGCGTGCTCAACTCGGGCTTGCAGCAGGCTTCGCGCTGTGTGGCTTAGCCGATAACCTCGCAATGTTTGTGTTTGGTCTTATCGTTCAAGGAACCTTTGGTGGCACCATGGCCGCCTCAAACAGCTACTTATCCAGTCAAATTAACGATGCGAAAACACTCGGTAAGTCACTTAATAAAACTCAGCTTTCTGCCCGTCTGGCGCTAATTATTGCTCCGATAGGGCTTGGCTGGAGTTTATCGGAAACAAACCCGTTGAACGCGTATCTGTGGCTGTCTGCTTTGCCGCTATTCGCGCTAGTGATCACCTTAACATTACCCATTGATGACTTAACGAGCTCTAAGGGAATTATAAAAGGTCAGGCATCGAATAAAGCTCAATGCAGCCAAGCCAATTCGTTAAATACTCTTTATTGGGTGTTTGGCGCGCAGTTCAGTTTTGCTTTCGCCATGGTCGTCACGTTCCCCTATTTCTCGCCTTATGTGCAGCAATATGGCGTGACGAATCAAGCGTGGGTTGGGGTTTTGTATGCCCTCCCACATGGTGTTTATCTGCTCTTTGCAGGGAAAGTTCATCTGTTCTCAGAATGGATTGATCGCCACCAGCTTGAACGCAATCAAGCGCAGCGTACTTTATGGCTGGGCTTTGGTTTGCTTTCACTCAGTGCCGCAATGCATCTCACTCCTTCTCAAGAAGTGTTGATTATTGCTCGTATCGTTTTCGGACTTGGCATGGTTTGCTGTTATCACGGCTTGCATCAAGCGTTAGCAAACCAAATTGATCGACGACAAAGCGGAAAAGTATTTTCGCGCTTTGACGCTATGTCTAAATGGGGTGGCGTTGCGGCTGGATTGAGCGCGTCTTTCATATCAAGCCAGGGCTGGCTTGAGGTTCCTTTCATACTTTCTATGTTGGTCAGTGGCATTGCTGCTATCGCGCTGATCATCCATTCAAAATTTGGACATCAACATGTTACAGAAACAATTATCTCCAAGTGAGTATTACGCTGAAGACCAAGTTCTTCAAAATAGTAAAAAAGTACTGCTAAACCGAGAAAAAGCCCAACTCAATACCATCATGGGCGTGGTGAACTGTTACTTACGTGAATACGCGATACCCAATGAGCAGGTTGATTGGCGCTACAGTTCAGCCTCTCTGCCTCAAACTTTGAAAAGAAACTACAACGCTCACCAGCGCGTGGCCATTCACCTACCTCACCAAAGTCAGCCTCAGAAAAATGGCTTGATGGTTTTACCTGTTGAATACACCAGCAAACTGGGAAAAGTGAAGCTCTACGATACACCTTGGGTCAAAATGCCCGGCACAGCTTGGTGTAAACTGGACGCAACGCAAACCCTGACGCTTCTACTCAGTTACCTAAAACAAGTGCTGACGATTCCATTCAATCACGAATTGATCGAGCAAATGGAAAACAGTTTGTTGATCACCGAACAGTTCCTAAACTCAGACAGCTCACCTCAGTATCACAATGCGTTTATCGCATCAGAACAATCGTTACTTTGGGGACATACTTTTCATCCAACGCCAAAGAGTCGATCAGGTGTCAGTATCGATGATCTGCTCGCGTGTTCCCCTGAGGTTGGCGCTAAGGTTCCTCTCTATTGGTTTAAGATCGACACAGAATTGCTTGATATCTTAAGTTCAGATGACCGAACTTCACCAACGACCATGCTTGAACAACTTGCGCCAGACGAGAACAATTCAGCAACTACCATGCTTTATCCTTGCCACCCTTGGGAAAGTTACACACTTTTGCAAAACCCGGTGGTCAAAACGGCCATTGAACAAGGCAAAATCATCCCCCTTGGATTAGGGGGTAAAAAACTCTTACCTACTTCATCCGTGCGCACTCTGTATCACCCAGATATGGATTGGTTTGCTAAGTTCTCTATCAATGTACGTTTAACCAACTGTGTACGTAAAAACGCATGGTATGAACTCGATAGTGCCGTTCAATTAACCTCAATTCTTCATCCAATCAAAGAGAGTGAGCAGCTACGCAATCCAGTATTCAAGGTAATGACAGAACCTTACGCCACCACATTGAATCTAGAATCTGTGGCTGAACAAGAACATGCGGATGTTATTAAGGCTCGAGAATCATTTGGTATTTTATATCGAGAGAATTTCAGTTTAAGTGAAACCGATATTTTGCAGCCAACGTTAGCGGGTGCGCTCTTTGCTTACGACACTGACGGGAACAGTTGCATCGCCACTCAACTCAAACAAAAAGCACAAACAACACAATCCCAATATGCAAATGTCGCCACGCTGTGGTTTGAACGCTATCTGCATTGTTTGATTCCTGGTGTCTTTAACTACTACTTCAAACACGGAGTTGCGTTTGAACCGCACTTACAAAATACATTGATTGGATTTGAAAAAGGCATGCCGTGTTGTGTGTGGATTCGAGACTTAGAAGGCACCAAGCTGCTACCCGACTTTTGGCCATCAGAAACACTTCAGCAACTTTCAGAACGTGCTCGTCAATCGGTTTACTACAGCCGTGAGCAAGGTTGGAACCGTATTGGCTATTGCACCTTCATAAACAATATCAGCGAGGCCATTTTCTTTATCGCTGAAGGTAACTCGGCACTAGAGAATACGTTATGGGGTACTTTAAAAGACGCTATCGTCCGCTGGCAATCGATCAATGGTCAGCAACCCGAACTTATGTCGTTGCTCAACGATGGTCATTTCCCTAGCAAAAATAACTTCACAACCCGTTTGATGAAAAATGCTGATAAAGAGTCTGGGTACACCCAAGTAGTCGCGCCTTGGCCTACTCATTCAAAAGGAGTTCACCA
Source organism: Vibrio sp. 1CM8B (assembly GCF_023161685.1). NCBI lineage: Bacteria > Pseudomonadati > Pseudomonadota > Gammaproteobacteria > Vibrionales > Vibrionaceae > Vibrio > Vibrio sp. 1CM8B. Next base: position 505,456 of record NZ_JALNTU010000004.1, read on the forward strand.
TGCTTAATTCACCTCAACTTCCTGCGAGCATCCACCAAGAAATTCAGCAATTGGCCAAGCAACAAACGCAACCATTATGTGCTTATCTTTATGATCTCGATGCATTGGAGCAGCACATTAAGCAGATGCGCCATGTATTGCCGAAAAACGTTGAACTATTTTACGCCGCGAAAGCGAACCCTTCAGCGCCGATACTGCGCACTTTAGCCCCTTATGTTGATGGTTTTGAAGCGGCATCAGGCGGAGAGCTTACACACCTCCACCAGCAACAACTCAATAAACCACTGATCTTTGGTGGCCCAGGGAAAATGCTAAGTGAACTGGAGCAAGCAATTGAACTCGATGTCGATGCTATTCATGTCGAAAGCCTCACTGAGTTACAACGCATTGGTGCTTTAACTCAGAGGTTAAATCGACCTGCTTCGATCTTCTTGCGTATGAACATAGACATTGGTGACATCACACTTAGCAAGTTAGCCATGGGGGGAAAGCCCACTCCGTTTGGACTCGATGAGGGTGAACTCAATAACGCCTTGATGTATCTGCGCGACTTTCCCTTGATCAAGCTAAAAGGCTTCCACTTCCACTTAATGTCGCATCAACTTGAAGTCGATCGCCACCTCGCCTTGATGCAACGTTATTTCCAAGTCGTCAAAGAGTGGCAAAAGACGTTCTCACTCGATGAGCTGATCATCAACCTTGGTGGAGGGATGGGAATCAATTACCAAAACCCGCAGCAACACTTTCCTTGGATGGAGTTCTGCGACAAGTTGGAGTTCTTGATTGCTAAAGAACATATGCAAGACTGGAAGCTACGTTTTGAATGTGGCCGCTATATCTCGGCACCGTGCGGCTATTACGTGATGGAGGTACTGGATATTAAGCAAAACCTTGGTGAGAACTTCGTGATTGCACGTGGTGGAACACATCATTTCCGTACACCGGCTGCACAAAACCATGATCACCCTTTTGTTATCGTAAAAAGTAATCAACAACCCACCATTTCACATCCGATAAGCCATGCTACCGCCACACTAGTTGGACAACTTTGCACGCCAAAAGATGTTATGGCACGAAATCAACATATCGAGCAGGTCGATATCGGTGACTATGTGGTGTTCACTCTAGCAGGCGCTTATGCTTGGAACATCTCGCATCAAAACTTCTTAATGCATGAGCCTCCGGTGTTTCATTATTTCTAGGCACCCCGCTGTGCTCTATGATTTCTAACTGACGGTTTGAGTCAAAAATCTATAGAGCCAGCTAAAGACACTTAATCTAAAAAACACTAAATAAAAAGGCGTTAGTAAACTCAGGTCTACTAACGCCTTTCTTCTGTTTATCTTAACCCTTTGACCAAACAGCCACAGCGATTGAGTGCTCGACTCCCCACAGTGATCGCAATGCAGAACCAAACCGTAGTTAATTCGAATACAAGCACTTAGCATTTTTCATCGACTGCCCAGCGGGAGTGGTACATGGACAACAGAATCACCATTTTAGAGTTTCTCAGAGTGTTCGACTGCATTCGCTCCTCGGGCAAGCAATCGGATAGCAAATATCAATTGGGCGAGATGGTAGCGTGGCATGATTACGATGGTTACACCTGTTGGTTGAGCTACCGAGACGTTACCGTGACCCTAATGTTCCACGGCTCATTGAAGATCGAATACGACAAAACCTCGAACTATGAAGACTTCATCAAGCGATGTTTAGCTATGCTTGAAACTGAACCCTCTCCATAAACTATCCATCGCTAATAAATAAACCACGCAAAGCCTATGGGAAGCAGTGGAGAAAATGATGAACGGAACCCATTGTAAAACGCGGTTATCCCTTAGGTTAACCACACCTTTACTCCTTCTACTCAGCCTACATTCGTTAAGTCTTAAGGCAGATGCAACAGGGATAAACATGATCGACTTTACACAAGCGAGTGAGCATCAAAACTGGACAGTGACCAACGACGATGTAATGGGTGGCATCTCAACAGGCGAGCTCATTTATCTTGATGATATGAGTCGATTTAAGGGCGAGCTATCGTTAGAAAATAATGGTGGTTTCAGTTCTGTAAAGCGCTCCATTGAATCACCAGCCCATGAAATAGATAGCGCAGAGCTAGTATTCGTTGGTGATGGTCGCACTTACCAACTGAGGCTCACAACATCGAAAGATGGTAATCGAGTTCAATACAAACACGATTTCGATACGATAAAGGGAGTACGGCTTAACAAGGTGTTCCACTTCAATGATTTTCAAGCGGTGTTCAGAGGTCGGCTGCTGAGCGATGCGCCGGAACTTAAGGCGCAAGACATCAAACAAGTCGGCTTTTTGATTGCAGACAAACAGGCATCGCCTTTTGAGCTAGACCTAATACAGCTTCACTTCAAAACATCGAAACCTATCAGGTCACCAGAAGCTGACTAAACTGAAAACAAACAAAAAACAAAAGCCCCTGATACCTTTTGACTAACAATCAGATATCAGGGGCTTCTTCTATTTAAACCGTCAACGATTCAAAACAACAGCGGATTAATACATCAGCAATTAGTATTTGATGGCTGTTTTACCAATCGAGGCACTGCTTTCAATACGTTGGTGTGCATCTTTGATTATATCCACACTAAAGCCATTTAGGGTCGTGGTTAGGGTCGTTTTAATACGGCCCGCATCAATCAGATTCGCTGCTTGGAACAGGATGTCTTGCTGCTTCTGGATATCCTCTGTATTGAACAGTGAACGTGTGAACATCAGCTCCCAAACAAAGCCCGCTGATTTGCCTTGCAGCGCTGATAAGTCAATTCCACCGTCAAATTCAACAATCGAACTGATCATGCCTTGCGGTGCGATCAACTCAACCATCGCATCCCAGTGCCCTTTTGTATCAGCAACATTGAAGATGTAGTCGACATGTTGAATGCCTTGCTCTCGGACAGACTCAACAAGGTTACGGTGGTTCACCACATAGTCCGCTCCCATATCTCTTACCCACTGCTCCGTTTCAGGTCTTGAAGCTGTTGCGATAACATTTAGGTTGGTCAGTTGCTTAGCCAGTTGAATCGTAATTGAACCAACGCCGCCCGCTCCACCAATGATCAGGATAGACTTTTTCTCTTCAGGACGAACACGCAGACGATCAAACAACGCTTCCCAAGCGGTCAGTGTTGCTAGTGGCATAACAGCTGCAGCTTCATCAGAAAGGCTCTTAGGCGCTTTAGCGGTGATACGGTAGTCCACAGCTTGGTATTCTGCGTTAGCACCCATACGTGTTACGTCACCCGCATAGTACACACGGTCACCGACTTCGAACCCTTCAACGTCAGCACCTTTGCCAACAACTTCGCCGACTGCGTCATAGCCCAGCACTTTTGGCTGCTCAAGAGTTTTATCTTTGGCATTACGAATACGAATTTTTGCGTCAGCAGGGTTGATAGAAGTCGCGCTCACTTTTACCAGCAAGTCATTATTTTTTAGTTCTGGCAGACTCGTTTCAAACTCAAATAAACTGTTTTGCTCTGTAATCGCAAGTGATTGAGTAAATCCGATCGCTTTCATTTTTGATGGTACTGACATGGTGCTTTCTCCTTGAATTAGACGAGTTAATCTTAGTCAATTCTCACTCTAGATAAACCGCCTAATATTTGAATGATTCTCAAATAATTTTTGATAATGGTGTTGCCGTTATCTGGGTAATGCAGACATCTAACTGCATTACCAACGGCTTAGAGGTTAAACAATCCCTTTCTCAATCAACCACTCATGTGTGACTTGATCTTGTGGTTTACCTTCACGGCAAACTTTGTAATCCAGTTCTGCGATGATGTCGTTCGAGAAGCGTAGGGAATCCAACGTCTGAATCTGTTGTTCGCTAAACATATGCTGCTTGTCGTTTCTCAAAAGAAGCACTGCTCTGTCCACAATTCCGAGTAGGCCTTTTGGCTCTTTGAGTTCACGAATATCGTAACGATAGTGCAAAAACTGAGGTTTCCACAGTGGCACTACCACCCACTCTTTATTTGCGACTGCACTTTCAAAGGCACTGAAACAATCGTCTTCACTGCCAGGAAAGAACTGGTAGCCGGCATCGCTCAGGCCATAATCTTTCATCATCTGGATAGAGAAGCGTGTAATACCAGCGCCGGGGTTGATGCCTTGGATGGTCGAGTTCATTTTCTCGATCACTTCAGCTTTTAATAAATCAGAGACTTCAGAAACCTCCGCTTGAGGCACATAGTCTGGTACGCCCCACAAAGCATAAGGTTCATAATGAAGTCCAAGCTCGATAAGTGGCTCAACTTCTTCAACGCCCGCTTTGTAGATACCGTGACTTGATGGCAGCCACGCCGAAGAAAGCATATCCACTTGGCCTATTTTCAGCTTTTCAAAGTTCTCTTGATGTGGAGAGAAAATACGCTCTACCTCAAAACCCATGGCTTTCAATACATTGGCAACCAATGATGCGGTCGTACGGTGGAACGACAAATCCGTTACACCCATTGTGATTTTCTTAGTCATCTTATCCCCCTAGATCGTAGGCTTCGTCCATACAGTGCGTACTGCGCTACGTTGTCGATTTGGGAAAATGATAGTGAGAAAATTACTAATGAAAAACAGCCTCACATTTGAATTATTATCAAATTAGTTTGGACAATTAAGTGTTTGAAGCTAACTTAGAAGCGATAAGCAGAGATAACCCATCTGCAGATTGTGATGGGGAAATATCCCAACGCCATGTTTAGAACATAATTCAATACAGGTAGATAACATGCTTCTTGAAGACTTACAGGTCATTTTGAAAGTGGCGGAGTTTCGCAGTATCACCGCTGCAGCCACCAACCTTGATATGCGTACAGCAACAGCGAGTGCAGCAGTAAAACGTGTTGAAGCAGCACTCGGTGCGGAGTTATTTGTAAGAACCACGCGTCACCTAAGGCTCTCTTCAGCAGGCGAACGTTATTTACCGGAATGCGAACAAGCCTTAAAGATGTTGGAGCAAGCAAAGCTCAACATGCGCGAAGAGCTCGGTATTCTTGATGGTGAAATTCGAATTGCGCTTTCATCGGATCTAGGGCGCAACCTAATCACACCTTGGCTTGATGAGTTCTTGCTTGAATATCCAAAGGCGACGCTTCGTACTAGCATCAGCGATAGCAATATCGACTTCTACCGAGATTCCGTCGATATGGCGCTGCGTTACGGTTCCCCGACCGATGCCAACATGTATGGTTTCAAGATATGCGATGTGCCGAGGATATTGTGTGCAGCTCCTGACTACTTGGCTGAAATGGGCACACCAAAACACCCGAGTGACTTAGTTCAGCACAATGGTTTGCTTTACCAACTCCATGACATGTTGCAAGACGAGTGGGTGTTTAACGATGGTACTCAAGATCATAAAGTGAAACTAAAAGGAAATCGCGCTTCGAACGACGCAGACCTTGTAAGACGTTGGTGTATCGCAGGTAAAGGAGTGGCAATAAAATCTTGTCTAGACATGTCACCTCATCTGCTTTCAGGCGAAGTGATTAAAGTTATGCCTGAATTTAAGCCGACCCCTACCGAGCTGTGGTTAGTGTGTCCAAGTCGTCAATCCATCACCCCGACTGTGCGTCTACTGAGAGATTTATTCAGAGAGAAGACCGCAGAGATCCTTTCGCAACTGAGCAAACAAGGCATTATAGAAAGCACAACATCTTAAGATTGAATGCCACTTAAAGATAAGAAACAGAGAGACAAAAAAGGCGTTAGCGAACTTCAATCCGCTAACGCCTTTCATCATTAGAACATCATAGCTGCATGATGAACCTTAATAAGAGTACTTAGTTTAATACTCTTAATACAAAAGCTTAGTTTGACTCGTCTTCAACATCGCAGTCTGCACAGCACTGAAGAGCAATCTCATGTTCGAAGGTGATAGTGTCTTTACCATCTTCTACTAGCTCTGCGATTTCGTCTGCCACTTCTTTTTCATCATCCGCTTCGATTCCGCTTTCTAATTCTTCTTCTGAATAACCAAAGAAGTTAAGCAGTAAGTACTCGCGAGCTTCTTCTTTCGTGCAAACCACGTCTGCAGAAAGATCAGGAGTAACCTCGCCTTGTGCAAGTGTCGCTGTCACTTGTGCGATAGCATCGTCTTTCATCGCAGGCGTTAACCAACCAAGATCAGTACTTACTGTCGTTTTTTTACAGTCGAAGCAAGGCAGTTGGTGAAAGTAGTATTGAAAGGTAGTCATAGGTAAATTCTTCTTTAAATGTTGTATAGCGAGATTATGCGCGTTTTGTAGCAAAATACTATCTCAATCACAACCTGAAACCGCTTCATGCTGAGTATTTTTACCAGCGCCGCGCAAGCTGATGTGATCATTCGATAAAAGCGCTGTTTTACCCATGCTTACTCAGCTTTACGCTTGTTTACATTCGTACGGGTAATATATGCCTCATCAAACAATAAGCGTGGTACCTCACAATTGCTTTGGCTCTTGCTTAGTTTCGTCGTTCCAGCTATCAGCTTTGAGTTCACGGCTTACTTGGCTACTTAGCTCGGATTTGTTTGAAATAGCTTTGTTTTCAATTAACTTACTTGCACTTGGCTTATTTTGAACCACGCTTATTTAAATCACCCCGTCTCGGATACCCAATCAATGATCATCACAAAATATCAAGCCCTTGCCCTTTCATCGGTTGCTTTGCTCGCAACAGGCTGCTCACCATCATCAGATACGCCTTCGGTCAGCAACATCAGTGATTACCAAGGCTCAGCGAGTATTACTCAAGGGTTGGCGACCACCGTTGAATCGAATCTCTTTGAGTGTGCAAACGGACGTAGCCGAGTGGCGGGCGTCGGGGAAATTACGGACTCCGAAGGAAAGGTTTGGACGGTTCCAGCCAAGAACAACTTTGCGACAGGGCCAAAAGCCTTTGGTCTTTATGAAGAGTGCTCAAACACCACGCCAAGCAGCCTAGCCGAAGTCGATCAAAGCTCTGTACCTGTAGCGATAGTGGATCAAGACGGAGAAGAAATAACAGGCTATATTTTTGCCGATAACTATTTCGAACTTTATATCAACGGCAAGTTAATCGCGGTAGACACCGTTCCTTTCACACCGTTTAACTCAAACATCGTCAAATTTAAGGTGAAGAAGCCTTACACGATTGCCGTGAAAGTGATTGATTGGGAAGAAAACCTAGGTCTTGGCAGCGAAGATAACCGCGGAAAGGCATACCACGCTGGTGATGGTGGCTTTATCGCGAGCTTTAGTGACGGAACCGTGACAGGTCAAGACTGGCAAGCACAAACCTTTTATACCTCACCGATTTATGACCTGACTTGTTTGAGTGAAGTGGACTGGAAGCGTCTTTCTGAAAGCTGCACCACGGAAGGAACTGACCAAGGTCAAGATGCCTACGCCGCTCATTGGGAAACACCAAACAACTGGATGAACCAAGAGTTCGATTCAACATCTTGGCCTCAAGCATCGGTATATTCAGAAGACGATATTGGCGTGAACAATAAAAAAGCGTACATGAACTTTATCGAAAAATTCAGTGGTGCTGGCGCAAGCTTTATCTGGTCGACAAATGTCGTTCTCGATAATGAAGTGCTACTGAGATACGAAGTTAAGTAGCTTTATTCCTTTGTAAGCAAGCCCAGTCACGAGTATGACTGGGCTTGCTACTCAAACAACTTGCTGGTGTTTCTAATTCACAGCGAACCTGATCCTAATCTTGGGTCGTTTCATTACGACGAAGTTTGCGAAGTCTTGCTTGCTCCACGCGACTTAGCTTTGTAATTGTGTAACCAGCAACAAAACAACCCGATGCACAAACCCCAAAATGCACTGCCGATCCCCAGTAAATTGGTGCCAGAAGCAGTGAATAAGAAAGTAAGCAGTGCAGGCTCTCGATAGTGGTTGTCTGCCATCGAAACAGCTAAACAATTCATCAAGGTCGGCATCACCGCTAAGCCAGCAACCGCAATGACAATCTCGGAGGGCACGGCGCTAAACAGCGACACAAATGACATCCCCATCACGCCAGCTAACAAGTAAAACCCGCCCATACAGATCCCCGCCATGTAACGTGTCTTTGGATTACTATCCGCATTCGGGCCCATGCAAATAGCGCCCGTAATCGCTGCAAGGTTATACGCAAAGCCACCAAACGGCGCGAAGATCAAACCTGTCACCCCGGTGGTGGTAATGATCTTCGATGAATCGACTTGGTATCCATTCGCTTTTAGAACCGCAAATCCCGGTAAGTTCTGTGAAGCCATCGTCACTATAAACAGTGGGATACCGACACTGAACAATGAAAAGAACTCAAAATCGGGCGTGATGAACACTGGGGTCGTTAATACCATAGTCACCTGACTGACATCGAGTTTGCCAAAACCCACACACATAACCAGTGCGATAATGAAAATGCTTGGGATCAGTAAATTTCCTAACCGCGCTTTCGCCAGAATAAATACAGCGAGCATGACCGCTACGACTTGAGCTTCTTCCATTAGCGACGTGAACAAACCCAAACCGAATTGCAATAAAATCCCCGCGAGCATCGCAGAGGCAATCGATGTTGGGATCTGTTTTAGGACTTTCTCAAATATCCCCGCTAATCCAACTAACGTGATCAACATCGAACTGAACAAAAACACGGCTACAGCCTGATTCATTGTCAGCCCTTCAAGAGATGTGATTAACAACGCTGCTCCAGGCGTCGACCACGCTGTAACCACAGGCTTCTTATAGTAAAACGAGAGCAGTATTGTGGTTACGCCCATGCCAATCCCCAACGCCCAAAACCATGACGCCACTTGTTCTTCGGTTGCTCCAGCACTCATTGCCGCTTGGAAAATAATCGCCGCGGCGCTCGCATAACCAATGAAAACAGCGATAAAGCCGGTACTGACGTGAGAAAATTTTAGCTTAGTCATGTTAATTTATTCCTGCGTGCGTTATAACGTCCATAGACCAAACCTAGCACTGTGCGCTATAACGCACAACTTATTTGTAAAAAACTTGTAGAGAAAATATGCAAACAGAAATTAAAGTTGGTGTTAACTTGAAACGCCTTCGCCAAGAAAAAGGCTGGAGCTTAGACAAAACAGCGAAAGAAACTGGCGTGAGCAAAGCAATGCTAGGACAAATTGAACGTGGAGAATCCAGCCCGACAGTCGCTAAGCTTTGGCAGATAGCTTCTGGATTCGAGGTGTCACTTTCGAGCTTTATCGCAGCTAGTCCAAACAGTGAACTGACGAGTTTATTCAGAGACGCAAACGAACTAAGACACGAGGAATACAACATTGGCTTTTTCGTCAGTTTGTTGTTTCCTTTTGAGGAAGCACTAGGGTTTGAAATATTCGAACTCACCCTAGCACCCGATTATCAGCATGAATCCGCCCCACATAACGCTGGCGTCACTGAGCACATCTTATGTATTTCCGGAGAGATGGCCGTAATGTTTGATGATGAGTGGCATACGTTACGCGCAGGGCAAGCCGTTCGCTTCAATGCTAACCAGAGCCATGGCTACAAAAATATCGGTGAAGGAAACGCCGTATTTCATAATGTGATTCACTACCCTAATAACAAGCAATAGTGCCGGATTTGGCGCTAACGTATGTTTAGCTCTAACCGGATGTTTAGTGCTAACGAAAGAGCTGGCAGACCACTGGCTGTTACTAACTTAAAGCGACTATACGTTGACGACCATGCTGCCATCTTCGGCTTGATAACGCGCCCATAGTTGAGAAAGGTTTTCTTTATTAAGCTGTATCTCTTTTTCTTTCAGAAACGCTTCGTTATGCAGCTTCGAATACGAGCGCTCAGCAAGGTCACAGCTAAATGTAACGATGGTTTTCCCTTTCCCCATTCTAGCTGCAGCGTATAGCGCACCTGCTACGTTCAACGACGAACTGCTTCCTAGAAGAATACCGTCATGTTCCGCAACAAGGCGGGATATCGTCACCAAATCCTGATCGGGAAGCGTGATTGCACGATTGATTTTTGCCTGCCTGAAATTTTCAACCGTTCGCATGATCCCTATGCCTTCCGTGAACGAACTTCCCGTTGATTGATAGTGTCCATTACGTAGAAACGAATAAATGCCGGACCCATTTGGGTCAACTAACCAAGTTTCGAGATTGGGTTGCTGCTCAGATAGATAGTGTGAGTTTCCGGCAATGGTCCCACCCGTCCCCACCACTGAAACTAGAGCATCAACATTCCCCTGTGTTTGCTGCCAGATCTCAGGTCCAGTATTTAAATAGTGCGCTCGATAATTACTGAGATTTTCAAACTGATCTGCCCACCAATAATTCTCATTTTCGACACCAATCCGCTTAGCCGTGTGGTAAAAATGTTCAGGGTTTGCAAAAGGACAAGGGTCGACCAATAACAGTTCAGCATTATAAAGCGAGATCATGCGCTCTTTCTCTTGTGCCTGCCCTTTTGGCATCACCACTAACATTTTGTAACCAAGGGATTTAGCGACTAGAGCAAGGCCGATCCCCGTATTTCCTGCGGTACCTTCAACGATTGTCATTCCCGGCTTAAGCTTACCGGCTTCTACTGCATCCATAACCAACTGAAGTGCCGCTCTGTCTTTAATCGAACCACCCGGGTTCTGGTGTTCGCACTTAATAAGAATCTCACAACCTGATATCTCTGAAAGGCTGTTGATTCTAACAAGATCGGTATCGCCGATGAGTTCACTAAGATTGTTTGCAATGTGGGCAGATGACATCGCGACTCCATTTATTTGTTGAGGATGAGTTTGTTGATCGATTGATCTGTCGATGATCATAAGCGTAGCTCTGAGGTCTGCTTAGTCAAGGAGTGGCGGAATTGAAAAGACTCTCATTTTCCAAATAGCAATTATAATTAGGGGTGACCGATTAGATTGAGGGCAAAAAAATGTTTCTAAAAGAGAAAAAGAGCGGTGACCTCGTAGATGTAACTGAAATGACCAAATTAACCAACTTATTTCAGGACAGTATCGAAGGTCGGTTTCAAGCTGGCGAAGAACAGCAAGACCCTGAGATGTTTAAAAAGTCCGAACTGATGTTTATGTCAGGGGAAGAGTTACCTCGATGCTGGACAGATCCAAACTACCGCTCAGGGACTAAATAACCTTAGTTCTTCCAGAGTACCCGATGAGTCGTAATTGAAACTCTGTTCTAAAACTGTTTAACGATGGCCTTGTAGGCTATCCGCCCAGTTAAAACGTTCAGACGCACCTTAACCAGACACAAAAAAGCGAGCCACTTGGGCTCGCTTTTCAATATCTGTCTTGCTTAGGCTTTAGCTTCGATTACAGAAGTTCTACCGACTGTTGAGCAACTAAAAGTCAAATGTTAGGCTGAAATCAATACTATTACGATCTGGTTCATCAACGTAATAGTTATATGAAACCGTTGGTTTGACCCCAAATACAGAGATGGTGACACCAGGGCTCAAGTAGTGAGAGTAACCGCGGTCTGTGTACCAACTAAATTGGCTAACGGTAAACTTTTCGTAGTGAGTCATTTGATGCGTATAAGAAAGAGAGAGGGATAACCAGTCATTCACTTCATAAAAGCTGCCAAGAGTTTTGTCTAAGGAAATGCTTTCGGATCTTAAGTTCTTCGTCCAATCCTGATCTATATACTGGATGGTAAAGTCGGAGTAAAAAATAGCATCCTCCCAAGCAAAAGCGCTAAACAACCCAGAGTTGTAAACCTCTACGTTGTCCAAGTTACCACCAGCGGCAACGGTCACCTCATTGTAGATTAAATCAGCAAGAATAAAGGAATAGCCAATCCCTAACTCTCCAAAGTGATCGCTATCGTACTGTCCGAATACACGCCAAGTCTCATTAAAGTTATGTGAACCATATAGTGTGTAGGTCAGTTCGTTATCAATACTCTGTTCGATATAGTTTTGCTTGCTAATGGAGATATTAAAAGTGTCCCCCACGTAATCAACAACATCTTGCCAATCAGCTTGTACAGAAAAAGGGAAACAAATAAGTGCGAGAGAGTATATTTTATTCATGTTGAAACCGTATTTAGATCTCAATCCATGAGAGCTGTTATGTATTGATAGTAATGATATAAGCAGCGAAAGAATTGGAATATTGAGCAATACGAAAAAGCCTATTAAGGCAGACTTAATAGGCTTAAAAAGGGGTGGACAATCCTTTGCCCTACATGAACTCTTTAGATCAGTTTTTTAAACATTCAATTTAGAAACAGGCTACCATGAGGCAGCCTGCGTTCTAATATCAAAAGTGATTGAGCTATTACTTAGCTAGTTTGCTCATAACTTTAGTTTTGATGTTTTGTAGCTTAGAACGGTCAATATTCTTTGCGAGTTGTTTCACATCTGCACCATCTTCTACTAGATTAGTGTAGTTATGGTCGATACGAATTGAACCATCCTCACGAATCATCGTTACTGAGCCGCGTTCACCAACCAGAGTCACACGATCATCACGGAGTGCTAATTCACGACCATTGTCACCTTTGATAGCCGTCAATGTACCTTCACCATTATATACCGCCGTCCCGACCTTACCGTGTTTGTATAGATTTACGTTGCCGTCAGATGCAATAAAACCAATTTTTTCTCCACCAAAGAAAATGCCCCCATCTACAATTTTTAACTCTTGCGCACCTTCGCCACCGCTAATTTCAGGCAAGATCGGACCATTATCTACGTCCGGGCCTGGTTTGTTATCCACGTCTGGTGTCGTTTTATCAATTGCGTTGATCAGTTGACGCTCTTGGATGTTAGCCAATACATCTGCACCAGTCTTAACTGTTGCCCAGTTACCAGTACCGTTACCTTGCTCTTTCTGAACCCAAACTTCACCATTGTAAGTACGGTGCAGGTTGTAATTTTCACCGTTGACAGAGAATGAAATATTGCGATCGTCTGTACGATTCACATTATGAAGTTTAACACTTTCACCGTTCACCATTGTTACTAAAACGTCGTTACCAACTACGTGGAACGTAGCGCCCTCTGAGCCAGTAATTGTGTAGTTACCTTCAGAGGTTACATCGAGAGTTGCAGTGCGAACTTCTTCTCCATTAACAAACATATGCGCGGTGTCACCGTGACTAACTAAGTAAACATCACGAGGAGCATCGATGTCCACGTCTGGGCCTGGTTTATTATCCACATCCGGGCCTGGTTTGTTATCCACGTCTGGTGTCGTTTTATCAATTGCGTTGATCAGTTGACGCTCTTGGATGTTAGC
>NZ_JALNTU010000004.1:518797-551503 GCF_023161685.1 Vibrio sp. 1CM8B
AAACATCACGAGGAGCATCGATGTCCACGTCTGGGCCTGGTTTATTATCCACATCCGGGCCTGGTTTGTTATCCACGCCTGGTAAGATAGGACCTTGCTCATAGTCAGGAATATCTGATAAGCCATTAGATGATGAGCTAGAAGACCCGCTAAATAGAGCGGCAGTAAGACCTAGAGCACCAGTACCAATAGCTTTCCAAACACCTGATTCATCTTGCTCGTAAACTTCGCCATTTAACTCCACTACCTTGTTATTTTGAGCATTCAGCTTAGCAAGCGTCGCAGCATCAATATTCTCCATTTGAGATTGAATCGCTTTTTCAGTCTCTAAATTTGCTAATTCAACATCCACGCCTTGCGCAATAACGTTACTTGAGAATACAGTTGTAATTAGAGTTGCTAATATTGTTTTATTCATGTTCATGTTCATGTAATTAAGTCCGGTAAATATAATTAATTTCAAAATACTATTTGTTTTCGGACCATCCTTGGAAGCGATGGATAAATATTAACGACTTCGATCAACCATGAATATTCGCCAATATTTAACTGACTATTAAGCTAAGCTTAATAGGAGAGACCCATACTCCAATCAATATAAATCAACTACTTACAAAAAAACTAAAGAAAAGTTGGGGATAAAAAATGCTAACACATAGTCAGCCCTTTTCACTTCACACCATTTTTTACGACTTGGTGAAATAGGTAATGCTCATCAAAAACATGGATAATCTGAAATTCATCAGATTTCGGTACAGTAAACGTAGCCCCTTTACTAACATCAACGAATGCAATGGAATAAACAACATCATGGTTCTAACGGATGACTTGTTGATTGTCGATACAGACAGGGGCACATGCATCCATGCGTTTACTCCCGCTTTTTCTTGCACACCACTAAAATACCAGTCGGACTCGGCAACGAAGTAATTTCCCGTAGTGACAGGAGCGGCAATACAGCTAAACGTACTAATTAGAGATAAAGACAAAATCGATTTTTCATATATTGGTTCGCTGATTCAAAGATTAATGTATGTTCCTAATCAAACTCTTCCAAATCAGCAACATTAAATATTAATCACTAATCCTTATCCCATTACATTTGCTTACTACTCTAATCAACCAGCTGAACTTAGAATATTTGAATTTTTTTAGCTGGCTGTTAAGCTGGATTTAATACTTCGATTGGTAGAAGGAACACCGATGAGTAACGATAAGTTTAAAAACCTTGACCTAAATCTCCTCAAGTTATTTTCTGTTGTATATCAGCAGCGTAACTTAAAAAAATCCTCGGAGTTGCTGTTCATTTCTCCTCCAGCAGTCAGTCAAAACATAAATAAACTGCGAGATCATTTTGAGGATGAGTTATTCGTTAAAACTCCAAAAGGTTTTGATACGACACCTTACGCAGACAGCCTTTTCTTGGCGCTCTCACCCGCTTTAACTCAGCTGTCCAATGCGGTGAATACACATGGAGAGTTTAAACCGAGCGAACTAAATGGCACTATTACTGTAGATATGGGCCAGCAGATCATTCCTTGGCTCTCTCCGATGATGTTTAATGAGGTTTCAGAACAGTGCCCCAATGTTACGTTTGCATCTCATAATATGACAACTGAAACCCCTTCAATGATGAAAACGGATCAGGTAGACCTTGCCGTTCAATTTCAGTTTTCTAATACAACGAAAGATATTTATGAGCTGCCTCTTGGCGAAGTAAATTTCGTTGCCGTGGTGAGAGAGGATCACCCTTTCAAGAAAGAAACCGCAACCATAGAGGAGCTTTTGGAGTACAACTTCGCCCTTGTTGAAATGCCATTTTTTAATACCTTCCATACCTCTCTTATTGAACAAGTTGTTGCGAAGAAAGAACTCGAGATAAATATTGTTCATAGAAGTACATCGGCAATCAGTATTCGCGAGATTGTGTTGAAAACAGACCTAGTCGTTCCGGCCCTAGAAAACTTTGTGAAACACTGTGGAGAGGGACTAAGAGCGATAAAAGTAACGAATGTAGAAGAGCTAACGACTTTACGGTTATGTGCCTATATCCATAAGAAAAACAGAAAGAGTCAGAAGCACTTGTGGTTGTATGAGATGATTAAGTCACTAGTCAATTCTTAAAAGCTGACGTGCGTGTTGCAAGCCAGCTTTACTATTAAGGCTTAAAACTGGTAATTGAACTCAATACGATGATCGCCATCCTCGTAGTTGGTATTTTCTGTCCAGTTTGCGAAATAACGAATGTTGGCTCTAGGCATTAATTGATAACCGATCGAAAACTCATGAGTCATGATAGAGTCGTCCTGTTGAAAACCGTAATCTTTATACGTTGATGATCCCGAAATCGTCCCCATATACATTGGGTTATAATTGAGCCAAACCTTTTCAGTAATTTGCATTTTGGCGTACATACCTGCCACATAAAAAGTGCCGTGTAGGTTATAACGGTCTCGAACTTGGTTTGCATCCAAATCACCACCTGTGGTTCCTGGCAACTCTTCTCCTGCAGCAATTCCTATCCCTGCGAGAGGATATAAATTGAACATCCCCATTTTAGGCAAAGCTTGAATAAAACTGTATGACGCTGAGCCTTGGTTATGGTCAAAATCCCAACTCACATCGACTTGCGCACCACGGCCATTGGTTAGATCAACACCAAAATTTCTAAATCGAAGCGAGTTAATACTGTCGTCGTTATCTCGATTGCTCCATCCCAGAGCTTCACCTGCAATACCTTTGATTTCGAGCACGTTCATGCCCATTGTCGTCTCTTTACCCGTATCATAGGTTTGGCCAAACTTGATGTTGAGACCTTTGTCTGTATAACCAAATCCCGCTTGTGTGTAGACAGCAAGAGGATCGGACATATCTTGCACTTCAGCCTCTTGAGCAAACGACAGCGGTACGATAGAAAGAACTGCTAAAGCGAATATAGGTCTGCACATAAACATTTGTAACCTCATAGAAAATTAAGGCTACGTCCTTGTAGCATGAAAAGTACGAGGACTATACGTAGAGAAAGAATTGGCGGAAATGTATAAAAACTTAATCAGATATTAAGCAGAGCTTCACATAAGCGAGTAACAGCCAAGAGATAATTTGATTCAAGCCTAGTCACAATTATGTGGAACCTGACCTACATATAAACAAAAAGCGAGCCACTCGGGCTCGCTTTTCAGTATTTTCTTTTAAGCTAAATTACAGAAGTTCTACCGACTGTTGAGCAATCACGAACTCTTCATTGGTTGGGATAACCATCGCTACTGCATCTAGCATTTCAGATTTCGCGATGATGCCATCTGCGCCAAAGCGAGCACCTTCATTACCAGCTACATCTTCAACAAAACCAAGAATCTTAAGGTTGTTTAGGATTTCGCGACGAATTGGTAGAGAGTTCTCGCCGATACCACCAGTGAAGATGATGCCGTCTAAAGAGTCTAACGTTGCAAGGTAAGAAGCAATGTATTTTGATACGCGGTAAGTAAACACCTCAAACGCAAGCTTAGCGCCTTCATGGCCCTCTTCCATTGCTTCTAAGATGCCACGAGCATCGCTCGTAAGACCAGACACGCCAAGGAAGCCAGACTCCTTGTTTAGAGAGTTAAATACTTGCTCTTGTGACCAGCCTTTCTTAAGTAGGTATTCGATGATGCCTGGGTCTAGGTCACCACAACGTGTGCCCATCATTAGGCCAGAAAGTGGTGTGAAGCCCATTGAAGTATCAACACTGTTACCGTCTTTGATTGCACATACAGATGCGCCGTTACCTAGGTGAACAGAGATGAAGCTAGATTTTTCGATAGGCTTGTTTACCATTTTCGCAGCTTCACGGCTAACGAAGTAGTGGCTCGTACCGTGGAAACCGTAACGACGTACGCCGAAGTCTGTGTATAGCTCTTTTGCGATCGCACCAGTGAATGCACGTTGTGGCATTGTTTGGTGGAAAGCCGTATCAAATACAGCAAATTGAGGTAGAGAAGGGAAAGCTTCAATCGCAGCACGGATGCCGACAGCACCTGCAGGGTTATGAAGTGGAGCTAGGTCAGATAGGCTTTCAATTTCGTTCGTTACTTCTTCAGTAATACGAACGGTTTGAGTGAACTTCTCACCACCGTGAACGATACGGTGACCGATAGCCACGATATCAGCAGTAAAGCCTAGATCTTCCATCAGGCCAACCAATTTGCCAATGGCAATTTTGTGGTGGTTATCTTCGCCTTGAATGGCAATTTCAGTTTTCTCGCCTTGATATTTCCAGCTCATACGAGCATCTTCAAGACCAAAACACTCCCCTAGGCCACTTAATACTGCTTCACCAGAAACAGAATCGATTACAGCAAATTTTAGGGATGAACTACCCGAGTTAATAACCAGAACAAACGAATTAGACATTGGATATGGATCCTGTTTCAGTACGAATTGGATGAAGTGTTTACTTCAATTTTAGTTAAGTCCATTATTCAATAATTTTTGAATCTTTCAACTTTTGTTTTGAAAAAATCACTAAATGAACACAATTAAGTTGATCTTAGTCATCAAATTATTTATTTCGAGAGCGAAATTAAAAAATAGTTGAATAAGAAAATTAATGAACAGGTGACGCAAACGAGTGCTCACGTTATTTTTAACTTGATTCAGTTAATTAGAGCGACTCGAACAAATGCAGGTAATCCGCTTAGAAAACAACCACCCTTCCCTTTCGTCTGCTTATCATTACCGATAACTTTTTGCTCGATTTCTCAATTGCTCAGTGTTTGCATCAAAAAGCTCACTGGAATTGAAAGTAGTGATTTGATTGCCTTCGAGCACAACTCTACAAATAGATGCACTGTAACGTCGCTTAGATAGCCTTCACTCTTTGTTTTAGCATCTTGTAGCACGTTCTTTCAGTATAGGCTTAGAACGCGATACAGCTAAGTTTAGGCACTAACATTAGTTCTAGGCGCGATGCCTAGTTACATGAACGAAGCTTGATTAAAGTAAGCTGGCTACGAATATCGAACCAACCAAAGCTTAAGTTCAAATAGCAGGCACAAAAAAGCCGAGCATTACGCTCGGCTTTTAAATTCAGTGTCTAGACTAAAGCGTCTAAGCGACAGGTTGATTAACCTTCGTTGCGCTCTGGACGACGACCACGGTTACCACCGCCATTGCCGTTACCATGGCCACGTTCGCCACGGAAGTTACCACGGTGATCGCCACCACGGTTACGGTCGAAACGACGTTCGCCATCACGTCCGCCAGCAGAGTTACCATCGCGAGCACCATCACGGTTGCCACGGTATCCACCACGACCGCCTTCACGGTTACCACCTTCGCGGTTGCCGCCTTCACGGTTACCACGGTAGCCGCCACCATCACGACCGCCACGGTTGCCACCACGGTTGCCATCACGACCGCCGCCGCCACGACGAGGCTCACGGAAGTCATTGAAATCAACAACTACAGCGCCAGCTTCTTTTTGACGAATGCGAAGTTTGCTTAGCTTACCAGCAGTTTCAGAGTTCATTGCTTTTGGCAGTTGAACGTAAGTAGAACCTTGGTCTAGCTTGATAGCACCGATAGAACCTTTAGTTAGGCCAAGTTCGTTTGCTAGTGCGCCAACGATGTCTTTAACCTGAACGCCTTGCTCACGGCCAACTTGTAGTTGGTAAGTATCCCAATCTTGAGTATTGAAGTTGCGACCACCACCGTCACGGCCGTTGTCACGATCTTCACGACGCTCTTTGCGACGGTTCTTATCACGTTCAATAGCAGCGATCATTGGGTCTTCGCCAACGTAGAATAGTGGGCTCTTACCTTGCTGACGCTTAAGAAGCATTGCAGCTAGAGTAGCAGCATCAACTTCTAGAGACTCTTGAAGAGTAGAGATAAGACCTGCAAAGTTTTCTAGTGCTTTGCTTTCTTTCTCAGTTTCAAGTTCAGCGCCAAGCTTAGCAACACGTGCAGCAGCAACTTGGTCACGTAGAGGAAGTTGGATTTCTTCCATTTGAGACTTAGTTACGCGCTCGATTGTGCGAAGCATACGAATTTGGTTAGTGCGAACTAGTAGGATCGCTTTACCTTTACGTCCAGCACGGCCAGTACGACCAATACGGTGGATGTAAGATTCAACATCGAATGGGATGTCGTAGTTGAATACGTGAGTGATACGTGGAACATCAAGACCACGAGCTACAACGTCAGTTGCAACTAGGATGTCGATAACACCTTGTTTGATGTGATCAACAGTACGCTCACGTAGAGACTGAGGAATATCACCGTGCAGTGCAGCAGCTTTGAAGCCACGTGCAGATAGCCAATCAGCTAGACGCTCAGTGTCTTGACGAGTACGTACGAATACGATTGACGCGTCAGTTTCTTCAGTTTCTAGAAGACGAGACATTGCTTCGTCTTTTTCTACGCCTTTAACAACCCAGAAGTTCTGCGCTACTTTATCAACTGTGTGGTTAGTACCAGCAACGTCAACTTTAGCCGGGTTACGTAGGTAACGGTCAACAATAGTCTTAACCATTGGAGGCATAGTTGCAGAGAAAAGTACACGTTGTGCAGATTCTGGAGCTTGCTCTAGGATCCAAGTAACGTCATCTACGAAGCCCATTTTCAGCATTTCATCTGCTTCATCAAGAACAAATGTGTGTGCTTCATCTAGGTGTAGACGGTCACGAGTTAGTAAGTCTTTAACACGACCTGGAGTACCAACAACAATGTGTGCACCGCGGCTTAGAGCACGCATTTGGTCAACAATTGAAGCACCACCGTAGATTTCAATAACTTTAAGACCTTTGATATCACGGCCAAGGTTTTTGATTTCCGCAGCAACTTGAATCGCTAGCTCACGAGTAGGAGCCATGATGATTGCTTGTGGTTTGTGTTGGTTCAGGTTGATTTTGTTAAGTAAAGGCAGAGAGAATGCTGCTGTTTTACCAGTACCAGTCTGTGCTTTACCTAGTGCGTCACGGCCTTCAAGAAGAAGAGGAATAGCTGCTGCTTGGATTGGAGTCGGAGAAACGAAACCCATGCTATCAAGAGCTGAAAGAATGTTATCGTTTAGGGCTAATTCATTAAATTGAATTACAGATTCGGACATTGGGATCCCACTATATATAAGTAAACAAAAGGTCCCGGGAGCTCTATCAATTCCAATACTGATCCAATCAGATACTGATTCCATTCAGAGTTACGAAGCAGTAATAAAACACTTCAAGCCATTAGGGACGTCTAAGGGAGGCGGATTATTCCCTAAATGCATAAAAAAAGCCAGAAAAAATTGAAATACATCACATATTTTTCGGTTTTCTATCAATACTGGCTATCATGTCGTCAAAACTTGATGAATATCTCGTCAGGGCGATAGAGTTCGACCAAATTGATAGAGTTAAATAAGAGGGCAATTAATTTACGCTCTCTTCGGCTTTAAGTAGTAATCGGGCCTCGCAATGATTATAGTGTGCTCAATTGTTCTCGTTAGATAAAAGTCAAATGTTTCAAGATAATCCTCTACTCGCTCAGCTCAAGCAGCAAATCCAAGAAACCCTCCCTAAAAAGGAAGGTACTATCAAAGCCACTGAAAAAGGCTTTGGTTTTCTCGAAGTTGATAGCAAAACAAGCTTCTTTATCCCACCTCCATACATGAAGAAATGTGTGCACGGTGACAAGGTGATTGCCATCATTCGCACAGAGAAAGAGCGCGAAGTAGCAGAGCCTGAGGAATTGGTTGAACAAGGTCTTACTCGCTTTATTGCGCGAGTTAAGCTTTTCAAAGGCCGATTGAACGTTGTTCCTGATCACCCGCAGCTGAAGAAACTGCAACTTAAAGCGAAAGCAATGAAGGGTCTGAACCCTGAAACGCTTAAAGAAGGTGACTGGGTTGTTGCTCATATCGTTCAACACCCATTAAAAGGTGACAATGGCTTCTTGGCTCAGATCTCTGAGAAAATCACAGACGCTGACGACAAGATTGCACCTTGGTGGGTAACGCTGGCACAAAACGATCTACCAAACAGCGAGCCTGAAGGCATCGACAACTGGCTAATCAACGATGACGCCGATCTTGAACGTGTAGACATGACGCACGTCCCTTTTGTGACTATCGATGGCGAAAGCACAAAAGATATGGATGACGCG
The DNA here is from genome assembly GCF_023161685.1 of Vibrio sp. 1CM8B. Classification (NCBI taxonomy): domain Bacteria; kingdom Pseudomonadati; phylum Pseudomonadota; class Gammaproteobacteria; order Vibrionales; family Vibrionaceae; genus Vibrio; species Vibrio sp. 1CM8B. The sequence goes on from NZ_JALNTU010000004.1 coordinate 526,928, forward strand.
CTTTACGCGAAGAAGAAAGAGAACGGTGATTTTGAACTGACTATCGCAATTGCTGATCCAACGGCTTACATCTCTCCAGATGATGCGATGGATAAAGTGGCACGCGAGCGCGGTTTCACTATCTACCTTCCTGGTCGCAATATCCCAATGTTGCCTCGTGATCTTGCTGATAACCTATGTTCACTGATCGAGAACGAAGTTCGTCCTGCACTTTGCTGCACAGTAACGGTATCTAAAGATGGCGTTATCGGTGATGACATTAACTTCTTCGCTGCAAACATCAAATCTCATGCTCGTCTTGCTTACGACAACGTATCAGACTGGCTAGAAACAGGTGCATCAGAGAAATGGCAACCATCAGAAGAGATTGCTGCAATTGTTTCTGATCTTCACCAATTTGCTCAAGCACGTTCAGCATGGCGCTCAGCAAACGCTGTTGTGTTCCCAGACCGCCCTGACTACCGCTTTGAACTGAGCGAAGATAACGATGTTGTTGCTATCCATGCTGACATGCGTCGTAGCGCAAACAAGCTGGTTGAAGAATCAATGATCAGCGCGAACATCTGTGCGGGCCGAGTGCTAAAAGAAAGCTTCAACCAAGGTGTGTTTAACTGCCACTCTGGTTTCAAGGCTGAGAAAATCTCTGACGTTCTTGAACTGGTAAACCCGCAAGCGGAAACACCGTTCACTGAAGAGCAAATCGTTTCTCTAGAAGGTTTTGCTACTCTGCGTCGTTGGTTAGGCTCTTTAGACAACAGCTACTACGACAACCGTATTCGTAAATTCCAAGCGTACAGCGAGATCAGCAATGAGCCTGCACCGCACTACGCGATGGGTTTAGATATTTACGCAACTTGGACATCTCCAATCCGTAAATACGGCGACATGATTAACCACCGTATGCTTAAAGCACACATCTTAGGTAAAGCGCCAATTCAAACACCAGATGAAACTATCGGTGATGAACTTGCCCTGCACCGCCGTCACCACGGCATGGCTGAGCGTAATGTTGGCGATTGGTTGTATGCTCGCACTCTAGCCAATGCTCCAGCAGAAGAAACTCGTTTCCAAGCTGAGATTTTCGATATTAACCGTGCAGGTATGCGTGTACGTTTACTTGAAAATGGTGCTGCTGCATTTATCCCTGGATCTCTCATTCTTAATAATAAAGAAAGAATAGAGTGCAACGGTGATATGGGTACTGTATCTATCGATAAAGAAATGGTATACAAACTGGGAGACGTTTTAGAAGTAGTTCTCTCAGAAGTTAATCAGGAAAACCGTAACTTAGTAGCAAAACCTACTCAAGTATTTGCGGACTTGCCTAGCGAGCCTGAAACGACAAACGAAACCGAAGCTTAAAGGCTTTAACAGCTACGACTTTCAAGGTTACGGCTTTCAAGGTCAAAGCTTTCAAGGTCAAAAGCTTCAAAGGTTCACTTCTAAAGGCGCTAATAATTAGCGCCTTTTTTGTAAATGTCTCATGCTTAAACAATACTTAAAAAAAACAATCAATAAGCAATCAATTTACAACGTCAAAGAAGCTCACTATGTCATCAATCACAGTTACTCAGTTCAGAAACTTCATTCCCAGGAGACGAGAACGTTATCCTGCCTCTAAAAACGGTATCTTTATGGTATCGAAAGGCAGCATTTCTTTTGTGTTACCCAATGGTACTCAAGCCTCGTTACAAGCGGGAGATTTCACCCTTTACAATTCTGGTCAGATTAAAGACATCACGGTTAACACTGAAAATGGCGAATTCAGCGCAACCTGCTTAGATTTTGATTTGGCTATATTTCAAAAGTTCATTAATCAGTTCAGCGATTTAGAATCCACTCGAATCCCAGACAAGTACATTAAGTTCAATCAAACGGATACTGAGCTCTGTCAGTTGAAAGGTCTCATCATGTCACTGGCCAACTCTTCTTCTCAGAATGACTACGCACTCACTCAATTAGGCTTAAGTTTACTGTCTTTGATGGTGGAACAGTACCCTGCTCTATTGGCTATTATTGCTCGAGCTTCAAGGTTAACCGTGACCCAAAGAGTCATTCATTACATCGAGCAAAACATTGAGAACAATATCTCTTTGGATACGCTCGCCAGTTACATGGGAATGTCACCGGCTACGCTTAAACGTCGCTTATCCGCTGAAGATCTGTCGTTCTCAAACCTATTAAAGATAAAACGTATTGCTCATGCAGCCACTCAGCTAAGAACATCGGATAAGTCGATCACTCAAATCGCGTATGAGTCCGGTTTTAAAAGTGCCGCTCACTTCAGCACGGCCTTTAAAACGTATCACGGCAAAACACCAAAAGACTTCCGATCGCTAGTGGCACAAGCACAACTGCAAAGCGTAAAGCCGGAAGTTTAAACAAACAAAGCAATAGATTGATGTGAACGTCTAGTTGGGTACTGGTGTTAACCAAGTGGCTTCAATATTAGGCCACTTGGATTTGGGGTGAGGTCATTTGGTTTTGGGATTCAGTGGTTGAGTTTTGAGTTGAGATTCAGCTAATTATCTTCAGGAACAGGCCACCAGCAAACGGGAAGCCGGAGTGACTATGACCAGAAGTACGATTTAGGGTCTTTTTCTATTTCCGCCAAAATAGCATCAAGATCCTTCGATTTAGGCAGGTACGGATAAGGCCCCCAATTAACAGAGTCGGTTTCGACATCCCCTTCAAGCGGCACCATCACTAACCAACAAGATAACGACTCATCAAAGGTCACGCAGACGATCTCGTTTGTATAGTCACTGTGAGATGAGTCGAGTAGATAATGCGCCTGAGAAAACAGCACACCACCCTCACACTCTTCATATAGGGATTTACCTAGCTCGACAGGTAAACTGCGATTTCGAGATGTACAGAGCTTCTCAGCCCCAATTAAAAGACGATTCAGTTCGATATGAATGACGGACATAACACCCCTTGTAACTTCATAGAAACTTCTAAGTAGTGATTTCCTCTACTTAGTTTAGGACTCAACAAACATTTTAGCGAACAAGCGCAATCAAAATACCCGCCCTGCTCCCAGAAACGAATCTTGCTCTCGTAAACCCAAAAAACTATCACTCATCAATCAAACAGCTATGCATCGAGCGTATGGAATTTCACAAAAGTGTCATATAACCGACCTATCATATGCGACAAATGTTATTAACTAGGAGTTGTTTATGTTACGAGTCGCGCTTGCCTCTCTTTTATCCTTAGCCCTGTCTTCTCATGCTGCTTTAGCACAAGAAACCACTATTTCGGGCTCCACTTCAGTATCACGAGTGATGGATGTATTAGCTGAGGAGTACAACAAGACTCACCCTGATAACTATATTGCGGTTCAGGGCATTGGTTCTACAGCAGGTATTACCATGGTTAATAAAGGTGTCTCTGACATCGGTATGAGCTCGCGTTATTTAACCGACCGCGAACAAGACGAGAAGTTGAAGGTATTTCCAATTGCCTTTGACGGCCTAGCTGTCGTAACTAACCGCTCAAACGCTGTAAGCAACGTTACACGTGAGCAGCTGTTCGATATCTACAAAGGCAAAATCACGAACTGGAAAGCTGTTGGTGGCGCAGATCAGCCGATCGCAGTTGTCACTCGCGAAGCGTCTTCTGGTTCACGCTATAGCTTCGAAAGCTTGCTTGGTTTAACGAAGATCATTAATGACCGTCTAGTGTCTGACATCAACCCAAATAACTTGGTTGTAAACAGCAACAGCATGGTTAAAACGATTGTTAACCATAACCCGCATGCGATTGGTTTTATCTCTGTTGGTTCGATCGACCGTTCGATTAAAGCAATCACATTTGAAGGCGTAGAGCCAACATCTAAGAACATTGCTAACCACAGCTATGAATTGGCTCGCCCATTCTTGTTGCTGCATAAGACAGACTCAGTTTCTGACGAGAGCAAAGACTTCATCAAGTTCGTGAAGTCAAAGCAAGGGCAAGACCTTATCGAAGAGTACGGCTACACTCGCATTAAATAAGTGAGTGAGTTTTATCTTATGAAAAAAAAGAGAGAGCATTAAGCTCTCTCTTTTTTTGGAATCTAAATAGTTCGTTTAGAAGTGAAGTTGAATCACGGAAACGATCACAGCGCCAGGACGACGAATACCTTCGATTTCTACGCGGATTTCGCGTTCAATCTCTAGGCCTTTCTTAATTGGCGTTACTTTTGTTAGCGTACTTTTAGCACGAACGTTACTGCCCGATTTAACAGGGTATGGGAAACGTACTTGGTTAAGACCAATGTTTACGACCATCTTCGCTGTTGGGAATTGAGACTTGTCAGGGTCAACACTGTCAGTCAATCGAGGAAGCAGAGATAAAGTTAAAAAACCATGTGCGATGGTTGTTTTGAACGGAGAGTCTGTTTCCGCTTTTTCAGGCTCAGTGTGAATCCACTGCATATCTTCAGTAACAAGGCCGAACTGGTTAATACGGTCTTGACTTACATTGATCCAGTCGCCAGTATGGATGACTTCACCGATCTGCTGATTAAGCTCATCAAACACAAGTTGTGCTTCTGGCTTAAGTACGATCGGCTGTTCTACCGGCATCTCTGGTGCATCTTCATTGACAGCAGGTTTGTGGTGATCACGAACCCACGCAAAGAAATGGCTATTTTGCGTACGATTAAGAAAGTCGCCCCAGTAATCTCTAAGAGCTGGAGACATCCATTGCATAAACTCTGAGTGTTGCGAAGACATGCTATCGCCTCGGTGTTTAAATAAATCAATGACCTTCATAAGAACCTCAATGCACAAAAAATTTCAATATAACTTCGTAATTTTGAAACACTTCACACTATTGTGCAAATGTTTTCGAGCATACACCCGTTAGCTGAACCTTGTTAAAATCATATTAAACATACACTTACCAATAAAACATCATTTTATTACAAAACCCAAATTAGAGTGTTAGCTCTATCACATAACAAACATTTGTTTATATAAAAGGCGTTTTTATTCATAAGTGGAATAAAAAAGGCTTAGCGCAATGCTAAGCCTTAGTTTTTACAAGGAATTAATTCCCCAAGGGTTGGTCTTGCAAGAGACGAATCTTACAAGACACTCAATCCCCTATTCGTCATCAAGCGGAACCAGCTTGGTATTACCACCGTGTGCTTTCTCACGCTTACGTTGCACGAATGCGTAGAAGCCAGGGATTAGGAACGTACCCGCCAGTAATACACATAACAGGCCGCCGATCAGTGAAATACCCAGAGAGTTCTGACTCACGTGACCTGCGCCCGCAGCGAAGATAAGCGGGAAGATACCTAAGATGAACGACCAAGACGTCATGTTCACAGCACGGAAACGCAGCGTACCGCCCTTCACCGCCGCATCTTCAATCGGTGCGTCTTTCTCTTCACGCTCAACCTTTGCGAATTCCACAATCAGGATTGCGTTCTTCGCGGCCAAGGCTATCAAGAGAACCAAACCTATTTGTGCATAAAGGTTCAGCGGTGTGCCCGTCAGATTCAATGCTAAAAAGGAGCCTAAGGTTGCGACAGGTACCACGAGGATAATCGCAATCGGTATTGTCCAACTCTCGTATTGAGCGACCATAAACAGGTAGATGAAGATCAGAGCCAGTGCGAAAGCAAAGATCGCTTGGTTACCTGCTAGTACTTCTTGGTAAGCCATGCCTGTCCATTCGTACTGATAACCCTGAGGCAATACTTCTGCAGCTACGCGTTCCATTGCCGCAATCGCATCACCACTTGAGTAACCTTCTGCAGGTTGACCTTGAATCACGGCACTGCGGTACATGTTGTAACGCCATGCTACATCTGGTTCGAAGATCTGGTCGTAAGTCACCAATGTGCTTAACGGGATCATCTCGCCATTAGACGAACGAACGTGGAATCGTTGTAGGTCATCCATGCTGCTACGGTGTTCACTGTCAGCTTGCATGGTTACGCGGAAGTTCTTACCAAACATGGTGAAATCATTCACATACAGAGAACCTAGGTTGCCTTGTAGTGTTTGGAAGATTTCCGACAACGGAATACCAAGTTGCTGCGCTTTCTCACGGTCAATGTCGACATAGTAGTGCGGTACATTGGCACGGAAGGTACTGAATGTATGTGAAATCTCAGGCTGTTTTGCGGCCTCAGCAATCACGTCATTCATAACCATCGCTAGATCAGTACGGCTACGACCTAATGTATCTTCAAGAACGAACTCAAAACCAGACGCTGCACCCATACCCGGTACTGCTGGAGGTCCCATTGCAAATACAATCGCTTGAGGCAATTCTGTTGCTGCTCGACCGTTAATACGTTGTGAGATAGCTTGCGCTGAGTGTTGACCGTCCAGTGCGTTACGCATATCCCAATCATGCAGTTTGATAAATAGCGACGCACCATTCGAAGCAGAAGCGCCCGTCATGAATGCATAACCGTTTACCAGTGTCACACCATCAACACCCGGCTCTTGCTCAACCATCTCTAGCAATTGCTCAGTCACATCTTCTGTACGAGACAGTGATGCCGCGTCAGGAAGCTGCACGTTTACCAACAAGATGCCTTTATCTTCTTGAGGTACAAATGCCGTAGACGTAGTTTTCGCGAAGTAAGTTACCGCCGCTAGTGCCACAACAAAGAAGGTAAACAGTAGAACACCCTTTTTCACAAGGAAGCCTGCAATTTGACCGTATTTGTTGGTTACGGATTCAAGACCACGGTTAAACGCTTGGTACCAACGTGCTGTGTTACCACCGCCCTGTTTAAGAACCAATGAACACAATGCTGGTGATAGCGTTAGTGCGTTAATAGAAGAGATAACAACCGCAATACAGATAGTCAGAGCGAACTGACGATACATGATGCCGGTGATACCTGGCAGCATCGCTACTGGAATGAATACTGCTAACAGAACCAATGTAGAAGTAATAATCGGACCCGTTACTTCTTTCATCGCGATGAGCGTTGCTTTACGCGGTGAAATGGTTGGGTCTTTAGCCATCGTGGTATCAACGTTCTCGATAACCAAGATCGCATCATCTACTACGATACCAATCGCTAGTATCAAACCAAACAGAGTTACCGTGTTGATGGTGAACCCCGTCATCTGCATGATTGCAAAGGTACCAATCAAAGATACCGGAATCGCAACCACAGGAATCAAGGTTGCACGCGCACTACCCAAGAACAGGTACGTTACCGCAATAACCAGCAAGATAGCTTCGATTAAGGTCTTTACTACCCCTTTGATCGACTCAGCAACGAATACTGTCGTGTCATAGCTCGCCTCATAAGCAACGCCTTCGGGGAAGTTTTTGCTTAGATTGTCCAGCATCGCCATTACCGCTTTACCACTTTCCAGCGCGTTAGCGTCTGATTGAAGTGACAGCGTTACGATTGAAGCGTCTTGACCACGGTATTTACCATTGCCGTCGTAGAACTTTTTACCAAGCTCAACACGTGCGATGTCTTTTAAGTAAACCGTTGAACCATCTTGGCTAGCGCGAAGCACAACATTTTCAAACTCATCAGCCGTTTCTAGTCGACCTTTGGTTACCAAGTTGAACTGCACTTCTTGTGCATTGTCGTAAGGTGCTGCACCAATACGGCCAGCTGCTACTTGAACGTTCTGTTCAGCCAAGGCGCGATTCACGTCAGAGGTGGTTATATTGAGGTTAGCCATTTTCTCAGGATCTAACCAAACACGCATCGCGTATTCGCCACCACCCAATACGTTAACTTCACTGATGCCCTTCACACGAGCCAGCTGGTCTTTAATGTTCAAGTTCACGTAGTTGATCAGGAATTGGTCGTTGTACTCACCGTTTGGCGAATAGAAGTTCAATACCATCAACAGGTCCGGAGAACGCTTCTTAACCGTTACACCCACCATTCTTACTTCTTGTGGAAGCTTCGATTCGATCTGAGCAACTCGGTTCTGAACGTTGACCTGAGCCATATCTGGATCAGTACCAACATCAAAGGTCACGTTAAGGTTGTATGAACCATCGTTAGCACTTTTAGAAGACATGTAGATCATATCTTCTACGCCGTTAACCGACGTTTCTATGGGGTCGGCTATCGCCTGTTCCACCACTTCAGCACTTGCGCCCGTGTAGAATGCCGAAACACTAACCGACGGTGGACTAATTTTTGGATATTCAGCCACTGGCAAGATAGCGAGAGAAATCGCACCCGCCAGCGTTAAGATTATGGATATAACAAGGGCGAATTTAGGCCTTTGAATAAAGAAACGACTTAACATAAATAGTCCCCTTACTCAGCTTGTTCAGCAGAAGCTTGAATACGAACAGACATACCATTACGTACACGCTGTAGGCCTTGAGTGATGACCGCGTCGTTTTTCTCTAATCCAGAATGAACAATCACGCCACCTTCAATCTGGCGACCCATCTCGATGTTTCTGCGCTCAGCAACGGGTTCGGCTTCGCCTTCAACTAATACCATCACGAAGTCACCTTCGAGGTCGGTCTGCACTGCGCGACGAGGAATAGTCACAACATCAATAGGTTGTTTTTCACGTAGATCAACGCGAACGTGTTGGCCTGGAAGTAGTTGCTGATTCGGGTTATCGGCAATCGCGCGCATCGCGATCGTACCAGTATTGAGGTTGATACGGTTGCCCAAGAAGTCAAGCTGACCTAGATGTTCGAACGCTTCACCATTTTCAAGCATGATCTGAACTTCAACACCTGCAGAGTCGCTGCTGCCATCGCCTTCAATGCGGTCCATACCTAGCTCAATACGCTCACGCTCACTGATGCTGAACGATGCGTGGATTGGGTCTAGGCTAACCAAAGTCGTCAGCACACCTGAAGACGGTGAAACCAGATCACCCGTGCTCACTTTGGTATCGCTAATACGGCCAGAGAAAGGCGCGATGATTTTGGTATGAGAAAGCTGAACATTCGCAGCATTTAGCTGTGCTTGGCTTGCTTCAAGCTGTGCTTGAGAACCTAACAAGTTTGCGGTTAATGCATCGAATTCGGATTGAGAGATGCTGCCTTTCGGGAGTAGGTTTTTACCACGATTAAAATCAAGCTCAGCTTTTTTAAGGTTCGCGTTCGCTTGAGCAACAGACGCTTTTGCGCTTGCTACTTCGGCTTCAAACGAAGAAGGTTCAATCGAGTAAAGCAATTGACCCTTTTCAACCATTTGGCCTTCATTAAAATGACGGCTTTGTAGGTAGCCAGAAACCTGCGCTGTAATAGCCGTGTCTTCAACGGCTTCTATACGACCGATGTACGACTTACTTTGCTGGTGAGAAACAACGCTAACATCCTGTACAGCTACGAGAGGTAAAGGTGCTTGCTTGGCATTTTGAGCATCTTGCCCACACCCAGCAAGAATAAGAGAGCTTGCAAGAGCAGTAAGGATCAACTTTTTACGCATGGTTATACCGTCACTTATTAGTATTTGAACAGCATAAAATTTACGTAACACATCTGCTACCATTGTCCGAGGAATATCAATTATAACTGGCCAAAGTGTATCAATATGTTAATTGAAACCAAGCGCTTATAAAGTGATTACAAACACGCTACAATTCCTAAGTAAATCAATCTCTCAGCTTTTGTTCTCTATGGATATTGTCTAACATAATGTATTGTCAGACAGATAAGCATTCACATTTAATTGTTAAGGAATTCTCATGATTTCAAAATGGGCTAAACGTTTCTATCAAATGGCGGAATTGGTCGGTTCTTGGAGTAAAGATCCTTCAACTCAAGTCGGCGCCGTAATCACTAAGCACAACCGCATCGTTTCTGTTGGTTTTAATGGCTACCCACATGGCGTGTCTGATAGTGCGGATACTGATGACAGAGAGATGAAGTACCTCAAGACGCTTCACGCTGAAGAAAATGCAATTTTATTTGCTAAACGTGATTTGGACAGCTGCGAAATCTGGGTGACGCATTTCCCTTGTCCAAACTGTGCTGCAAAAATCATCCAAACAGGTATTTCAGCGGTACATTGCCCAGAGCAAAGTGAAGATTTTCTTTCTCGCTGGGGCGATAAGATTAAAGTTAGCCAAGATATGTTTGAGCAAGCTGGTGTACAAGTGGATTGGTTACCACTCGCTGAGCTAGACTAAGCTAACAGATAGTAAGAACAAAAAAGCCGAGAGTCGATAGTATCGCTCTCGGCTTTCTTATGTTTGGACTTATAGTTTGGGCGCTATATTTTGGAAGCTATAGTTTAGAGGCTATAGCTTGGTCATTGTAAACTGATGAGCAAACTAAGCGTTCGTTGGGAATGCTTCCGCATACGCTTCCATAAAGTCTTTACGAATATCTTGCTCTAAATGAATCGCTTTTTCGGTCGGACAGAAGATCATAAAGTGCACTTCTTGCTCACCTGTCGAACTGCTTGTGATATGGATGTGAGGCTCAGAACCCGGAAGGTCAACGCCAGCGTGCTTTTCGATCACACCGTTGTAACGGCGAGCAACATCGATAAACTCTTCACAATGCTCTTCAATTTTCACAATAAGACCCGGCACCATAGGGTATAGGTTTACAAAGTCTTTCACCGTCACAAAAAAGTTATGATAAACATAGCGCTTCATAAAGTTGAGGTTCTTTACCGGATAAGTGAAGAACATACTATTAGGCAGCGTGGCTGTCTTGCCAGTAAAGTGATATTGCCCATGGTACAAATCGATTTCTTGAATCACAGTCGCCATCAAATTGTGCTCAATCACCTCACCGCTGATTTTACCCACTTCGATCCAGTCGCCGATTCTAAATGAGCGAGAACTCGCACGTTGAATAGAACCAGTGAAACACAAAATGATCTCTTTAGATGCGACGACTATAGCAACCGCTATGGCCGTAACTGACAGTGCAAACTCGCTGATTTCGGATTTCCACAACACAAATAACGTCACAACAATAATCGCGAATGTGCCGTTTTTGGTTCGTGACATCCAGTTACGTTGGTCTTCGCTAAGGAAAGCAACATCACCTCTTATTTGAGACAAAGTGATTCGGCGAATGATTAAAATAATAGTGATAATCAACGCACTAAAAATAAACTTATGAGCGAGTAGAAAATCAATTACTTGCCACACTTTTTCCATTACTTAATCCTTAGCATTACAACAGTTAGCTTTACAACGGTTAGATTTACAAGAAAGCCGCTAATATCAGTGCTATGAAAAAGCGCTCAACTCCGGAGCGCTCATGTTCATTCTGGTATTAACCTAACTAAGGCTATCATTTTATCTTGGCAGAAGTAATAAATTGGCCAAAAGTTTCACACCAAATCACAACGGTATTAAATCGATTAAGATCAATACCTTCAGGAAGCTCAACCATAAAGCGGTCGAATGTTTTCACATCTCCGACTCTCAGTAACTCATTCTTGCTGTCATTGAAAGCTTGCTCGGTTTCAATGAACTTAGGTGAGAGGTAAACCTTATAATCAGGCCCCGGCGCCAGTTCGCCTTCAAACGCAATCGCACTTTCAGATACAGAGACGATGCCTTCTCCCCAATGCAAGAAATCACTGTCTTGTCGATCTTTAGTGAATTCGCCCGTGTAGATAGCCTGCTGACTGATCGCTTCAACAGAACTTGAGGAAGGAGAATCAGGCTCAATCAAAATAGGTAGTGCATAAACACCCAGCCCAAAACCAAAAGCACCCACGGCTAAGTGGGTGCAAAGTAAAACTAACTTTTTCATCGCGTACTCCCTTATGCTTAAAGAGAGTATTATTGAATACTCTCAAAAATACAAAGAGATATAACGCTCTGATGTTCTATTTTTGGTAATGCGTTGCTGTACGTTGAGACAATTCAACAATCACTTTTACCGCTTGCTCCATACCTTGAATGGTAATGAACTCATGAATACCGTGGAAGTTATAGCCACCAGTAAAGATATTCGGACACGGTAGTCCCATGAAAGATAAGCGAGCGCCGTCTGTACCACCGCGGATAGGTTTGATCATAGGCTCAACATCGCACTCAATCATCGCTTGCTTAGCCAACTCAATAATATGCTGATGAGGTTCAACCATCTCTTTCATATTGAAGTAGCTATCGGTAAGTATCAACTCAACATGGCCTTTCTCAAGGCGCTCATTCAGCTCATCCACTTTCTGTTGCATGAATGCCTTACGAGCCTCAACACCCTCACGTTCAAAATCACGGATGATGTAACCTAACTCAGATCGAGCCACGCCCATTTCAGCCGATTTCAGATGATAAAAACCTTCATAACCTTCGGTGCATTCTGGTGTTTCTTGCGCTGGCATCATCAGTTGGAATTGCGCCGCAATATTCATCGAGTTCACCATTTTACCTTTTGCGGTACCCGGGTGAACGTTCACGCCATGACAGATAACATCAGCGCTCGTGGCATTGAAGTTCTCAAATTCCAACTCCCCTACTGGACCGCCATCAATGGTATACGCCCATTCAGCACCAAACTTCTCAACATCAAACAGGTTCGCACCACGCCCAATCTCTTCATCCGGTGTGAAACCAATGCAAATGTCGCCGTGTTTAATCTCTGGATTCGCTTTCAGGTAAGCAATCGCGCTGATGATTTCAGCGATGCCCGCCTTGTTGTCGGCACCAAGCAGAGTAGTGCCGTCAGTCGTAATAAGGTCGTGACCATGTAAAGAATCAAGGTCTGGGTATTGGCTTGGGTTCAAACTCTCGCCACTTTCACCTAATTCAATCGTTCCACCTCGGTAATCTTTAATCACTTGTGGTTTCACGTTGGCGCCTGATGCGTCAGGAGCGGTATCCATATGCGCGACAAAGCCAATCGCAGGTACTGGGTAATCGACATTCGACGGTAGTTTCGCCATCAAGTATCCATTTTCATCTAAAGAGACATCAACTAAGTCTAATGCAACCAATTCTAACTTTAAGGCTTCAGCAAAGGTAATTTGACCCGGTGAACTTGGGCACTGTGGATTAGAAGGGTCGGATTTAGTATCGAAAGTAACGTAATTCAGAAAACGTTCTACAAGCTTTTCCATAATTCATCTCACCATGGATTAAGTAATTGATTTACTGACTTAATAGTTAGAGCGCGTTGATAAGTAATTTGTTATTAGAAAAATACCTACGCAGGGTCAGTAGCGAGGTTTTTCATCTTACGCCCCTGACCATCTATGTATTTGCTCTAAATCATTATTGTGTGAAATTAGAGAGGCTTCCTATACTTGAAAACAGAGGGTTTCGTCAGTTCCAATATTGCATACGGATGATAAGCGATCGCTTTGTACGCATTCTACGCCCTTCGCTCTCAGCCCAAAAAAAGTACAAAGTGGATGATGATCACAGTTTATCCTTGATGCAGAATCAGTCATACGTTACACGGAGACATAGTTATGACGATTAATAAATATTTCATTTTCTCTCCTCAAGCCTCTGAGGAAACACTTCAACCAGTATTAACTGAGAAAGAAGTTCAAAGGCAGGAAGCTCTAAGACAGGCGCAGACCCAGGGTGGGTTCGATACAAACGCGACCTCGTAACTCAATGAATACCTAGCACTATTAAGACCCCTATAAAAAAGCTCTACGCTCTATCCTGTAGAGCTTTTTTATTCTTGATGTATTTTCATCCCCCAGCCCCAAAAAAGTTGACGATTAATCCTTCGTTCATTGCTTGTTGTTCTTCACTTCTCGCTCACCGTTCGGCTCATAATTTCTCCCGAATGTATTTTCACACATTGCACACGTTAGCTTACGACGCCGAGAAACGACTCACTAAACTCCCCGATGCCATACCTTGTCGTGTCATTTTGTGCTAATAATTCATATTCGTTTTCATTCCTCACTCGCCCTCTTTTCAAAACTATAATGCGAGTACCAGAGAACCTAACCACAGGAACCCCGAATTCAATGGAATATTCAAAGCTAGGAAGTAGTCAAATTCCCGTTTCCCGTATCTGTCTTGGCAGCATGACTTGGGGGCTACAAAATACGCAACAGCAAGCCGACCAACAGATTGAGTACGCATTAAGCCAAGGTATTAACTTTATCGATACTGCAGAGATGTACGCAGTTCCACCTTCTCCAGATACCTACGGCAAAACAGAAGCAATCATTGGTAACTGGTTATCGCGTAACCCACAGCGTCGCCAAGAGTTGATCATCGCAAGCAAAATTGCTGGCCCTGGACTTCCTTGGGTTCGAGATGGTGGTCCTATAACCGGTGAAGCCGTGATCGCAGCCGTTGACGCATCATTAAAGCGCCTACAAACAGACTATATCGACCTTTACCAACTTCATTGGCCAAATCGCACAACGCCTCACTTTGGCAAGCATTTCCCGAATCACATTCGATTCAGTGATATTGACCGAAAGCAGCATGAAGCTGAAATGTTGGAAATCCTACAAGCATTAGCAAGCTGTATTAAGTTGGGTAAAATTCGCCATGTCGGGCTTTCAGATGATTCCACTTGGGGCATCAACACTTACCTCAAGCTGAGCGAAAAACACGATTTGCCACGTATGGTTTCGATCCAGAATGAATTTAGCTTGCTGCACGCAAAAGACTGGCCATATCTGATTGAGAACTGTGTACATGAAGATGTCGCTTATCTGCCATGGTCACCTTTGGCTGCCGGTATGCTAAGTGGTAAATACATTGATGGTGCAAGGCCGGAAGGTAGCCGCTGGACTTACATGCAACGCAAAGGTATTTTCCGTGACACTGAATCTGCCAATGAAGCGGTTAAAGGCTATGTTGAAGTGGCGAATGCTCATGGATTTACTCCGAGCCAACTGGCATTGGCTTGGTGTAATCAAGTTGATGGAGTGACGTCCACCATCATTGGTGCAACCACTATGGAGCAGCTAAAAGAGAACGTAGCCGCTTTCAGTAAACCGTTATCAAAAGAGATCCTTACCGATATCAATACCGTCTTTAAGCGCTATCCTGCTCCGTATTAAGCTGTCAGTTCAGCGAGACTTAGGTAAGTCAATCCCCATAAGAGCGCGCTATTTAGTGCGCTTTTCGTTTTTATGTGGATCGCATTGAGTCATCACGCTTTTGGTTATCCAACCTTTGCTCTATAATGCGCGGGCTTATATCTAGGATAAAAACATGATTTCAAAAAACCAATTAAAACTCCTTCGTGCTTTGGGCCAAAAGAAACAACGTAAAGCCCACGGCCTGTTTCTAGTTCAAGGTGAAAAGAACGTTCTTGAACTGTTCAATAGTGACTTAGTCGTAAAGAACGTCTTCGCTACTGCTGATTTCTTATCTGAAAATCACGCATCACTGATTGAGTTTGATTGTGTTGAAGCCTCGCTAGACGATCTAACCAAGGCAAGTACTTTGGTAAGTAACAATGCCGCAATTGCTGTGGTTGAGATTCCAAAGGTTGAATTACCAGAAGCGACAGGCTTGATGATTGCGCTTGATAGCGTTTCAGACCCTGGCAACCTAGGTACGATTATTCGCGTAGCAGACTGGTATGGCATCAAGCATATCGTTGCGAGCAGTGATTGCGCAGACCCATACAACCCTAAAACCATCAGCGCGACTATGGGCAGCTTTGGCCGAGTACACGTAAGTCAAACTGACTTACCAGCTTACTTAGAACAAGCGAACCTGCCTGTTTACGGTGCTTTCTTAGAAGGCGAAAGTGTTCATAAGACTGAGTTTACTGCTAACGGCATTTTGTTGATGGGCAGCGAATCTCACGGCATCCGTGAACACGCGGCTAAATACGTGACGGATAAGATTACGATTCCAGCATTCGGTGGCGCAGAGTCATTAAATGTGGCGATGGCGACAGGTATCATCCTCGACAACATGCGTCGTCAGCACAGCTAGACCTCTAAGCTAACTAGCCAATCGACAGTGTTCAGATATTAAAAAAGGCGTATTGATTAAATCAGTACGCCTTTTTATTTGAGTTCTTTTCAACAATTACTTTTCTAACATTGCCAATTTATCAGCGACACCATTCCACTTTTCAGCGTCATCCATTGGTGCTTTTACTTCCGTTTGCACAGGCCAAATCTCAGCAAGCTCTGCGTTCACTTCGATAAAGATCTTTTGATCTTCTGGCAGCTCATCTTCTTGGAAGATCGCTTGAGCATCACATTCAGGTACACACAAGCCACAATCAATACATTCGATTGGGTTGATTACCATGAAATTTGGGCCTTCATGGAACGCATCTGCGGGGCACACTGCCACACAGTCTGTGTATTTACATTGAATACAATTATCGCCTACGACAAATGCCATGATGCTCTGCTCTATAAGTTAGTCAAAATTGAAGAATGGGGATAATACTCATCCCAAAGCAAAATTCAACATCATACGGCTCTAATATCGTGTCTATTTGCTCCATGTTTCCAAATTAGTATGACAGATAAATCAATTTCTCGTAAAATGCGCGCCATTGTGAGCTTATCGCTTCTTTGAGCATCAGCGTTTTCATCAAACTCTGTATTAAGAAACGATCTAGCTAAGACACCTATAAAAAACGAGACATCGAAATGATACGTTTAACCGAAATTAAACTCCCACTAGACCATGAAGAGTCTGCGATTCAAGACGCTATTGAAGCGAAACTTGGTATTAACTCTGATCAGGTACTCTCTTTTAATATCTTTAAACGTGGCTACGATGCTCGTAAGAAATCAAAGATCTTACTTATCTACACGCTTGACGTTCTCGTTGAAAACGAAGCTGAGTTGTTAGAACAATTCATTAGCGACCCGCACGTAAAAGTGACTCCTGATATGGAGTACAAGTTTGTTGCTAAAGCGGTTGAGAACCAAACTGAGCGCCCTGTGGTTATCGGTTTTGGCCCATGTGGTCTATTCGCTGGCCTAGTGCTTGCTCAAATGGGTTTCAACCCAATCATCGTTGAGCGTGGTAAAGAAGTTCGTGAGCGTACGAAAGATACCTTTGGTTTCTGGCGTAAGCGTACGCTGAACACTGAATCAAACGTGCAGTTTGGTGAAGGCGGCGCAGGTACATTCTCGGACGGTAAGCTATACAGCCAAGTTAAAGATCCAAAACACTACGGCCGTAAAGTAATTGAAGAGTTCGTTGCAGCGGGTGCACCAGAAGAAATTCTATACGTAAGTAAGCCACACATCGGTACCTTTAAACTGGTTACCATGATTGAAAAGATGCGCGCTTCTATCATTGAACTCGGCGGCGAAATCCGTTTCAGCACTCGTGTTGATGACGTTCATATGGAAGATGGCCAAATCACAGGCCTAACGCTTTCTAACGGTGAAGAAATCAAATCTCGTCACGTGGTATTGGCTGTTGGCCACAGTGCTCGTGACACGTTTGAAATGCTGTACGATCGTGGCGTTTACATGGAAGCGAAGCCTTTCTCTGTTGGTTTCCGTATCGAACACAAGCAATCAATGATCGATGAAGCTCGTTTCGGTAAGAACGCAGGCAACCCAATCCTAGGTGCTGCGGACTACAAACTGGTTCACCACTGTAAGAATGGCCGCACTGTATACAGCTTCTGTATGTGCCCAGGCGGTACTGTAGTAGCGGCAACGTCTGAAGAAGGCCGCGTAGTAACGAACGGCATGAGCCAATACTCTCGTGCAGAGCGTAACGCAAACAGCGCAATCGTTGTAGGTATCGACCCAGAACGTGATTACCCAGGTGATGCATTGGCTGGTATTCGTTTACAGCGTGAACTAGAAAGCGGCGCTTATGTTCTTGGTGGTGAAAACTACGATGCACCAGCTCAGAAAATCGGTGACTTCTTGAAAGGTCGCGACCCAAGTGCAATCGGCGAAGTACAACCGTCGTTCACGCCGGGTATCCACCTGACTGATATTTCAAAAGCGCTGCCTGATTTCGCTATCGAAGCGATTCGTGAAGCAATCCCAGCGTTCGAGAAGAAGATCAAAGGTTTCTCTACGCCAGACGGCCTACTAACCGGTGTTGAAACTCGTACGTCTTCTCCTGTATGCATCAAACGTGGCAAAGACTTCCAAAGTATCAACCTTAAGGGCTTCTTCCCTGCAGGTGAAGGTGCAGGCTACGCAGGCGGTATCCTGTCTGCTGGTATCGACGGCATTAAGGCTGCAGAAGCGCTAGCACTATCAATGGTAGAGCAGAACCAAGCTGAGAAGATTGAGATCGCTTAAGCTCTCGGTTTGTATATCTAAATCAGATAACCAGATAACAGCTAGCAAATATCAAAAAGGGCTCAATGAGCCCTTTTTAGATCTCGTACTAACCATCGAGATTAATGCCGGTAGATGCAATTACTCTTCGTTTGACTTGATTTGCTCTGAGTTCCACTTACCTTCATGAATCGCTGAATTGACATCTCTTCTTGGTAGCCAACCCATGGTTTCAAGTTCGGGTTTATCTTTGAAGTGATCAACGTAACCAATACACAGGTACGCCACAATATCGATGTTTTCTGGGATATCGAGTGCGTCTCGCAAGACAGAATCATGGAGAATGCTCACCCAACCTAACCCAAGGTTTTCGGCTCTTGCTGCGAGCCACAAGTTTTGAACCGCACACACGGTGCTGTAAAGATCCATCTCTTGCTTGATTGTTCTACCAAGCACAACTTTTCCGGTTCGGTTGCGATCGCAAGTCACACAGATTCCGATAGGCGATTCAACAATTCCTTCAAGCTTTAATCGCTTATACATCGCCTGCTTTTCATCGGTGAACATTTCCGCTGATTCGGCATGAGCTTGATTAAAACCGGCTTTGATCTGTTGCTTGGTTTCGATATCACGGACGACGACAAAGTCCCAAGGTTGCATAAAACCGACACTGGGAGCATGGTGCGCTGCGGTTAACACACGCATCAAAACGTCTTCTGGGATCTCATCAGGAAGAAACTGACCACGAACATCTCGGCGAGAAAAAATCGTTTTATATACTGCATCGCGTTCATTCGGCGTAATTTCCATACATCCCTGTCTTATCGTCGTCTTATTGAACCAGTATTATCCAACTAAAGTGTCTATGTTACTAGCGGTACACAAGCAACATGGTAGAATGCCGCCATTAATCTTATCCTTGTATAAGATTGTTGAACCTTTCCATCGCTATTTAGCCAAATCATACCGAGAAACTTATGCCATTTTCCAAGCTTGGATTAAGCTCACCTATTGTTAAAGCCGTTGCAAAACAAGGCTATGAAAAGCCAACCTCTATTCAAGAAAAAGCAATTCCGATTGTGCTTTCTGGTAAGAACCTAATTGCTGCTGCACAAACAGGTACAGGTAAAACTGCGAGCTTTGTTCTCCCTATCTTAGAAATGCTAAGTAAAGGTGAAACACAACGTAAAAAACGTATTCGCGCTGTTATTCTGACACCAACTCGTGAGCTTGCGATTCAGGTTGAACAGAACATTACTAAGTACGCGAAATTCCTAAACCTAACATCACTAGCGATGTACGGTGGCGTATCTTACCAACACCAGAAAGACCGCTTGATCGAAGGTGTCGATATTCTTGTGGCAACTCCAGGTCGCTTGATCGATATGTACGGACAACGTGCCGTTCACTTTGATGAAGTTGAAGTACTGGTTCTTGATGAGGCCGACCGCATGCTAGACATGGGTTTCATCGAAGACATCAACAAGATCATCGCGCGTTTGCCACAAAACATTCAAAACCTGTTGTTCTCGGCAACGCTATCAACGCCAGTTCGTGCGCTAGCGAAAAGCGCAATCAGTGAAGCGGAAGAGATTTCAATTGCCAAAACTGACGCTTCTAAAGCGAACATTGAGCAATGGTTGGTAACCGTCGATAAAGACCGAAAATCTGCGCTATTAAGTCACATGATCACTGACGGTGAATGGGACCAAGCGCTTATCTTTATCGAGACCAAACACGGCGCGGCTAAGCTAGTTGCCCAACTTGAAAAACGTGGCATCCAAGCGGAAGCTTTCCACAGTGGACGTAGCCAAGCGATTCGTGAAAAGATTCTGGCTGACTTTAAGAAAGGTCGTCTAAAATATCTAGTTGCAACGGGTGTTGCTGCTCGTGGTATCGATATCGATAATCTAAGCCGCGTAGTCAACTACGACATCCCATTCCCAGCGGACGACTATGTTCACCGTATTGGTCGTACAGGCCGTGCTGATGCATCTGGCGAAGCGATCTCTTTCCTATCGAAAGATAACTTCAAAAACCTGTGCATTATTGAAAAGCGTCTGGGTCACTTGATTGAACGTCGCGTTGTTGAAGGTTTCGAACCACGCAAAGAAGTGCCAATCTCAGTATTGAACTTCGTTCCTAAGAAGAAAAGAGAACAGCAACAAGACTAAGTAATTTCAGCGACAGAAAATGCAAAGTTGCATTAACCAAAAGAAAAGTCGCGTTAGCCAAAATGAAAATAAAACGAAGCCCTATGTGGCTTCGTTTTGTTCTTTGAAATACATATAACGTTGAGGCAATAAGATGATCACTCCTATCGCAACGAGATTAACCCGCGGGCAAGACCTAAAGCTTGAGATCCAAAGGTTAGTGACCACACACAACATCTCGGCAGGCTCTATCGCGTCTTGTGTCGGTTGTGTCTCTCAACTCAATATTCGTTTAGCTAATGCGAACAACACCAAGCTCGTCCAAGCTCCGTTCGAAATTGTGTCTCTTATGGCGACGCTAACCCCAAACCACCAGCATGTTCATATATCCGTTGCTGATGAAAATGGCAATGTGATTGGTGGGCATTTGCTTGAAGGGACGATTATCGCAACCACGGCTGAACTGATCGTTCACCGCTACGATGCTTTGACCTTCAACAGAGAGCATGATGATTCAACGGGGTACACTGAGCTTGTTATCGGCACTAGCAAATAACTGATTTACCCATAGCAACACCAAACGCCCCATATAAAGCGATACTACCAAACAGCAATTAGGAAACACGATGGCTTCAAACTCCGCAGATTCCGTTATCGTTCTCGATTTCGAAACCACAGGCTTATCACCCAATATGGGCGATCGAGCGATTGAGATCGGTGCAGTTAAACTCGTTAACGGCGAAGTCGTCGACACCTTCCAACAACTCATGAATCCAGGGTTTCGTGTGAGTGGATTCATTGAAAGCTACACCGGCATTACTAACCGAATGCTGAGCACCGCGGCCAGTTGCAGTGAAGTGATGGATGAGTTTGCAGACTTTATTCAAGACAGTCAGCTTGTGGCGCATAATGCATCGTTTGATAAACGCTTTCTCGACGCAGAATTAGACGATATTGGACGTGATTACAACGGACAGTTTGCATGCTCGATGTTGATTGCTCGTCGGCTAATCCAAGATGCTCCGACCCATAAGTTGGGCGACCTAATTCGATTCAAGCGCATAGATAACGACGGCACTTTCCACAGAGCATTAGCCGATTCTGAAATGACAGCAAGGTTGTGGCTGTTAATGATCGATGAGCTGCAGAGTGACCACGGTATTCAACAACCGAGCTTCCAATTAATGCAGAAAATATCGAAGACAGCCAAAGGTTCGATTCCAAAACTACTGATGAGTAACAGGGGTTAGGTTCCGAAATTCACCTTAAAGTTTGATGAAAGGCTAGCTCGACAATAACCGCTAGCCTTTAAAAGGGACGCCTCACTCTTGCAATGACTCCAACGTTCCTTTGAGGCTTTCTAACTCATTCATAAAATACATCCACTGCTTGTTACTGCTGGTCGCGGCCATATCTACTAAAAACTTGGCAGATGTTTCCATATTTTGGTTAAGCTGCGACTCAAGTTCAGCAGGATAATAAGCTTCATTGTTTAAAAGCAACTTCATAATAATTGGCTGAGCAATATGTAGGTCGCTCTTCTTTGCCATCAGCGTCGTTAGCTCTTCATAGATGTTGTTTTGATATTGTCGCCAACTGCTATTGGTATTTACCCACTCTTGAGACCAAGCCAGAATAATCTGTTTTTGTTCTTTCGATACTGAACCTAACCACCGTTCTGCACGCTCTTCAATTCTAGTTCGGTATCGCTCTCTCGAATCGGCATCATTCAACGACAACCTTTCTTCATAATAGCCTTGCTGCTTTTCACGAAAGTTCTTTAAAAACTCCCTGTCTTGCTTAGGGCTAAGCTGCATACTCAAGGCGTAAACATCGGGTGCGAACTTATTGACGATTGTGCGAATATGCTCTTTCGTTTCTTCACTTTGGCCAACAATAAAAGCGGGATTCATATCCGACCGTTCTACGTTTTGAATCGCTTCTAATTGCGAAATATACAGAGGTAGCTGAGTTTCTTTATGCCATTTCTGTAATATATCTAATCGCTCTTCAAGCTCGGACTCTTGACTATTTGAGAGGGAGACAAAATCTTCTATATAGCTAACAACAAACCAACCTATATTGTTATAGGCGAACTTGGTCCCGCACCCAGTAAATAGAAAACAGATCACTAAAACTAACCACCGGCACTTTCTCATTCTACCCTCTCACGACATTCAACAAAGCCACAAACCGATTAACTCATCTCTTTAAAGTTAGCCCAGTTCTTATAACGCTAATTCCAGCTCTTATAAAAGTAGCCTTAATAAACAGTGATCGTAAAAACTTTGAGATAAATTGAGAGCCAAACTTGCTAATCTAGCTATTTAGGCAAATGATTAAACTAAAAATAATTAATGGCAGTGATGCAACTTGATTTTATTACTCATTTGACGTGATACGAACCCTATAAATGAGTTGGGTTGACGTATTTCAAATGATTGATATTTGGGAGGGAAGCTATGGCCGCTATTCCTGATCATCCAAGCGACTTAGAATATGAGCTTTGTTATTTTGACGATGGTTCAATAACCACAATCACGATATTGGTTCACAATCGACAAGAAGCGATGACTTGGTATCTTAGCGAAGGAAAGCATATCAACGATCTTTATTCGATAAGACCCGATGAATAATGCTTTGGTATAGAGGACTAGGTCGATAAACCTAAGATAAGAAACTTGAGTGGCATTTTGTGGAACACCCTTTACTGCAATGCCATTAATTAGCAATGTCGTTAATTAGACATATCGCAGCAAAGGGATTCAGTCTCGAATTACTTCAGGATTCGGGCGCGGAATTGACGACCCTTCATTTTACCTGATTCGATTTTGTTCAGTGCTTTCTTAGCCACAGATCTTTCTACCGCTACGTAAGCACGCATTGCAAACAGATTGATCTTACCTACTGATTTACCATCAATGCCGCCTTGGCCCGTCAGTGCGCCAAGAATATCACCAGCACGAAGCTTAGCTTTCTTACCGCCATCAATTTGGATGGTAACCATGTTTGAGTAGTACGGCTTAGCGATTGGTTTTGCTGGCAGTTCAGATGGCTCGATTGGCATATCCATGTACTCATCAATTTGAGCAACACGGTACATCTCTTTTTCGCTAAAGAAGCTGATCGCTACGCCTTTGCTTCCTGCACGGCCAGTACGACCAATGCGGTGAACGTGAACTTCAGGGTCGCGAGACAATTCAAAGTTGAATACAGCATCTAGGTTATCAACATCAAGACCACGAGCCGCAACGTCTGTCGCCACTAGAATCGAGATGGTTTTGTTTGAGAACTGAACCAAAGCTTGGTCACGTTCACGCTGTTCCATGTCGCCATGAAGTTCGATAACACTGAAACCGCGGTGGCTTAGCTCATCGTTTACGTTCTGCACTTCTTTCTTAGTGTTACAGAACACAACCGCAGATTCTGGTTGGTGATGAAGTAACAGCAACTCTAGAGCGTCATCACGAGCTTCAGAACCTTCTAACTTGTAGAAGTGTTGTTGGATGCTTGAGTGATCGTGTGTTGATTCAACCTTCACCATTTCTGGATTGCGCATGATGCGGTCTGCAACAGATTTGATCTGTTTAGGGAAAGTAGCACTGAATAGCAGAGTTTGGCGTTCTTTTGGCGCCGCTTCAATCACCGCATCCAAAGCGTCTTGGAAACCCATTTCTAGCATGCGGTCAGCTTCATCTAACACAAGAGTGTTCAGCTCAGACAGATCAATACGGCCTTTCTCTAGGTGGTCAAGGATACGACCTGGTGTGCCCACAAGAATGTGTGCGCCATGCTCTAGTGAACCAATCTGTGGGCCCATTGGCATACCGCCACATAGTGTCAGCACTTTAATGTTGTGAATACCACGAGCAAGAGTACGAATCTCTTTTGCTACTTGGTCTGCAAGCTCACGAGTCGGACATAACACTAAAGACTGAACACGGAAACGCTTTACGCGTAGGTTCTGCAGCACGCCTAAACCGAAAGCAGCTGTTTTACCTGAACCCGTTTTACCCTGACCGATAACGTCCTTGCCATTTAGGATAGTAGGAAGACTTAACGCTTGGATCGGCGTCATTTCAGTATAACCAAGAGAATCTAACGTATTTAGAAGCTCTGGTTTAAGGGCGATTGAAGAGAATTTTGAAGTGCTCAATGGAAATATCCAACTGGTGAAAAACAGAGTGCATTATGAGTGTTTTTGAAAATTATTCCACCTTAATCACAGTTTTGGAGAAACATGTTAGGCTGTCTCGTCCTAAAATACGTTGACAGTATTTCTACTAAGCCAACAGCGTCAGCTGTTGGCTTTTTTCATGCACCTCA